>JACPAT010000003.1 GCA_016180655.1 Candidatus Methylomirabilota bacterium | reverse complement strand
CCGTGGGCCGCGTGACCGGGGCCCGGCTCGACCTCGTCCATTTCGACCTCGGCGCCGAGCGCTACCTCCGCACCGGCGAGACCCTCCCGCAGCCCATCTTCGAAGACCTCCGTGACAACTACGATGCCATCTACCTGGGCGCGCTGGGCGACCCGCGCGTCTCGGACATGAAGCACGCCGCCGACATCCTGCTCGGCCTGCGCTTCCGCCTGGACCTCTACGTGAACATGCGGCCGGTGAAGCTCCTCGACCGGCGGCTCTGCCCGCTGAAAGACCGATCGGAGGCCGACGTGGACCTGGTGGTGTTCCGCGAGAACACCGAGGGTCTCTACGTGGGCATGGGAGGATTCTTCAAGAAGGGAACGGCGGACGAGGTGGCCGTCCAGGAGGACGTCAATACCCGCAAGGGCGTAGAGCGGATCATCGAATACGCCTTCCGATTCGCGCGAGAGACCGGACGCACCAAGGTGACCATGAGCGACAAGGCCAACGTCCTGACCTACGGCCACGACCTGTGGCAGCGGGTCTTCCGCGAGGTCGCGTCGCGCTACCCGGAGATCGAGGCGGAGCACCTGTACGTGGACGCCCTGGCCATGCAACTGGTGCGGGCGCCGCAGCGTTTCCAGGTGATCGTGACTTGTAACATGTTCGGCGACATCGTGACTGACCTCGGAGCTGCCCTCCAGGGCGGGCTGGGGATGGCCGCCTCCGGAAACCTGAATCCGGAGCGGACCCCGTTGTTCGAGCCGGTCCACGGCTCTGCCCCCAAGTATGCCGGGAAGGAGAGCCGGTCCACGGCTCTGCCCCCAAGTATGCCGGGAAGGATGTCGCCAACCCCATGGGCGCGGTCCTCACGGCCGGGATGATGCTCGACTACCTGGGCCTCCGGCGAGAGGCCGCGTTGATTGACGCGGCCGTCCGCGAGGCGGTCCGCCAGGACAGGACGACGAACGACCTGGGCGGCCGCCTCGGGACCAAGGCGGTGGGCGATTTCCTCTGCCAGTGCATTGAAAGGACATGAACCGCCAAACACAACCATAGCAACCACAGATGAACGCAGATGAACGCAGATGGTTCCGGCAGTTCCCTCCTGTGGATCTGCGTAATCTGCGAAATCTGCGGTTAACGGAAGCCATGGCGGTCTTGGCGCCTTGGCGGTTAGTCGAGAGGTCAGGTGCATGAAGGCGACGGCTGAAGTCAACGCATGGATGCAGGAGGTGCGCCTGGGTCCCCGCATCCGCGAGCTCCGACAGCAGCGGGGAATGACGCTGCGACATCTGGCCGACAAGGCCGGGCTCTCCACGGCCCTCCTGTCCAAGGTAGAAAACAACGCGGTCTCCCCGACGATCCCGACCCTGTGGAAGATCTGCGAGGGGCTGGGGGTCCGGGTGGGCTACTTCTTCCAGGACGGCGGGCAGGAGATCCGGGACTACGTCGTGACCCGCAAGGACAAGCGGCCGGTGGTCTTCCGCGAGGGGTCCAAGCACGGCTACCTGTACGAGTCACTGGCCTACGGGAAGCTGGACCACGCCATGGAGCCGTTCGTGGTCACGGTGGCTCCGGGAGAGCGGCGGGGCGGGAAGCTCTTCAGCCACGCCGGGGACGAGCTGGTTTACGTCCTGGAGGGTCGGGTGGAATTTCTCCTGGGAGAGTTGAGTTTCGTTCTGGAAGAGGGGGACAGCGCGTACTTCAACTCGGAGCGTCCGCACCGACTTCAGGCGCTGGATGGGCGGGAGGCCCGGACGTTGCAAGTGGTCTACTACCGTTAGGCGGGAAGCGTAAGGGGTGAGGGGGAGAAACGGAGGTTTTCCGGCTCACGCCTGACCCCTGACGCCTCACGAGGGGTATGTAAGATGGGCATGACGATCGCGGAGAAGATCCTGGCGGCGCACGCGGGCGTCCACGTCGTGCGGCCCGGCGAACTCTACTTTGCCGGCCTGGACCTGGTCATGGGAACCGACGTCACCACGGCCCTCTCGGCCGAGGTGTTCGCCCAGATGGGCGCCCAGCGAGTCTTCGACCCGGACAAGATCGCCCTGGTCAACGACCACTTCGTCCCCGCCAAGGACATCGCGGCCGCCACCCTGGCCCAGACCATGCGGCGCTTTGCGGAGCGATACCACATCCGCCACTACTATGAGCTGGGGAGCTCCGGCATCTGCCACACGCTCGTTCCGGACGAAGGACTGGTCGCTCCCGGCGATCTGGTGGTGGGTGCGGACTCGCACACGTGCACCTACGGGGCGCTGGGGGCCTTCGCCGCCGGGATCGGTAGCACGGACATGGCGGCCGCCTGGGCGCTGGGCGAGAGCTGGTTTCGCGTGCCGGAAACGATCCGGATCATCTTCCGGGGCCGCCTTCCCGAGTGGGTGGGAGGCAAGGATCTCATCCTGCGGGTGGTGGGAGACCTGGGCGAGGACGGCGCCCGCTACAAGGCGCTGGAGTTCGGAGGACACACGATCGAGGACTTGCCCATGGCCGGTCGGTTCACGGTCTGCAACATGGCCATCGAGGCGGGCGCCAAGACCGGGATCATCGCGGCCGATGATGTCACGCGCGAATATCTCAGGGGGCGCGCGAGACGGCACGGCGAGTATCACCGCCCCGACCCGGATGCCCGGTATGCCCGCACGCTGGAGTTCGACGTGAGCGATCTGGAGCCGCTGGTCGCCTGTCCGTATTCGCCGGCGAACGTCAAGCCGGTGAGCCAGGTCGAGGCCCTTCCCGTGGACCAGGTGGTCCTCGGGTCATGCACCAACGGTCGGGTCGAGGATTTCAGGATCGCAGCGACCATCCTGAAGTCGCGTGGCGTGCACCCGAAGCTCCGTCTGATCGCCATCCCGGGAAGCCAGGCCGTCTTCCGCCAACTGCTGGACGAGGGGATCGTTGCTGTCCTGGCCGAGGCAGGGGCGACGATCAGTCCGCCGACCTGCGGGCCGTGCATCGGCGGCCACATGGGGGTCCTGGGGCCTGGCGAGCGTGGCCTCTTCACCACCAACCGGAACTTCAAGGGCAGGAATGGCCACCCGACATCCGAGGTGTACCTGAGCGGCCCGGCGGTCGCGGCGGCGACGGCGGTGACGGGGAAGATCACGGATCCTCGGACGCTGATGGGGTGACCAAAAGCGTTCGGTCGTTCGACGGTTCGGCAGTTCGGTCGTTCGGGTCCGGTGGGAACACTCGAACAGCCGAACCCCCGAACAGCCGAACGCTCTTGAGAGAGTGGGGTGAGCCGTATGACCGGCGCCGTCCTAAAGGGTAAAGCAATCACGTATGGCGATGACGTGAACACCGACGTCATCATCCCCGCGCGCTACTGCACGAGCTTCCGCGCGGAGGAACTGGCCCAGCACTGCATGGAGGATCTGGATCCCGACTTCCTGCAGAAGCGGCGCCCGGGCGACATCATCGTGGCGGGCAACAACTTCGGGTGCGGCAGCTCCCGGGAGAACGCGCCGCTGGCCATCCAGGGGGCCGGGATCGCCTGCGTCATCGCCAGGTCATTCGGGCGAATCTTCTACCGCAACAGCATCAACATCGGGTTGCCCATTCTGGAGTCGCCGGAGGCGGCACAGGCCATCGCGGAGGGCCACGAAATAGAGGTGGACCTCGGGGCGGGCCGAATCCGCAACCTGACGACCGGCGCCTCGTTCACCGCCCAGCCGTTCCCCGAGGGGATCCGGGCCATCATGGCCGCGGGGGGGATGGTGGGCTTTGTCCGGGCCCGCCTGGGGGTGGATGCTCCAACCCAGCCAGGCAGAGGGAGCAAACGGTCCCAGGGGTAGCGCCAGGACGGACGCCGTCCGGTGACCACCCGTGGACCCGCGAGCGGGAGGGGCAGCCATGGAACTGGATGAGAAGCACATGCTGTACGACTGGAACACCCTGGGGGCTGACGTCAAGCCGCTGAGGCGGCGGGTGGAGTTCGACGATGAGACCCTGCGGGATGGGTTGCAGAATCCCTCCGTCGTGGACCCCCACATCGAGGACAAGAAGCGCATCCTGCATCTGATGAACGACCTGGGGATCCAGGCGGCGGACATCGGCCTCCCCGGGGCGGGCCCGAGGGCGGTGGAGGACGTCATCGCCCTGGCGCAGGAGATCGTGGACGCCAAACTCGCCATTCGTCCGAACTGCGCCGCGCGGACCCACAAGAACGACATCACGCCCATCCTCGAGATTTCCAGCAAGGTTGGCATCCCCATCGAGGCCTGTACCTTCCTGGGCTCCAGCCCGATCCGGCAATACGTGGAAAACTGGGATATTGACCGGATGCTCCGACTGACGGAGGAGGCGGTGGACTTCGCCGTCAAGGGTGGCCTGCCGGTCATGATGGTGACGGAGGACACGACGCGGGCCCATCCCGAGGACCTGCGGAGGATCTATACCACCGCCATCAACTTCGGCGCCAAGCGGATATGCCTGGCCGATACGGTCGGCCACGTGACCCCCTATGGGGTGAAGCATCTGATGCGGTTCATCAAGGAAATGCTCCGGGAAATCGGTGCCCAGGATGTCAAGGTGGATTGGCACGGGCACCGGGATCGGGGGTTGGCCATCATCAATTCGCTGGTGGCCATCGAGGAAGGGGCGGACCGGATCCACGGGACGGCCTTCGGCATCGGTGAGCGGTGTGGCAATGCCCCGATGGAGGTCCTGCTGGTCAACTGCAAGCTCATGGGCTACATCGAGCAGGATCTGGCGAAGCTGGACGAGTATTGCCGGTTCGTCTCCCGGGTGTGCTATCTGCCCATCGCCCCCAACTACATGATCGTGGGCCGGGACGCCTTCCGGACCGCGACCGGAGTGCACGCGGCGGCCATCATCAAGGCGGAGAAGAAGGGACACGCATGGCTGGCCGATCGGGTCTACTCCGGCGTGCCCGCCAGCCTGGTGGGCCGCGACCAGGTGATCGAAATCGGGCCCATGAGCGGCGAATCGAACGTGATCTACTGGCTCACCAAGCGAGGAGTTGAGCCCACCCGTGAGCTGGTGGAGAAGATCTTCCGGGCGGCCAAGCAGGCCCACCGCGTCTTCACGGACGAGGAGATCCTGGAGCTGATCCACGGGGAACCGGCGTACGGGATGGCCTTCGACGGCCACTAGATTCGAACCAATGCAACCACAGATGAACACAGATAAACACAGATCGGGTTTCTCAAAGGGCCAGAACCAAACTGATCTATATCTGCGTCCATCTGTGTGTATCTGTGGTTATATATCTGAGTTGTTGGGTTTTCCTGATGGATTTTGACTACAGCGACGAAGAGCGGATGGTGCAGGAGCTGGCGCGGCGGCTGGCCCGGGACAAGATCGCCCCCCGGGCGGCCGAGATCGACGCGCGAGAGGAGTTCCCGCATGACCTGGTCCAGCTGCTGGCGGCCCACGGGCTGTTCGGCCTGGTGGTGCCGGAGGCATTGGGGGGCAGCGGCGCCGGCGTGATCGCCTTTCTGCTGGCGGTCGAGGAGATCGCCAGGGCCTGCGCCGCCACGGCCACGATCCACGCCGGCCAGTACCTGGGGATGTACCCGATCCTGCTGGCCGGAAGCCAGGAGCAGCAGCGGCGCCTTCTCCCGCCCCTGGCGCGGGGGGAGCGGCTGGCCGCCTTCGCGCTCACGGAGCCCGAGGCGGGAAGCGACGTGGTCGCCCTTCGCACCACGGCGCGTCGGGACGGGGACGTCTACATCCTCACGGGCGCCAAGCAGTTCATCACCTCCGGGGACGTGGCGGGGGTCCTGACGGTCTTCGTGGTCACGGACCCGTCCCAGGGCAACCGGGGCCTCAGTGCCTTCGTGGTGGAGCAGGGAACGCCGGGCTTCCGGGTGGCGCGGGTCGAGAAGAAGATGGGCATCCGGGGTTCCACCACGGCGGCGCTGGAGTTCCAGGAGTGCCGGGTTCCCGTGGCGAATCGCCTGGGCGAGGAAGGCCAGGGGTTCAAGATCGCCATGCAGGTGCTGGACCGGGCCCGGCCGAGCGTGGCGGCCATCGCCGTCGGGATCGCCCAGGCAGCCCTCGACCATTCCCTGGAGTATGCGCAGAGCCGGAAGCAGTTCGGGCAGCCCATTGCGAATTTCCAGGCGATCCAGTTCATGCTGGCCGACATGGCCATGGAGATCCACCTGGCGCGCCTGTCGTATCTGTACGCGGGGCACCTGATTCGCTCCGGCGCCGCCCGCTACACACTGCCGGCCGCGGTTGCCAAGTGTTTTGCGTCGGAAGTGGCGATGCGGGCGGCGACGAACGCGGTGCAGATCTTCGGCGGCTATGGCTACAGCCGGGAGTATCCGGTGGAGCGGTTGATGCGGGACGCCAAGATCACCCAGATCTACGAGGGCACCAGCGAGATCCAGCGCATCGTGATCGCGAACCAACTGCTGAAGGGCCAGGCGTAAGAACCTCACCATCATCCGCAGATTTCACCCCCACCCGAGCCCTCCCCCCTTTGAGGGGGAGGGAGTGGGAGGGGGGTCTGCGTAATCTGCGGATAAGAGGAATCCGGAATGACCAGACACCATGGCATGACCGCACCGGCGACCACGGGGCGGGTCCTGATGTCGGGGAACGAGGCGGTGGCGCGGGGGGCCTGGGAGGCGGGCGTCACTGTCGCCTCCAGCTATCCCGGGACGCCCGCCACGGAGATCCTCGAGGCCTTCGCGCGCTATCCGGATGTGTATGCCGAGTGGGCCCCCAACGAGAAGGTCGCCTTCGAGGTCGCCATGGGTGCCTCCCTGGCCGGGACGCGCTCCCTGGTCTCCATGAAGCATGTGGGCCTGAACGTGGCCGCGGATCCGCTGATGACCGGCTCGTACATCGGCGTGCGGGGCGGGTTCCTGATCGCGGTCTCGGATGACGTCGGGATGGGGAGCTCGCAGAACGCCCAGGATACCCGGTACTTCGCGCGCTTCGCCAAGGTGCCGCTCTTCGAGCCCAGCGACAGCCAGGAGGCCAAGGCCTTCGTGGGCGAGGCGCTTCGCCTGAGCGAGGAGATGGACACCCCGGTCATCATGCGCCTGACGACCCGCATCAGCCACGTGAAGGGACTGGTGGCGCTGGGAGAGCGACCGGCCCCGCCGTTCCTGGGCTTTTCCAAGGATCCGGCCAAGTACGTGATCCTGCCGGCGCACGCGCGCAAGAAGCACCCGAAGGTTCTTCAACGGATGACAGATCTGGCCCAGATGGCGAATGCAAGCCCGCTGAACGCCATCGAGTGGGGCGACCGCGAGATCGGCATCATTGCCAGCGGCCCCGCCTACGTGTATGCGCGCGAGGCCTTCCCGGATGCTTCCTTCCTCAAGCTGGGCTTCTCGTTCCCGCTGGCGGGGGGGCTCATCCGCGAATTCGCCTCGGGCGTGAAATGCCTCTACATCGTGGAGGAGCTGGAAGGCCTGGTGGAGGCGGACGTCCTGGCCATGGGGATTCCGGTGCACAGCGTGGGCAGGCTTCCGCGGACCGGGGAATTGACGCCGCAACGCGTCCGGGCCGCATTGGACGGCGCGGGACCTCCGATTGCCGAGACCCCACCCCCGCCGCCGGACCTGGACATGCTGCCGTTCCCGCGGCCGCCGACCCTGTGCGCCGGCTGCCCGCACATGGGGGTGTTCTACACGCTCGGCAAAATGAAGGACCTGATCATCGCGGGCGACATCGGCTGTTACACCCTGGGCGTCGGATCGCCCTGGAACGCGACCCACACTTGCGTGTGCATGGGGGCCAGCCTGGGGAATGCCCTGGGGATGGAGAAGGCGTACCGGATGGCCAGCAAGGAGCAGAAGGTGGTGGCGCTGATCGGTGACTCCACCTTCCTGCATTCCGGGATGACCGGCCTGCTGGACATCGTGTACAACGGCGGCAACGTGACGGTCTTCATCCTGGACAACCGGGCCGTGGGAATGACGGGTGGTCAGGACCATCCCGGGACCGGCGTGACGCTGCAAGAAGAAAAGAGCAAGGCGGTGGACTTCGTGGCACTGTGCAAGGCCCTGGGGGTCGAGCACGTGCAACTGGTCGATCCGTACCGCCTGCCCGACGTGTACAAGGCGGTAAAGGAGGCGCTGGCCCACCGGGGTCCCTCGGTGATCGTCACCAATCGCCCCTGCGTCCTGATCGAGGAGTTCCATCGGACCCAGCCGTACGAGGTGCTGGATGCGCTCTGCAACGGGTGCGGGGCCTGCCTCAAGACGGGGTGCCCGGCGATCCAGGTCATCCGGCGCGAGGTGGTGCGCCTTCCCAACGGCCGGGACAAGGAACTGAGTTACGTGACCATTGACCCCACCGGGTGCAATGGATGCGACCTGTGCGTGCAGACGTGCGGCCCCAAGGCGATCGTTCCCGTGGGGGCGTCGGCCCCGCCACCCGGGTCGGTTGAGCCGCAGAATTGAGGGCGTGCCTGATGCCGCCTGTGGCTTATGGCCTATGGCGTATGGTCAAGCCAGAGCTGTATGCCATAACCCATAAGCCATACGCGGGCACTTGCGGTTGACCAAGTGGCCTCCGGGTCTGCGTAGGTTAGTCTGAAGAGGCTGCAAATGGACATAGGTGGGCGGACACTGAACGTGCTTCTGGCCGGCATCGGGGGACAGGGAGTCCTCACGGCCAGCCAGTTGCTGACCGAAGCGGCCGTCCAGGGCGGCCACGACGTCAAGAAAAGCGAGGTCCACGGGATGGCCCAGCGGGGTGGCGTGGTGACGAGCCACGTCCGCATCGGCCGGAAGGTGTACTCGCCCATCATCTCGAGCGGCGAGGTGGATCTCTTGGTCGCGTTCGAGGAGGCGGAGGCACTGCGCTGGCGGCCGGAAGTGCGTCCCGGAGGGACCCTGATCGTGAACTGCCTGCGCGTGGCGCCGCCGATCGTGAACCTCGGGCACTTCAAGTACCCGGATGATCCGCTGGAGAGCCTCCGGAGTTTCAACGGGTCCCTGCTCCCGGTCGAGGCCTCGGCCCTGGCCATCCAGGCGGGCAGCCCCCGTCTGGCCGGGACGATCCTGGTGGGCGCAGCCGCGGCCGTGTTGCCACTGTCGGTGGAACACTGGGAGGCGGCGATTCGCACGCGGTTCGCCACGCGTGAGGTTACGGACCAGAACCTGAAAGCCTTTCACCAGGGGCGCGAGTACGCCATCTCACTGAACGTCACTCGTAAGGAAGGATCGTGATTGAGATCCGGATCCACGGCAGGGGCGGGCAGGGGGCGGTCAGCGCCTCGACCATGCTGGCCACCGCGGCCCACAAGGCCGGGCGGTACGGTCAGGCGTTCGCGGTGTACGGGGCCGAGCGCCGGGGGGCGCCGATGGTGGCCTTCGTCCGCGTGGACGCTGTGCCCATCCGGTTGCGACAGATGGTGTATGAACCGGACGGGGCCATCGTGCTGGACCCGACGTTGCTCGCCCTGGTGGACGTGACCGCGGGGCTGAAACGCGGGGGGTGGGTGTTGCTGAACGCTCCTGGGACGACTGCGCCCACTGCCTCCCTCCGGAAGTTCACCGTGTACACGCTGGACGCCGGCGCCATCGCTGCCGGCCTCGGCCTGGGGACGCGGGCCATGCCCATGGTCAACACCGCCATTCTCGGGGCCGTTGCCCGCATCGGCGGAGTAGCCGACCTCGCCCACGTTTTGGCGGCGATCCCCGACATCCTTCCAGCGAAAGTCGAGCCCAACCTGGAGGCCGCGCGCATCGCCTTTGACCGCGTGCGAGGTCCCACAGAAGTCAGTTCACCGACATGAGAACGCGTGAGGATCTCGCCCGCGAGGCCGGGTGTCTGGACCTCGTTCTCGCCCGGCCGGGTCCGGACGGGAGGGTGGTCATTGGCCCGGTCCAGGGAATGCCGCTGCTGGCATTTTCCACGGGGACGACCGAGGTCAACCTGACGGGCGGGTGGAAGTCGGTCCGGCCCCTCTATGAGGACAAGCGGGCGCCGTGCCAAGAGCGTTGCCCCGCGGGCGAGGACGTGGCCCGCTACCTGCGGGCGGTCCAGCGCGGGCACTATGATGAAGGGTGGCGTCTGATCATGGAGGACAACCCGTTCCCCGCGGTCATGGGCCGGGTCTGTTACCACCCCTGCGAGGGCGCCTGCAACCGGGGGAGCTATGACGAGCCGGTGGCCATCCACGCCGTGGAGCGCTTCCTTGGGGATCACGGCCTGGCACGTGACCTTCGGGTGACTGTTTCGGCTTCCCGCCGCAGAGAACGTGTCGCGATCATCGGGGCGGGACCGGCCGGCTTGGCCGCCGCCTATCACCTGGCCCGCCGAGGATACGGCGTGACGGTCTTCGAGGCCCAGCCGGAACCCGGCGGCGTCCTGCGCTGGGGGATCCCCCCCTATCGGCTGCCCCGGGACATCCTGCGCCAGGAGATCGCGCGGCTGGAGTCGCTGGGGATAAAGATCTGCACGGGAATGGTCGTGGGGCGCGATGTTCGCTGGAAGGCCCTGGAAGCGTACCAGGCAGTTCTGGTTACCGCGGGGCTCTCGCGTGGTCGCAAGGTGCTGGACTTCGGGAAAAAGGTAGAAGGTGTGTTCGATGGCCTCGAGTTCCTCCGGCAGATTGCAGCAGGGACAGATCCCAAGGTGGGCCGCCGGGTTGCCGTGATCGGCGGGGGGAACGTGGCCATTGACGCCGCACGGAGCGCCATCCGGTTGGGAGCGAGCGAGGTCTCGCTCGTATGTGTCGAGCCGGCCGAGGCGATGCCTGCGCATCCCGAGGAGGTTGAGGCAGCCGCACTGGAGGGCGTGGAGTTTCTCTGCGGGTATGCCGTCCGAGG
>JACPAT010000002.1 GCA_016180655.1 Candidatus Methylomirabilota bacterium | reverse complement strand
TGGGGAGGATCTGCTCGTCCGTGAAGGCCCGGGCCAGGTCCCGCATCATCCGTTCCTCTTCCGAGAGGAGTCCCTCCACCTCGTAGTAATCCACGCCCGTGAACCCGCTCATGGCTCCCCCCTTCCTCTCCGCCTAACCCGGACCAGTCGGAATCAAACGGGAGGAATTTTCAAGCAATTTCGACATTCAAAGCAGCAACCGGGTGCCGATCCCCTGGCCCACCGCCTGCGTGTAGATCCGGACCGCCGTCACCACGTCCTCGATCGCCAGCCCCAGGTGCATGGCCATTGTTCGCTGCTCGGGTTTCGTCCGGCCCGGTCTCTTCCCCGCCACCACCTCGCCCAGATCGCCCTGCACGGCGGGGGTAGCCTGGAAGTATCCCAGCGTCCGGTAAAACTCCATCTGGGCCAGGTCATCGGTATAGAAAAGATCCGTGGCCTCCATGGCCTCCGGGGTGAACTGGGAGTCGAAATCCACCGCCATACAGAACGCGCCCGGCTTGATCCATTCGGGGCGGATGACCGGGGTCGGGTGCTTCAGGATCTCTGCTGCGGTCACGAGGATGTCCGCGTCTCGCACCGCCATTTCGCAGTCCTCGGCCGCGACCATCTTGATCCCGTGTGTCGCCTGCATTTCTTGGACAAAGCGCTCCAGGTTCGCTTGGACTCGGTCGTACGCCTTGACGAGCCGAAGAGTCGGGAACTGGACCAGCATGGCCTCCAGGTGGCTCCGCCCCTGTACCCCGCAGCCGATGATGGCCAGGCACTCGGCGTCGTGCCTGGCAAGATATTTGGCCGCCACGGCGCTGGCCGCGCCCGTCCGCTTCGCCGTGATCCAGGTACAGTCCATGATGGCCATGGGAAGGCCCGTTTCAGGATCGTTCAGCATCACGAGACCACTGATAGTCGGCAGACCCCGGGCCTGGTTCTGTAAGAAGTTTCCGACCCACTTGATCCCGGCGGCACGCGGAGAGGCAACATACGCCGGCATGGCATGCAGGAAGTCATCGGGCGCCGGATGGATCCCGATCTTGGACGGCATCTCCACCCGACCTTCGCCCTTTTCCCGGAAGACCGCCTCCACGGCGGCGATGATCTCCGCCATGGGAAGGCCGACCTTCTCCACGTCCACTCGCGACAGGTACAGCAACTCACTGCCCATGGTTGCCCCGCGTCTCCGCGTCGCCGTTTCCCCGGTTCGCTGCTGCCTTCTGCCCCTGCTCCCCGGCTCAGCTCACATCGATCTGCGCCCGCTGGAGCTTCCCGCTGTAATCAATGTACACCGCCTTCCACTCGGTGAAGACATCCATCACCTGCCGGCCGCCCTCCCGATGGCCGTTGCCCGTCTGGCGGATCCCCCCGAAGGGCAGGTGCACCTCCGCCCCGATGGTCGAGGCGTTCACGTACGTGATCCCCGCCCCCAGCAGTTCGATGGCGCGGAACGCCTTGTTGATGTCGCGGGTGTAGATCGCCGACGAGAGCCCGTAGCGGCTCGCGTTGGCGACCTCGATGGCCTCCTCCAGGCTGGCCACGGGCAGGATGGACACGGTGGGACCGAAAATCTCCTCCTGCGCGATCCGCATCTTGGGGGTCACATCCGCGAACACCGTGGGGGTGTAGAAGAATCCCCGCTTGCATTCGCCCTCCCGGTAGATCTCGCCCCCGCACAGGAGCTTGGCCCCTTCCTTGAGGCCGATCTTGGTGAAGCCGTGGACCCGTTTGAGCTGGGTTTCATTGACGACCGGTCCCATGTCCGTGGCTGGCGACAGCCCATCCCCCATCCGGAGGCCCTGGGCCTTCGTCACCAGGCGGTCGGCGAACTCCTTCACCACCTTCTTGTGCACGAGGATGCGCGAGGACGCGGTGCAGCGCTGCCCGGACGTGCCGAAGCCCCCCCAGATCGTCCCCTCCACCGCCAGGTCCAGGTCGGCATCCTCCATCACCAGGATGGGGTTCTTCCCCCCCATCTCCAGCGAGACGCGCTTGTGCTCGGCGGCGCAGGCGATGGCCACCTCGCGTCCGACCTCGGAGGATCCCGTGAAGGAGACCAATGCCACGTCCGGGTGCCGGACCAGGGGCGCTCCGGCTTCTTCGCCGAAGCCTTGAACGAGGTTGACCACTCCGGGCGGCAGGCCTGCCTCGAGCAAGATCTCCACCAGGCGGACGGCCATCAGCGGGGTATCCTCGGCCGGCTTGAAGACCACGGTGTTCCCCGCCACCAGCGCCGGGGCCAGCTTCCAAGTGGGGATCGCCACCGGGAAGTTCCAGGGAGTGATGACGCCGACGACCCCCAGCGGGACCCGGACCGTCATGGCGAACTTGTCCGGGAGTTCCGAGGGCGTGGTCTCACCCCACAAGCGCCGCCCTTCGCCGGCGATGTAATACATCATGTCGATGGCTTCCTGCACGTCGCCCCGGGACTCCTTCAGCACCTTCCCCATCTCCCGCGTCATGAGGTGGGCCAGCTCCTCCTTCCGGCGCACCAGGATCTCCCCGGCCCGGAAGAGGATCTCCGCCCGTCGCGGGGCCGGGATGCGGCGCCACTTGGGAAAATGCGCCTTGGCCGCCTCCACCGCCCGATCCACGTCCCGGTGGTCCGAGCGCGGGAAGGCACCCAGGATTTCCGCCTTATTCGCCGGATTGATGTCGTCGAAGGTCGTCCCGTTGGCGGCATCCACCCATTTGCCGTCCGTGAAGTTCTGAAATCGCTCTGCCATGATCCAAATCCTCCGCGGAAGACACCCGCGCGTCACAACCCGGCCGGCGCGATCGCGACCGGTATCTCGTCCGCGAGAGCAGCACGGGGCTCCTGCCCGACGTATCCTGATTACTCTCTGGAACCGCTCATCCCCCGGGGCGAAGAAGGAAAAGCCCACGGGAAGTCCCATGGGCGATTGTGGAGTGGGTTCGAGACCGAAGGTGTTACTGCGAGGACACTAACACACCTGAGGAGCCAGGAGCAAGTGCGAAACTCGCTGGAGAGCCCGCAAAAAGGTGCCTAAAATTATCTCATGTATGACTTTATATTCCCGTTGCAACCCCCTGAAAAACTATATAGAAAAATTATTTGATTAATGTCTTGACGAATCCAAGGCGATATGAATACACTATGAGTGCCGCTGGGGGGTGCCGCCCCCAGCGTGAGGTTGCCGAGACTACTTCTTCTTCTTGGCAGCCTTCTTCGTCGCCTTTTTCTTGGTCGCCACTCACATCACCTCCTTTTACGATCACACGTTCGGGAACGGCCTGAGTCTGCCAACTCAGACAGGGTCGGTACTACTTCTTCTTCTTGGCCTTCTTCGCCTTCTTCTTGGCCGCCACTTGCATCACCTCCTTTCCCGGTCACGTTCCGAGCCTTCTCACTGAGGTGGGGACGCGTCCGATCTGTCCTCGGCAGCCCCTGTGGGCGCCTGCTCCTCTGCCCTCGCTCACCCCACCCTGCGCGCTGCTCCGAGAGACTGCTAGAGAAGTGTCAACTGGGGGTTCTTCGTCCGCGTGAACTCCACGGTCCGCTCGATGAACTTCTGCGCGTCCTTGATGGAGCCTTCCACCTCGTACCGGGAGATCGGTTGCCCGGGTTCCTCCAGAATCGCCTGCGAGCGGCGCCGCATCCGGTCGAATGCGTTTACCAGGGATCGCATGTCATCGCCCAGGATGGCTCCCGCCAGCAGCACCACCGTGCGCGACTGATCCCGACCGCGCGGGCGCAACCCCTCCGCCGTGATCATCGCCCGGGCCGCCCGCAGCATCCCCTGGTACGCGATCGCGTACGCCCACTCCCGGTCGATGCTGGCGTTGGCCCGGGCCGTCACCAGATCCTTCATCGCTCGGGCGATGAGCGTACTGACCACCGGGAAGTTCGGCTTGATGTCCTCGACGAGGCCTTTCTCCCGGAGGTCCTCATACGCCATCGTCGCGCCCGATGAGCAGGACGTTCCTGCCGCCGAGGACCTCGGTTAGGAAGGGATCCGCCTCTGCCCGTCGCCGCTGAAACTCTCCCTCGTCGAAGACCGTATAGTTGATCTCGCGGCCCAGATGGTCCTCCAGGCGCGTGATCGCCTCGTTCAGCTCCGCGAGATCCACACCGCCCACGACCAACAGGAAGATGGCCCCCACTCCTTCGCCCGGGGGATGGGAATTCATGGAGTACAGCCAGGCCTGCCGCACGCCGGTGATGGGCGCCAGGGCCTCGTAGACTGCCGCCTGCACCCCGACGGTCTTGGCGACGATGCCCTTGATCTCCGAGTAGATGGCGGCCGTCTTGTTCACGGTGTAGTAACGCAGATTCCCGACCTTGTCGCTCTGCAGCAGGCCGGCCCTCTCGAGATTGTCCAGTTCCCGCTTGATGCCGGAGATGTCGCGGCGCAATTCTCGAGCGATTTGTCGAACGTAGTAACGGTTGTCGGGATGGGTGAAGAAGAGACGCAGGAGGTCTACGCGTGTTTGAGAGGAGAAAAGCCTTGTCAGCATTCGCGTCCACCATTCGTTGAGCTATATACAACGACCGTTCCGCCCTTGTCAACACTTTTCTCAAAAAAAATTCACAATCGCGCATCCAGCTCTCCGGCCACGGGTGATATCGCGTTTTCGCCCTCCGCGAGCGGACGCGGCGACCGGAGGCGGAGGGCCAAGAGGCCGCCGAGTCCCGGCAGGAAAATCAGGATCCACACGCTCGTGCGCAAACCGAACAGATCGGCCATGACGCCCGACATGGCCACGCCCAATCCGCCGGCGCCGAATGCCAACCCCAGCGTCAGGCCTGACGCCAGCCCGAGATGTCGCGGAAGCAG
Organism: Candidatus Methylomirabilota bacterium; assembly: GCA_016180655.1. GTDB lineage: Bacteria > Methylomirabilota > Methylomirabilia > Methylomirabilales > 2-02-FULL-66-22 > 2-02-FULL-66-22. The sequence continues at coordinate 6,041 of JACPAT010000002.1, read as the reverse complement.
TTCCTGAGCGAAAACGATCGTGACGGAGAAGGATGCCAGGAGGCTCATTCCTGCCAGCGCCAGGAAGAGCCAGCGCGGCGAACCCACGAGCCCGAGCGCGGGGCCCATGAGAATCGGAAAGGCCAGGAGCGAGATCGCAATCACCTGCTGTCTCCCAACCCGATCAGAGAGATGACCGCCCAGCAATCCGCCCAGCGCACCAAAAAACAGAAAGGTGAACAACGCGCGCCCCGTGAGCGTGAGCGCGACCCCTTGGTCGAGCAGGAAGAGCGGCAGGAAAATGACGAGCCCCGAGTAGCCCCAGGAGCGGAGCGTGATGAGGAGGCACAGGGCAGAGAGCTTTGCCCAGGGGATCGGAGACGTTCCCTGGCCGTGCCGATGCTCGGGTTCACGGAAAGGGACCTCGATCTCGCGGCGATACCAATGGATCGCGCCGGCCATGAGGCAGCCGGGGACCATCAGGAGGGTGGTCCCTTTCAGGCTGAATCCGGCCAGGAACCAGGTGGCCAGGATCGGCCCCAGCGCGAAGCCCAGATTCCCGCCAGCGGCGAAGAAGGACATCCCCAGTCCCCGTTGAACCCCCGAGGCATGCGCGGCGGCCATGGATGCCACTGGATGGAACGCGGCCGTGCCAACACCCGTCAGGGCCAGGACCACCACCAGGGTCCAGTAGCTCGGAACGAGCCCCAACATCCCCATGAAAACGCCCGTCCACACGATGCCGGCCGGGAGGAGCCATTGCGTATGCCAGCGATCAGAGATCCACCCGAAGATCGGCTGGATCATGGACGACGAGATCGTGAGCACGGCCGCCGCCAATCCGATCTTCGAGTAGCTCAAACCGAAGCGATTCTGAAGGAGCGGCAGGACGACCGGCAGGATATTCTGACAGGAATCCACGACGGCGTGGCTCAGCAGGATCAGTGCGATCGGCCGCCGGCGCACGGATCACCAACCCAGGGACAGGCGCGCCGCGGTCAGCAGGACCACCACGACCAGGGCGGGCAGCAGGTTGGCGACGCGGACACGCTTCACGTCGAGGAGCAGGAATCCGACGGCCAGGATCAAGAGGCCCCCGATGGCCGTCAGCTCGTTCAGGATCTCGGGACGCAACAGGAACGCGAGCTGCGCCCCCAGGAGGGTCAGCGCTCCCTGGAGCGGCAGCACCGTGACCGCGGCGAAGCTCACCCCGATCCCCAGGTTGGAGGCAAAGGCGACGGAGGCGGCCCCATCCAGCATGGATTTCGTGTAGATGATCTCCGGGTTGCCGCTCATGCCTTCCTGGATGATGCGCTGCAGGCGCTCGGGCAGCCGGTTCCCCACCGCCAGGCCGATCCCGCTCCCGACGAGGACCGCCACCACGTTGACCATGGTTCCACGCAGGCTTGCCCCCGTCCCGTCCAGCCCAGCCGCTTCCGCCAGGAAAGCCTGCAGAGCCGGAGGCGTCCTCCGAAAAAACAACGGGGCAAGGATGCCCCAGCATCCTGGCCCCGTCAAGGTCAAACGAAGTCCTGAGATTAGTTCAGCACCGGCTCCTTGTCCGGATGCAGGCGCTTGAACTTGCCCAGGAGCGCGTCGCGGTCCTCTGTGATCTCCGGATGCGGGACGATGCAGGCCACCGGGCACACGGCGATGCACTGGGACTCGGCGAAGTGCCCGACGCACTCGGTGCACAGGTCAGCGTTGATCAGGTAGATCGAGTCGCCCTCGCTGATGGCCTGATTCGGGCACTCCGGCTCGCACGCGCCGCAACTGGTGCACTCCTCGGTGATGAATAGGGCCATGAGGCGTCCTCCCCTATCGCGCGGCATGCCACGCAGTATTGTTGGAGTATTCGCGATTGCGGCATCAATATAGACAACGCGCGGCACGACGGAAAGAAAAAAACTCCGGACCGGCACGGACCACCGCAAAGGCCTGCTCTTGCGGACAATTGCCGGAACCGATCCGTCGGATCCTGCTTGTGCCAATCCCCTCCGGTCTCGGCGCGTAATCCTCACCGCAGCAAACCTCCGGGGGAATCCCTCTGGAAGAGAGAGCGTCTTCGAGCTTGCGCCCGCCGTCCGTAGGTCAGGCGAGCAGCTTGAAGGCAAATCCGACAAGGGCGCCCCCCAGGACGAGCCAGGCGGAATTCAGGCGCAGCCAGAAGACCAGGACGGCCGCCACCACCCCCAGGCCGGCTGTGACGCCGTCCACCAGCGCCGCCCGCCCCAGTTGCCAGGTGACCGTGGCCATCAACCCGAGCGACGCGACGTTCACCCCATCCAGGAAGCCGGCCGCCCATGCGGAACGCCGCAGGCGCGGGATGAGCGGATTGCTGGCCGCCACAAATATGAAGGATGGAAAGAAGATGCCCCAGGTCGCCAGCAACGCGCCCGGGACCCCTGCCACGACGTACCCGATGAAGGTCGCGGTGGTGAATACGGGGCCCGGGGTGAACTGGCCCACGGCGATGGCGTCCATGAGTTGCTGGTCGGTCAGCCATCCCCAGCGCTGCACGAGATCCGCCCGGAGGAACGCCAGCAGTACGTACCCGCTTCCAAACAGGATCGAGCCCACCTTGAGGAAGAAGGCAGTCAGGCCGAGGAGGCTGACGGGAACGCCCGTGGCGGTGCTTGCCACCGCGGCGGCGCCGGGCGACGCTGCCAGCATCATTGGCCCCGCCAGCGCGGCGGCACCCGTCCGCCGGGCCCACGCCCCCCGAAGGTTGGCCAGCGCCATGACCACGATTCCGCCGGCGAACAGCAGCAGGACCTCGTTGACCCCCAGGAAGGAGAGCCCGACAACCACGACGCCGATTGCCCCGGTGAGCGGACCCTTGACCGCCTTGGTCGTGAAGCCCCACAGGGCCTGGATCACGATGGCGATGATGACTGGCTTCACCCCGTACAACAGCCAGAGGGCTTCGGGCAGTGAGCCGTACCGGACGTACGCCCAGGCGAACGCCAGGACGATCACCACCGCCGGAAGGATGAAGCAGGTCCCGGCCACGATCAGTCCGCGCCACCCCGCCCGGGTGAGACCGATGTGGATCGCCATCTCAGTGGAATTCGGGCCCGGGATCAGGTTGGTCGCCCCGAGGAGATCCAGGAACTGCTCGCGCGTCAGCCATTTGCGCTCGCGGACGACCTCCTTGTCCATCATGGCGATGTGCGCGGCCGGCCCCCCGAAGCCGATCGTCCCCAACGTGAGGAAGAGCCGGGCCAGCTCCGCCAAGCGGCCCGGTGGGCAGTCCACGGGCTGAGACTGCCCTGCTCCTGGTGTTCTTTCTCCCATCTGCCCCTCCTCCAGGCCTCGAGAGATTTTGCCGTTCCAATTCACGAACGAACCGGAGGCCGGTCATGCGGGGATCCCCCGCCTCTCACGCTCCCTGAGAACGGGTGGGCATCCTACGGCGAGTGCCGGGGACTCGTCAAGAGCCGGTTCGGGATCCAGGGGGCGCGAGGAGAGATCGGAGGCAGAGGAAAATCCGGGGGGACTACTGGGCCGTTCGCCCTGGAGCCATTGTTTCCCTCGATTGCTCCGCCGTTGCCGCAGCCACCACGGGACGCCGCACGTGGCCATAGACCCGCAGCATGTTCGCCTCGAAGACAAGGACGCCTCCGCCGAGGAGGAGCAGGCCGGCCCGGAGACTGGCGACCGACGGCAGTATGAGCCCACCGGCGGTGAGGATCACCCCGGGAACGAGGAGGAGGAAACTCCAGGGCTGCCATCGCTCCGCGCACAACTCGCTCACCTTGGGCACGGGCTCGTCGTGGACGATGGGCGAGTACCGGTGCAGCCACACCAGCAGCGGGACGACCCGGTAGCTCATCCCCATGATCATGAGGCTGATCCAGCCGGCCAGGCCCAGGAACGCATAGGCCACTGCGACCCGCGACGCCAGCGCATCATCCCCGAGGAGGCCCGAGGCCAGCGCCAGCCCGAAGAGGATCGCCAGCGCCAAGCACCCGAAGGCGGCCAGGACGTGCCGTGTGGACCAGTCCGGCCGGGGCCTCTTCCCTTCTCGCCAGGGCCGGGTAAGACGCCACAAGGCCGATCCGAAGCCCAGAACCACCACCAGGGCGAGGGGGAACACCCACCGGCTCCGCGTGACCAGCGCAAGGAAGAGCCCGACGATCCCGGCGTTCAGGATCCAGCAGCGACGCCGGCTCCGCCGCTCTTCCTCGGCCGTCGAGGCAGTGAGGAGAGGGATCATCTTGTGCCCGACCCCCAGGATCATCATGCTGACCCATCCGAGGGCGGCCAGATGGGCATGGCCCTTGATCGTGGCGATCACCTGGCCGCCCAGAAAGTCCAGCACCTTGTCGAGCGCCATGAGGGTGCCGAGCACCACCGTCGCGGCAAGATAGGCGAGCGCCGCCACCAGATACGGCATGGCGACGTCTTTCCGCGGGATCCGGCGCAACGTGAATGAGAGGTTCACGAGAAAGAGGACCGTGGCAACCAGGACCAGGGCCGCCCCGGTCGCCAGGCCGCGGTACTGCCCCGTCCAGAAGTGGACGACCATGACTGCAATGCCGGCCACGAGCGGCGGAAACTGCCAGCGCCCCAGCCGCTCGCTGTACAGCGGGGCAGAGAAGATGAGCGGCGCCACCAGGAAGCTGGCCCCCATGATCGTGGTGGTGATCCACCCCAGGGTGATGAGGTGGGTGATGGCCAGCAGGTGCCCCTGGTAGTAGAACTCCACCAGGTCCTCCGCGCGGAGCACCGCCAGGGCGATCGCCAGGAGCAGGCTGACCTGCCCCGTGATCAGATACCGAAGCGGCAACCACAGGCTGGGTCCGGTGAAGGGATTCTCGGCCCGGACCCGCACTGGTCCGACGGGCCTCTCGTTGGCCACAACTTCGGGATCTCGGGTCATGGCGAGTCCTCCTCTCGCATCTGCCCCACCATAACCCGCGGAGTGCAGCGGGTCTGTGACTTCGGTCGCATCCCACCCCACTGCATGATCCAGGTCATACCGGTACCCCGGTTCCCTGGCGCACAGTGGACGCAGCGCCTCAGATCGCGCCGTGCAGCATGCTTATCTCGATCCGGTCGGGGGAGGCCCCGCAGGGGGTGTGGTCATTCCCCGTGGAGGTGTTCCGCAGCCTCGGGCAGATGGGCTTCCTGGGGGCCCACTTCCCCGAGGAGCACGGGGGCGCCGGCGCCGACTTCACCAGCTTCTGCATCTTCATCGAGGAGGTCGGTCGCGTCTCGGCCGCCATCGCCGTGAACGTCCTGCTCCACACGCTCATGGGCGCCGCGCCCATCTTCCTGGTGGGGACCGAGGCGCAAAAGCGGGAGCACTTCGTCCCGGCCATCCGCGGCGAGAAGATCGTGGCGGCTGGACTGACCGAGCCCAACGTGGGCAGCAGCGCGGCCGACATCGAGACCACGGCCAAGCGGGTGGACGGCGGGTGGCGGATCACCGGGTCCAAGATGTTCACCAGTAACGGGCCCTACTGCGATCTCATCGCCCTGGTGGCCTCCACGGACCGGGCCAAGCGGCACAAGGGGATCAGCCTGTTCCTGGTGGACAGCCAGGCAGCGGGGGTCACCCTCGGGCCCAACATTCCCCGCCTGGGCATCCTGGGCGCCGAGACCGGGAGCCTGACCTTCGAGGATGTCCTGGTGCCCGAGAGCGCGCTCCTGGGCGAGGAAGGCAAGGGCTTCTACTATCTCATGGAGGCCCTGAACGCCACGCGGGTGGCGCTGGCCGCGGGGTGCGTGGGCCTGGCCCAGGCGGCTTTCGACCATGCCCTGGAGTACGCCAAGTCCCGCACGCAGTTCGGCCAGCCCATCGGGAAATTCCAGGGGATCAGCTTCAAGCTGGCCGACATGGCGACCGAGATCGAGCTGGCCCGCCTGTTCGTCACCAAGGTCGCCTGGATGCTGGAGCAGAAGGAGAAGGTCGCCAAGGAAGCGGCCATGGCCAAGCTCTTCGCTTCCGAGATGGCCACCCGGGTCGCCCACCGGGCCCTCCAGATCCACGGGGGCTACGGCTTCTCCAAGGAATTCCCCCTGGAGCGCTATTACCGGGATGCCCGGATCTTCGA
>JACPAT010000001.1 GCA_016180655.1 Candidatus Methylomirabilota bacterium | reverse complement strand
TTGGTGTCCATGGCGCTTGGCGGTGAAAGGTTCAGGCTCAGCGGATGAAGGCGGAGGAGGAGTTCGTCAACCAGTCCCGGATCCGGATGCGGTGCATGGGCACGAGGTCTTCGGGGAGCCGGGCCGGATCGAAGAATTGCAGGTCCAGGGTCTCGTCGCAGGTCTGGAGGGTGCCCGCCAGGATGCGGCACGCAAACACGCTGCTGATGTAGTGCACGACGTTGCCGTCGGGGTACCGGACGACCTGGACCTTCGGGTCCGAGTAGACCCCGATCAGGCGAACGACCTCCACGGTCAGGCCGGTTTCCTCCCGCACCTCTCGGACGATCGCGTCCCGGACCGACTCGCCGATCTCCACCGACCCGCCCGGCAGCCCCCACAGGCCGTTGTCCGAGCGCCGTTGCAGGAGGATCTTCCCCTCACCGTTGGAGATGATGGCCGCCACGCCGGGGCGAAGCTCCGTGGCCTTGGTGATATCGGTCTCGGGTTTCATGCACGGCTCCTCGCTGTTCTCATGCGTCCTCCAGCCGGGCGGCCAGGATCTCGCGGGCCCGCGCCAGATCTGTCTCCGCCACCACGATATGGATGAGCCTGTGGCCGGACGGGGGCAGGGCCAACCCCGCCGGATCGTCCACCTGCAGGTGGGCCTGGATCCCGTGCTGGAGCAGGCGAGCCCGGATCCCGTCTGCCGCCTTGCGATTGTTCACCGCCATCAGGGAGACCACGAGGCGCGCCCCACTCCAGGTGCAATCAGTCCCCTCGGCTCGATCCATCACGGGCCGCCAGAAGATACTTGCCCATTTGCAGAACGTCCACTACTATTCGGCCTCCACTCCAGAATCGTATCCGGGCTGCCATCGGCTTATGCTATTCGGAACGCACATCCTCCTCTTTCGCCTGATCGTCTTCGGCATCCTTGCCCTGGCCCAGGGCTACCTCTTTGTCCGCATCCGGCAGGTGATCCGAGGTTCGCGCCGACCCGCCCAGTTCACGTTCCGGGTGACCTGCCTGGTGGGCGCGACCATGGGCCTGCTCTTCGTCCTGAACGCCTTCCTGGTCTTCCGGCACTTTCCCTGGGTGGACCCGCCGATGGTGGCGCAGGTCGGCCTGCTGTATCCCGCGGCCGTGTGGAATTTCGGCTCGGTGTTCTCTGCGCTCTTCCTGTTCCTCACGCGGGCCGCCGGCGAGCTGGGGCGCAGGCTTGGCTGGACCCGCCGCCTGGCCACGGCGCCTGCCCCAGTCCCCGTGGATCCCGGCCGGCGGCGCTTCCTCCGCGCCGGGGTGGGCGGGCTGGCCACGGCGCCCCTCTTGCTCTCCGGCTACGGGGCCGCCTACGCCAGCAAGGCGTACGACGTCCAGGAAATCACCCTGCCCTTCGGCCGGTCGCTGCGCGTGGCTCACCTCACCGACATCCACGCCGGCCTGTACATGACCCGCGAGGAGATGCGGCGGTATGCCGACCTGGTCACTGCCCTCCAGCCGGACCTGTTCGTCCTTACCGGGGATTTCATCTCGAACTCGATGTCATTCCTCCCCGGCTGCGCGCAAGAGATGGCCCGGGTCCGGGCCCGGTACGGGACCTTCGCCACGCTGGGGAACCACGAGCACTGGTTCGGGACGCTCCGCGAAATCCAGGGAGTGTTCCAGCGCCATGGGATTTCGCTCCTGAACAATGCCCACCGGGTTCTCCGGACCGAGCAGGGACCCGTCGCAGTCGCGGGGATTGATGACCTGCGCACGGGGAGCCCCGACCTGGAGGCAACTCTGCGCGGACTCGATCGTTCCATCCCGACGCTCCTGCTGTCGCATCGGCCCGAGATCTTCCCCCAGGCGGCCGGCCACGGCATCCCGCTGACCCTGGCGGGCCACTGGCACGGCGGCCAGATCAAGCTGAGCGTCCTGGGGGTGGACGTCAGCCTGGCCCACCTCCTCAGCCCCTATCCCGAGGGCCTCTACCGGATCAACGCGTCTCACCTGTACGTGAGCCGCGGCATCGGCACCACGGGGACGCCAATCCGACTGAATGCCCCACCGGAAGTCACGCTGTTCCGACTCGCCTAGCTGTTCCCTCCAAAAGCGTTCGGTGGTTCGGGGGTTCGGTCGTTCGGTGGTTCTCCCGGAACAGGAACAACCGAACTGCCGAACACTCGAACGCCCGAACGCATTCAGCCTGTTCGGAGCGGTCCTTGGTGATGAACGGGGCGCTCCGATCCCGGTTCACAACTTCCACGACCATTTCACCCTTTCTTTCGAAATTGAGCCGGAAGGACCCCGGTCCCCGGTCGCCCGTCCCCGGTCCGCCTCGCCTTCACCCCTTCTTCGGAGGCTGGGTGGGGCGGATCTCCACGCGGCTGGGCAGGGACCGCGGATCGTGGGCCAGGAGGTGCAGAACCAACTGGGCGATGTCCGACGGGGCCAGCCGCCACGACTCCTGCCCCGGCGCGCGGCCGCCGAACTCGGTGTCCACGCTGCCCGGCAGGATGGTGCTCACCTTGATGCCGTCATAACGGATCTCTTGCATGAACGCCTCGCTGAAGCCGTTCAACCCGAACTTCGAGGCATTGTAGGCGCTGAGGTTGGGAATGGGGTTCACCCCCGCCAGGCTGCTGATGTTGAAGATGTATCCGCCCCCGCGCTTGCGCATCCAGGGGATGGCCGCGCGGCAGCAGTAGAAGACCCCTGTCAGATTGGTATCAATCACCTCGTGCCATTTCTCCAGCGGAAGGTCCGCCACGGCGCCCCGGCCAGCCACCCCGGCATTGTTGACCAGGATGTCCATGCCGCCGAAGGTCTCGGCCGCGTGCCGCATGAGCCCCTCGACCTCCGCGTAACGCCGCACGTCGCAGGCGGTGCCCGCGCACGTGCCCGGACCGGTTCGGGAGATCTCGGCCGCCACCTGCTCGGCCCGGCGTCCGTCCCTCCCGCAGATGATCACGCTCCCCTGCTCGGCCACCAGGGCGCGGGCGATCTCGCGCCCGATGCCCCGACTCCCGCCCGTTACGACCGCTACCTTTCCCTGCAGGCTCGGAGTGTGCATCGTGCTCTGCCCCCTGGTTGTCGGTGTCCCGTCGCGGCGCTTCCCCTCACTCTCGCTGCCTGGCAGGATACCAGTCTTGCCCCACCCGCACAACCCGCCAGACCGTATGGCCCGGGGCGGAGGCAGAGGCGAGAGACCGCAGCAGCGGTCAAGAAAAGGCCGCCAACAGGCCGGAAAATGGCAGAAAAAGATTGACAGCCTCCGACGTGCACAGTACAAAGAGCCGGGCGCACCAGCGACGATCATTCCGGGCTGAGGGGACGCGATCCACATGGCCAGCCGAAGTGACGTCAGCTTCTACCGGGATCTGCTTCATAAGCAGGTCGTGGACTGCGACGGGCATCCCGTCGGGGCGATCCTGGATCTGGCGGTCGCGCTGCCCCACGCGACCCCCGGTGTCCCGGCCATCCAGCGCCTGGTGATCCGACCGCATCGGGTGCGCCGGAGCACCCCCGCACCCGGCCCCGGTGAAGCCCTGGTCCTGCCCTGGGAACTGGTGGAGGCCCTGGAGCCGCGGTGCATCCGGCTCCGCCAGGCCCGGACGGCGTTGACCCCGTCGTCCCTGGAGGCCGGCCAGATCCTGATCCGCAAGCACATCATGGATCAACAGGTCGTGGACTGCCGCGGCGTCAAGCTCCAGCGGGTGAACGATATCGCCATGGGCCTCTCCGATGGGACGCTCCACCTCTGGGGGATGGACACCGGGATGCGCGGGTTCCTGACCCGGCTGGATGACCCCTGGGGCCTCCTCCGCCTGCTGCGCCCGCTGACCGGTCGCTTGCACCAGCGCCTGATCTCGTGGGACCTGGTGGAGCGGGTCGAGCCTGCCCGGGGCCATATCCGGCTGCGCCTGTCGCGCGATGAGATCCGCTCCGCCATCCGCCAGGCCCCCGCCTCGGCCGTCTAGGTCACTCCGCCATGCCAGCCCTTTCCTTTTCCCAGTTGCGCCACCGTCCCCTCGTGGATGCGGAAGGCGCCGCCGTCGGACGCCTGGAAGACCTGGTGGTGCTCGCCCTCGGGGCCAGGCCCCAGGTGACGAAGTTCAGCCTGCGCCGCCCCGATCGGGAGGAGTGGATCCTCCCCTGGGATGTGGTGGCCGACCTGCCCCCCGATCCCGGCGCCCCCATTCGTCTGCGGAGCCGGGCGAGCGACCTCAGCCCCGTGACGCTCCGCACGGAAGAGATGCGCCTCGGGAAGAACGTGCTGGACAAGAAGGTGGTGGACACCGCCCGCAAGAAGGTGGTGCGGGTCAACGACATCGAGCTGGAGGAGCGGGAGGGGCGTCTCCACGTGATCGGCGTGGAGGGCGGCCTGCGCGGTCTCCTGCGACACCTCAAGTCCGAGCGCCTGGCCGAGCGCCTGGCCGCGCTCGTCGGGGCGGAGCTGCCCCGCGAGGTCGTCCCGTGGGAGGTCCTGGACACGCTGGAGACCGAGCTGACCCGGGCGAAGCGCCAGGCGGTCTACACCAAGCTGGCCAAGCTCCACCCGGCCGACATCGCCGACATCATGGAGGAGCTGAACCCCGCCGAGCGGGCGGAAATCCTGGCCGCCCTGGACGAGGCCACGGCCGCCGAGGCCATCACCGAGGCCGAGCCGGAAGTCCAGGCCTCCATGGTCCAGATGATGGAGCCGGAGAAGGCCGCCGACATCCTGGAGGAGATGGAGCCGGACGAGGCGGCCGACATCCTGAGCGACCTGCCCGAGGCCAAGGCCGAGGAGCTCTTGGAGAGCATGGCCCCGGAGGAGGCCCAGGAGGTCGAGGAGCTCTTGGAGCACGAGGAGGACACCGCGGGCGGCCTCATGACCACGGAGCACGTGGCCTTTGCGCCGAGCCTCACCGTCGGCGACGCGATCCAGCGGATCCGGGACGAGGCGAAGGAAGCGGAGACCATCTACTACCTGTACGTGACGGACCCCCAGGAGCGGCTCTTGGGGGTCCTGAGCCTGCGCGAGCTGATCCTGGCCGACCCGGGCCGGCGCCTGGAGCAGATCATGCACCCCGAGGTCATCAGCGTCCGGCCCGAGACCGGGCTGCGCGAGGTGGCGGAGCTCCAGACCAAGTACAACCTGCTGGCCCTGCCGGTGGTGAGCGGCGAGGGTGAGATGCTGGGCATCATCACGGTGGACGATGTCCTGAACCTCATCCTCCCGATGATATGGAAGAAGCGGGCCGTCAAAAGGTTCCTCTAGCACCGGCCGTGCGGTCTCCGCAGGAACGACGGGGGACGCACCGAGCCTTCTGGCCGGGAATGCGGCTTGCCGGGACGGCTGCCCTGTGCCGTCCGGCCGGCTGTCCGGGGTGGGGGCCGACCCATGCCCATGCGCTGGCGCCGCATGCGCCGCCGCCTGCTCCTGTTCCTAACGGTGATGGGCCCGGGCATCATCACCGCCAGCGTGGATCAGGACGCCGGGGGGATCACCACCTACTCGGTGGCGGGGGCGCAGTACGGCTACAGCCTGCTCTGGTCGCTGCCCTTCATCGTGCTGGCCCTGGCGGTGATCCAGGAGATGGGCACGCGGATGGGGGTGGTGACGGGCCGGGGCCTGGCCGACCTGATCCGCGAGCGCTTCGGCCTGCGCATCACGCTCCTCTGCATGGCGATCCTGGTGGTGGCCAACCTGGCCAACACCGCCTCGGAATTCGCGGGGGTCGCCGCCAGCTTTGAGATCTTCCACATCAGCCGCCACTGGTCGGTCCCCCTCACGGCCCTCTTCGTCTTCGGGCTGGTGATCCAGGGCACCTACCGGGCCGTCGAGCGGATCTTCCTGGTCGCCAGCGCCCTCTACGTCGTCTACGTCGTGTCCGCGCTCTTGGCCCAGCCCCCTTGGGGGGCCATCCTAAGCCAGACGGTCCGGCCCTCCTTCTCGCTCACGGGCGGGTACCTCACCACCCTCATCACCATCGTGGGGACCACCATCGCTCCCTGGATGCAGTTCTACCTCCAGTCCAGCATCGTGGACAAGGGCATCCGCCTCCGCGACCTGCGCTGGGCGCGGCTGGACGCCTACGTGGGGAGCCTGGTGGCCGGGCTGATCGCCTTCTTCATCATCGTGGCCTGCGGCGCCACCCTCTTTCCCAACGGCGTGCGGGTGGAGACGGCCAAGGACGCGGCCTTGGCGCTGGAGCCCTTCGCCGGGCATTACGCCACCATCCTGTTCGCCTTCGGCCTCTTGAACGCCTCCATCTTCTCGGCGGCGATCCTGCCGCTGTCCACGGCCTACGCGGTGTGCGAGGCCCTGGGCTGGGAGACCGGCGTGGACCGGCGGCCGCGGGAGGCGCCGGGCTTCTTCATCATCTACACCCTCATGATCGTCCTGGGGGCGGCGCCCATCCTGCTGCCCCGGGCCCCCCTGGTGGCCATCATGTTCTGGTCCCAGACCTTGAACGGGCTCTTGCTGCCCCTGGTCCTCCTGGTGATGCTCACGCTCATCAACGATCCGGAGATCATGGGCCGCCACGTGAACTCCGTCCCGTTCAATCTGGTCGCCTGGGGGACCGCGGCGGTCATGATCGCCCTGAGCCTGCTGCTCCTGCTCACCGGCCTCGCGTGAGGCGGCGCCCGCCGGCCGGGCCTCTCGCCGGCCAAAATTGGATTGGACCCCCGGGCGAATCCTGGTATTCTCTGGCGCCAAGCTCCTGTGGATTGGTCGATGGGTCCACTGGTCAATTGGGAAGGACCGGAGAATTGGGGATCCGTCGCTACCAATTGACGAGCCGACCAATTGACCAATCGACGTTCCTATTCGCCTGATTGCCAGCATGAGCGTGAAGCGCTACGCGATCCGGGAGTGGCCCGAGGGGGAGCGGCCGCGCGAGCGGCTGGTGGCCGAGGGGGCCCGCCGGCTCACGACCGCCGAGCTCCTGGCGATCGTCCTCCGCACCGGGACCCGGGGCCAGAGTGCCGTGGACCTGGGGCGGACGCTGCTGGGGAAATGGAAGGGCCTGGCCGGTTTGGAAGCCGCCGAGCCGGACGCCCTGGCGGAGACAACGGGAATGGGGCCGGCCAAGATCGCCCAGGTCAAGGCGGCCCTGGAGCTGGGCCGGCGCCTCCTGGCCGAGGTGGAGCAGGTCTCGCGCCAGCGGATCACGAGTTCCAAGGACGTCGTCGAGCTTATGGCCCCCAAGCTACGCGGGCTTCAGGTCGAGCGCTGTGAGGTCATTCTGTTGAACGGGGGAAACGAGATCGTGGGGCAGGAAATGCTCAGCGAGGGCTCCCTCACCGAGAGCCCGGTCTATCCGCGGGACATCCTCCAGCGGGCCAACCGGCACCACGCGGCGGCGGTCATCCTGGTCCACAACCATCCCTCGGGGCACCCACAGCCCAGCGCGGGCGACCGGGCCCTCACGGAGGAACTGGTCCTGGCCGGCGATCTGCTCCGCATCCCGCTGGTGGATCACGTGATCATCGGACGGCGGGACCATTACAGTTTCGCCGACCGCGGCCTGATCGAGGAATACAAGCGCCGCCCCCGGCGGCCCGCCTGAGCCGCCGGAGGGGGAGAGCACCCGTGGACGATCCGAAGACCCTCCTGGCCGTGGCGCTCTACCGGGCCCCCGCAGACCTCGTGGTCCGCGGCGGCATCCTGGCCAACGTCTATACCGGCGAACTGCTGGAGGGCTGGGGTGTCGCCACCCTTGGGACGCGCATCGCGACGATCGGACCGGAGGTGGAGCGGTGCATCGGCCCGGCCACCACGGTCATTGACGCGGGGGGGCAGATCATCGCCCCCGGCTTCATTGACGGCCACGCCCACCTGGACTGCATCCACCGGCTGGACCTGTATCTGGCCGCCGCGATTCCCACCGGGCTCACCACCCTGATCACCGAGACCAGCAACCTCAGCAGCGTGGGCGGCTACCCGGCGCTGGCGGCCTTCCTCGGCGCGCTCCCGCAGATGCCGGTCACGGTGCTGGCGACGGCGCCGGCGATCTCGTACCTGCTCTCGGATCGGGGCGATGGCGAGCCCATGATCTCGACGGAGGAGATGGCCCAGGTGCTCGAGGAGCCCGGCGTGGCGGGGCTGGGCGAGGTGTACTGGCCGGCGATCCTGGAGGGACGGGCCCACCTCCCCCTGCTGGTCGCGAAGGCCGAGGCGCTGGGCAAGCGGGTGGAGGGGCATACGGCGGGCGCGCGGGGGAGCAAGCTGGCGGCCTGCGTGGCCGCGGGGATCACCTCGTGCCACGAGCCGATCACCGCCGACGAGGTCCGGGAGCGGCTGCGTCTCGGGCTGACCACCATGGTCCGGGACGGCTCCGTGCGGCGCGACCTGGCTGCCCTGGACGGGGCCCTCAAGGGGATGCTGCCCCGCCGGCTGGTCCTGGCCTCGGACACGGTCTGGGCGCACCACCTGCTGGAGCGCGGGTACCTGGACGAGGCCGCGCGACAATCGGTGGCCATGGGCCTCGAGCCCATGCAGGCTCTGCAGGCCATCACGCTGGCGCCCGCGGAGCATTTCCGGATCGAAGGGCTGGTGGGGGGCCTGGGGCCGGGACGGCAGGCGGATCTCGTCCTACTCCCCGCGCTGCAGGAGTTCCGCCCCAGCCTGGTGATCGCCCACGGCCGGGTCGTGGCGAAGGATGGGCGCGTGGCGGTTCCGATTCCTCCGACGACGCTTCCGGCGGGCGTCTTTCCCAGCCCGCGAGTGGCCCGACCCCTCCGGACGGAGGACCTGAGGATCCCGGCGCCGCCCGGCCGGGACCGGGTGCGGGTCCGGGTGATCCACTACGCGGGGGACATCGTGACCCAGGCCATCGTCCGCGAGGTTCCTGTGCGGGATGGCGCGCTCTCCGCCGATCCGGAGGCCGACCTGCTCACAGTCGTGGTGATGGACCGACGTGGACAGGGGCGGATCGCCCGGGGGTTCGTCTCCGGCTATGGCCTGCGTCGCGGCGCCGTGGCGGCAAGCCTCAGCTTCGACACCGCGAACCTGATCCTCCTGGGCGCGAGCGACGCCGACATGCTGGCGGCGGCCGAGCGGATGCTGGCCCTGGGGGGCGGCCTCGTGGCGGCGGCGGGCGGCGCCATCGTCGCAGAGGTTCCCTTGCCCCTGGGCGGGGTCACGTCCGATCAGCCCATGGAGGTGCTGGCCGGACAGATCGCGCGGTTCCAGCGGGCGGTGGCCGACCTGGGCTGTATTCGGGAGAACCCGTTCCTCAGCGCCCAGGTCGTCACCTTCATCGCGATCCCGGCCCTGCGGATCCGGGAGTGCGGGTTGTGGGATGTCCGGCGGAACCAAGCGGTTCCCCTGATCGTGGATGAGGGGGAAGAATAGCCGGGCGATCAAGAGCGCCCGGCTGTCTCAGGCTGCTCAAAAAGGCGCAAATGCAAGGAAGGCGCGAAGTGGCGGCACGAGGCGTACTGCGGTACGTACGCCGCAGTGCCGCGACGAGCGTCTGACGCAGCAGTTGGGTCTTTTTCAGCAGCCTGATAGGGAGGCACATGGCCACTCGCGAGAAGCCCGTTCCCATTGACCAGGAGATCCTGGAACGCCTGAACCGGGGGATCCTCCAGCGGACCGGAGCGTACCGGACCGACGACCACTTCGTCTTGCGCTCGGGACGCCACACCTCGGAATACGTGGCCAAGGCCCTGGTCACCACCGAGCCGACCTTCACCGAGGGCCTGGGGGACATCATCGCCGCCCACTTCAGCGGCCACCAAGTGGACTTGGTGCTGACGACGGGATACGGGGCGGGGCTGCTCGGTCACTGCGTGGCGCGCGCGCACCTGTCCCGCCCCCGATTCATCTTCGCCACCAAGGGGAGGACCGCCGGAGGCCGGACCGAGGTCATTCTTCAGCCAGAATACCGGAAGTTCTTCGCGGAGGGCGGCCGGGTGCTGATCGTCGAGGACATCGTGACGACGGGGGAGACGGTCAAGCAACTGATCAAGCTGGTGGAGGGCATGGGCGGACAGGTCGTCGGCGTCGGCGCCATCTGGCGGCGGAGCACCCGGGTGAAGTTCAAGTATCCCTTGTTCACCGTGGTGACGCGGGACTTCCCCACGTACGCCCCGTCAGAGTGTCCCATGTGTCGCCAGGGCATCCCGATCAACCCGGACTTCGGGGGCGGCGGATCAGAGGAAGAGTCCGAGG
>JACPAT010000242.1 GCA_016180655.1 Candidatus Methylomirabilota bacterium | reverse complement strand
GGAGGAGCTTCCGGATCGAAATCTTCCGGGGCGTGTCTCCAAGTCTTTCCGGGTCAGGGCTTTGAATACGGGCATTCCTTTGCGTGCTTCGCGTGCTTTGCGGTTGAACTGCACTCTTCGGGCAGAATCCGCGAATCAATGCCTGCCTGAAGCGCCCGCGCGGATCGTCACCCCCGCGGGCAGTTCATGCACTCCACGAAGATTTCCTGGAAGTCGGGGTGGGTCGCCAGGGAGACGTGCTCGATGCCGCGCGCGATGCCCTCGGCCCGGTGCCGCTCGGTTTCCGAGACCAGGCAGAGCTGCGCCCCCAGCGATGCGGCGTTGCCCACGTAACGGATCTTGTCAGCCTGCAAGGGGGGGATCAGGCCGATGCGGAGCGCGCTCCGGATGGAGAGGTAGTTTCCAAAGCCACCCGCCAGCATGAGTTCCGCCACCTGCCCATCCGGCACGCCCGCGATGCGCTGGAGCATCGCGACCCCCGAGGCGATGGCCCCCTTGGCGAGCTGCACCTGGCGAATGTCCTGCTGGGTGAGGACGATCTCGGCCGGCGCCCCGGCCTCCCCTGGCGGATCAGGATGAAGCGGCGCTCCTCGCCCTGCAGGACGACGCGCGGCCTCAGCCGGGGGGGCAGCCGATCCCGATCCTCCACCTGAATCAGCCCGGTGGAGTCAATGATGCCGGCGTCCAGCATGCCCGCCAGGGCGTCAATGATGCCGGAGCCGCAGATGCCGACGGGCGCCGCCTCGCCGATGGTGTGGACCTGGACATCGTCCTCGATCCGGACGCGGTCAATTGCGCCGAGGGCCGCGCGCATCCCGTGCCTGATCTGGGCGCCCTCCAGGGCGGGACCCGCCGGGGCGGAACAGGCCCAGAGGTGCTCCCGCGACCCGAGCAAGACCTCGCCATTGGTCCCGATGTCCACGGCGATGCGGATCTCGGGACTCTCGTAGATCCGGGTCGCCAGCGCGACCCCCACGGCGTCCGCCCCCACGAATCCCGCCACGATGGGCAGCAGGCACACGCGCGCCTCGGGATGCACCTTCAGGTGCAGCTCGCGGGCCGGCAGCACCAGCGGATGCCGCAGGACAGGCGCGTACGGCGCCAGCCCCACGTGGGAGGGATCGATGCCCAGCAGGATGTGGTGCATGCAGGTGTTGCCCACCACGACCACCTTGTAGATCCACTTGGAAAGGACCCCCGATTCCCGCACGATCTCGGTGATGTGCTGGTTCAGCAGTCCGATGATCCGCGCCTGCAGCTTCTTGAGGTTGGCAGGATTGAACTGGGCGAAGGCGATGCGCGACATCAGGTCGCCGCCGAAGACGGCCTGGGGGTTGAGGCTGGAGACGGATGCGAGCCGCTCGCCGGACTCCAGTTCGATCAGCGCGGTGTCCACGCTGGTGGTTCCGATGTCCACGGCGAGGCCGAATTTCATGGGGCCCGTGTCTCCCGCCTCGGCCGCGACGACGGACCGGCCGAAGGTGGTCACGGTGACCTCCCCCTGGGCCTCCCGCAGGGTGGCGGGAAGCTGCTTGAGCAACTCGGGAGAGACGTCCCAAGGGCCGCGGCCGATGGCCGCGAGAAGCTCTTCCAGGTCGGAGGTCTGGTGGTGCTCCTCGCGGGGGAGGGCGACTTTGACGAACTGTTTCGTGATGCCGGCGTCAATGACCACGCGTCCCACATCCTGGACCCGGCGGTCCGCCCCCAGGATCTGGAAGGCCTGCTCATCCAATGGGGGGGCCACCTGCACAGCGAACGGCTCCGTGACCCGGCACTGGCAGGACAGGCGATACCCCTCCCGGACGAGGTCGCTGCCCAGTTGGAGCTCGTCCATGATCGTGGGTGGGGGAACCGTGCCCCGGACGAACTTCACCCGGCAGGAGGTGCAGCGCCCCCGGCCGCCGCAGGTCGCGGTGATGTCAATACCGGCGGCATGCGCGGCCTGGAGGATGGAGGTCCCGGGCGCCACCTGGAGTTCGCGATTCGCCGGGAGGATGGTGAGCGGGATGGTCATGGCGGGCGCATCATACCATGTTATGTTCAAACATTTCAGTCTGACATTGTTCCTTGAATCTCTTGTTTTGATACGGGCCAACACCGAACCCTGTAAGGCCATGCTCCTCCTTTGACGCCCGCCTGATCCTTTGCCGCATCGTTCCAGCCAACGATCATCCGGACGGATCCATGGCAGGGGCCTCCGGATTGATTGCCGGAGCGCACAAAGGCTGGCGGCGAGGATCGAGCCCTGGTATACTCTCTGCGAACGCGGGTTCTCCCGGCTGGCGGGCCGGTTCGTTTTCTTCTCTGCGAAGGAGGCACCCATGCGCGAGTCACTCCAATCCTACATGCAGGTGGGCATCGTGCACTTCATGGCCTACCCCGAGTGCCTCAAGGGGGAGGGGCCGATCTACGACACCCTGACGAAGATCGTGGAGGACGACTTTTTCTCGGCCGTCGAGATCACCTGGATCAAGGACCCGGCGGAGCGCCAGCGCGTGAAGACGCTCCTGGCCAGCAGCCACATGAGCGTCGGCTTCGGGGCCCAGCCGGCCCTGCTGACGCAGAAGCTGAACCTGAACAGCTTCGATCCCGGCGACCGCAAGCGGGCGGTGGACCAGGTGAAGGCGTGCGCCGACGAGGCAGCCGAGGTGGGGGCGGGCGCCATCGCGGTCCTGAGCGGCCCGGACCCCGGGGAGCGGCGCGACGAGGCCATGAAACTGCTCATCGATTCGCTCCGCGACCTGGCGGGGTATGCCCGGGGCAAGGGCCTGCGCCTTGTCCTGGAGAGCTTCGACGCCAAGTACGACAAGAAGTGCCTGATCGGCCCCCACAAGGATGCGCTGGCGGTGTGCAAGGCGTTGCGCAAGGACTTCCCCGAGTTCGGCATCATGGTGGACCTGAGCCATCTCCCGATCCAGGAGGAGAGCCCCAAGAAGGCCTTCGGCACCCTGAAGAAGCCGAACATCGCGCACATCCACATCGGCAACTGCGTGAAGCGGCAGGGCCATCCCCTCTACGGGGACCAGCACCCCCGGTTCGGCATCCCGGGCGGCGAGAACGACGTGCCCCAGGTGGCAGAGTTCCTGAAGGAACTCTTCGAGATCGGGTACCTGGCCAGGGGGCGGCGCCCGGTGGTGGCCTTCGAGGTGAAGCCGGCGGCGGGTGAGACCTCGGGGGCGATCATCGCCAATGCCAAGCGGGCGCTCGTGGAGGCGTGGGCCAGACTCTAGGTGCCTTGATGAGAGGGGCCCCGGGGGGGTCAGATCCTGCCCCCCGGGGCCTTCTCAGTTTTTCCGGTTGACTGCCGAGCGGGAGGGGGAATGGCCAACTCGGACGCCTGGGTTGAATCCGGCGGCCGTGCGGGAGAGCCGGTTCCCGGCGGGCACGAGGTGTCGGCGGAGATCGGGCGGGCGCTGTCCTCCTCCCTTCACCCGGATCAGGTCCTCCAATCCATCGTGGAGCATGCCCGGCGCCTCCTCCTCTGCGATGTCGCCAACGTGGGGATCTACGATCCGGTGGAGGGCGTGCTCCGCTCGCGGGCCATCATTGGCCACCGCGATCCGGGATCGGAAGAGTTGGTGGTGCGCCCTGGCCAGGGGATCAGTGGCCTGGTGCTCCAGACCGGGGAGCCGTTTGCGACTGACGACTACCTCAACGATCCCCGGTTTTCCCATGCCTTTGACGACTGGGCGCGGGCCGAGGGGACGGTGACCGAGCTGGTCGTGCCCGTGAAGCGGGACGACAAGGTTGTGGGGGTGCTGTGGGCGGTGAACCGCTCTCCCCGCCCGTTCACGGCCCGGGACCGGGACCTTCTGGTTCAACTCGCCAGCCACGCCGCCATCGCCCTGGAGAACGCCCGGCTCTACCAGCAGGAGCGCGACCATGTGGCGCGCCTGCGGGCCCTGGTGGAGGTGAGCGAGACCATCAATAGCCAGGTCGCTTCCCTGGACGTGCTCCAGGTGGTGATCGATCGGGCTGTGGCCGGCATGGATGCGGATGAGGGGATCCTGTATCTGTACCATGAGGCCCAGGAATGCCTGCAGGCGGCCGTGGTCTGCGGCATTGCCCCGGCCCTGATCCCCGAGATGCGGTTTCGGATCGGGGAATCTCTCACGGGACGGGCGGCCCTCTGGCGGCGCCCGGTCCTCTGTGCCGACGTCCTGGCGGACCCCGACCTGGAGCCCAACCTGGACCTGGCCCGCAGGGATGGCTGCCGAGGCATCCTGACCCTCCCGCTGTTGCGCGAGGACCGTCTCATCGGGGCGCTCAGCTTCATCCACACCCACCCCCATCGCTTCTCCCCGGCGGAGGTCGAGATGGCGACACTGCTGGCCGGTCATGCCGCCATCGCCCTGGAGAATGCCCGGCTCTATAAGACGATCCGGCGGGAACTCACCGAACGCCAGCACGCGGAAGAGGCGCTCCGGCAGACCGAACGCCGATACCGGAACCTGTTCGAGGATGCGCCCGTGATGTACGTCGTCACGGGCGAGCGGGAGGGGGACCCGATCATCCTCGACTGCAATGCCCTGTTCCTGCGCACCGTGGGCTACACCCGGGCTGAGGTCCTGGGGCGCCCGTTAGCCGCGTTCTACACCCCCACCTCGCGCCACCACCTCCTGGAAGGGGGTGGGTACCAGCAGGCGTTGAAGGGGGAGTTCGCGGCGGCCGAACGGCAGCTCGTCACGCGGGCTGGCCAGATCATCGAGACCTTGCTGCAGGCCCTGCCGGCGGTGGACGCGGAAGGCCGCGTGACCGGCACCCACGCGATGTACGTGGATATCACGGAGCGCAAGCGGTCGGCGGAGGCGCTGGCCGAGCGGACGCGACGGCTCGAGGCGGTCCGCGCGGTGACGGAGGAGATCACGCGGGAGCTGGACCTCGCGACCCTCCTCGGGATCATCAACCAAGGGGCCGCGCAGTTGGTCGGCGCCGTGTCGGGGACGGTGTTCCTGTGGGACGAGGGCGCCCGGGTGCTGATCCCCCAGGCCTGGTATGGCATGGGGGAATGGCAGAGGGAAGTGCGGCTCCGGCTCGGCGAGGCGGTGGTGGGCACGGTGGCCCAGCGGCGGGAAGGGCTCATCGTGAACGACTACCGGATTTCCCCCGACGCGCACCCCCTCACCCTGGAGCGCACAGCGATCGCCGCGGTCCTGGCCGAGCCCCTCCTGTACCATGACCGGCTGGTCGGCGTGATCGCGGTGCATCACGAGGAGGCCGGCCAGGCCTTCACCCCGCAGGACCGCGAGACCCTGGCCCTCTTTGCCAGCCAGGCGGCGGCCGCCATCGAGAATGCCCGGTTGTATCGCGAAGGGGCGGAGCGGGCGGCGCGATTGGAGCGCTCGCTGCGGGAGCTGCAGGCGCTCCAGGGGCAGTTGGTCCGCACGGAGAAGTTGCGCGCCCTGGGAGAGATGGCCTCCGGAGTGGCGCACGATTTCAACAACCTGTTGGGCATCGTGTTGGCGCGGGCCCAGTTCCTCTCCTCGCTGGTGGACGACCCCCAGGTCCGAAGTGGCCTGGCGGTGATAGAGAAGGCCGCCCTGGACGGGGCGGTGACGGTCCGCCGTCTGCAGGAATTTACCCGGCCGCGGGGCGGCGAGGAAGCATTCGAACCGGTCCCGGTGGCGGAACTCATCGAGGACGTGCTGAACCTCACCCAGGGGAGATGGAAGCGTGAGGCAGAGCGCCAGGGAATGAGGTACCGCATTCACCGAGCCCTGGCCCCGGTCCCGCCGGTCTTGGGCGATGCCGCGGAACTTCGGGAGGCGCTCACCAACCTGATCCTGAACGCCTTGGACGCCATGCCCGCGGGGGGCGAGCTGACCGTGGAGGCGCAGGCAGTGGCCGGGCGCCAGCTCCTGCTGCTGCCCCACGCCCCCGCGGGAGCATCCACGCCCGAGGTGGAGGCGGTGGAGATCCGCATCCGTGACACCGGCAGTGGCATGACAGAGGACGTGCAGCGCCGCGTCTTCGACCCGTTTTTCACCACCAAAGGAGCGCGGGGGACCGGCCTCGGCCTGAGCGTTGTGTACGGCATCGTCACCCGCCATGGGGGCGAGGTCCTGCTGGACAGCGCGCCGGGCCGGGGGACCACGGTGAGCCTGAGGCTGCCGGCGGCGTCGGAAGTTCCCCGAAGGGCAGCGGCCCCGGTTGCACCGGCAGCCGTCGCGATCCCGGGCACCCGGGTCTTGGTCATAGACGATGAGGTGGACATCCGGGAGGTGATCGCGGACGTCCTGGGCCGGGCCGGGTACACGGTGGAAGTGGCCGCAGACGGCCACCAGGGACTGGAGAAGTTCGGCTCCGGCCAGTTCGACCTGGTCATCACCGACCTCGGCATGCCGCATGCCTCCGGCTGGAAGGTGGCGGATGCCGTCAAGGCCCGCTCGCCCGGTACGCCCGTCGTTCTCATCACCGGGTGGGGTGCCACGGTGAGCGAGGAGCAACTGGCGGCACATCAGATTGATCGCCTGCTGGCGAAGCCGTTCCGCCTGGAGGACCTGGCGGCGTCCGTGACCGAGGCGGTAACGCGGGCGCGCAATCGTGCCGGCCGCTAGGCGACGTCGGCCCCGGCGGGCGCGGCCGGATTCGCTTGCGTGTGGCGTGCGGCATCTGATATTCTGGCGCTGCTGCTGTGGATCTCGGTGGGTTGACCCAGGCTCGCCACACGGCGACAGAGGAGGAGGGCAGTCTCATGCGACGGACATGGTGGGGTTTCGGGGTGGCACTCCTGGTCGGGGCGATTGCCCTGGCGCCGGCCGCCTGGGCGGCGACCCAGCCTCAGGTCGGCGGCACGCTTGTCTACGGCGCCGGAGCGGATCCGGACAGCCTGGATCCGGCCAACACCGACAGCAACCCAGGCGAGGCGGTCGGCCGGATGATGAACAACTTCCTGGTCAGGTTCGACGCGAAACTGAACCTCGTGCCGGACCTGGCCACCAGTTGGACCCAGTCCAAGGATGGGCTCATCTGGACGTTCAAGCTGCGCAAGGGGGTCAAGTTCCACGACGGCACCCCCTTCAACGCCCAGGTGGTGAAGTACAACTTCGACCGGTTCCTCGGCCCGGAGAAGCCCCTCAAGGCCAGCCTCCACACCCCCATCATCCAGTCGGTGGAGGTGGTGGACGACTACACGGTGAAGTTCACCCTCAAGGTGCCCTTCGCCTTCTTCCTCAACAACCTCGCCCACAGCGCGACGGCCATGGTCAGCCCCGAGGCCCACAAGAAGTGGGGCAAGGATCTGACCCTCCATCCCGTCGGGACGGGACCCTTCAAATTCGTGGAGTGGGTCCGGGGCGACCGCGTGGTCTTGGTGCGGAACGACGACTACTACGAGGGGAAGCCTCGTTTGGACCGGATCATCGTCCGGACGGTGCGAGAGGATTCGGCGCGGGTCCTGGGGCTGGAGGCAGGCGATTACGACCTGATCGTCCGCATCCCGCCGGAGGAGGTGCCACGCCTGATGCGCGAGGGGCGCGTCCGCACCTACGCCGAGCAGAGCAACCGCGCCCTGTGGGTCAAGTTCAACGTGACGAAAAAACCCATCGACGACATCCGGGTGCGCCAGGCCCTGAACTACGCGGTGGACAAGGAGTCCATCGTCAAGAACATCTACCAGGGTCTCGCCGCGGTTATCCCCACCCTGGTGGGCCCGCTGAACAACGGCTACGCACCGGTGAAAAGTTATCCCTACGACCCGGCCATGGCGAAGAAGCTCCTGGCCGAGGCCGGCTATCCCAACGGCTTCAAGACCAATCTCTGGACGCCCAAGGGACGCTATCTGAAAGATTTCGAGCTGGCCCAGGCCGTCCAGCAGCAACTCCAGGCCGTGGGGGTGGAGGCATCGCTGGAGACGGCTGACTGGGGATCGTACCTGGCCGCCCTCCGGAAGCCGCCCGCCGAGAACAAGGCCGACATGCACCTCCTGGGCTGGTCCCCGTCCACCGCCGAGGCGCGCTGGGGGATCTACCCGATCTCCGCGTGCGACCAGTTCTACCCGCGGGGATCCAACCTCGGCTTCTATTGCAACAAGGACCTGGACGGGCTGATCACCAAGGCCGTCGTGGCCACCAGCCTGAAGGCCCGCGATCAGCGCCTGCGCGAGGCGCAGGAGCTATTGGTGAAAGACCCCGCCGCCATCTATCTGCTGGCCACCAAGGAGACGGTGGGCATGTCCTTGAAGCTTCACGGGGTCATCAACTCTCCCCTCGAGCTGGTGTACGTGGACAAGGACACCTGGAAGGAGAAGTAGCTCGACGTCCCACGTCCGAGGTCCACGGTCAGGGAGGGTCTTCCCGGCGTGGGCCTCGGACGTTTCCTTTTCGAGCCCGACCACCTCCGTTCATCCGTAACTCTCTCGACCTCGGACTTCGGACCTCCAGACATGTTTTCCTACATCCTCCGCCGGATCCTCATGTTGGTCCCCGTCCTGTTCGGCGTGACCCTGATTTCCTTCTTTCTGCTCCACATGGTGCCCGGCGATCCGGCCGAACTGCTTGCGGGGCTCGAGGCCACCAAGGAGGACGTGGACCGTATCCGGACCGAGTACGGACTGGACCAGCCGCTGGCGGTCCAGTACCTGCGCTTTGTCGGGAGCGCCGTCCGGGGCGATCTGGGCATCTCCATCCAATCCCGCCACCCGGTGTTCACGCTCCTGCTCCAGCGCCTGGCGTTCACCCTCCAGTTGTCCCTGGTCAGCATCCTGGTGGCCTCGGCCATCGGCCTGGTGGCCGGCATCATCTCCGCGACGCGACAGTACTCGGCCTTCGATACCGCCAGCATGCTGGGGGCCCTCTTCGGCATCTCCATGCCCATCTTCTGGCTGGGCCTGCTGCTCATCCTCGTCTTCGCGGTCCGGCTCCACTGGCTGCCGTCGGGCGGGACCGGGACGCTGCGCCATCTCATCCTCCCGGCCATCGCCCTGGGGAGCGCCTCGGCCGCCGTCATCGCCCGAATGACCCGGGCCTCCATGCTGGAGGTGGCGCGGCAGGACTACATCCGGACGGCGCGGGCCACGGGATACCGGGAGAGCGTGGTTGTCTTCCGCCACGCCCTGAAGAACGCCATGATCCCGGTCCTGACGGTGTTCGGGCTGGAGTTCGGGTACATGCTGGGCGGCGCGGTGCTGACCGAGACGGTCTTCTCCCTCCCCGGCATCGGGCGCCTTCTGGTGGAGGGGATTTTTGCCCGGGACTACCCGGTGGTCCAGGGGGCCATGATCGTGGTGGCCACGACCTTCGTCCTGGTGAACCTGCTGACCGACGTGGCGTACGCCTTCTTCGATCCGCGGATTCGGTATGAATGACCAATTTCCAATGACCAATGACCAATCGAGAGACGCCAACGAGGACGGTCCGTGCCATTGGTCATTGGGATTTGGTCATTGGTCATTCACGCTGATGGACAGCGGAACATGGTAGGTGTGCTGCCCGAGGAGCGGGAAAAGGATTTGGGGCTGCGGCCCACGCAGGGTGAGCTGGCCGACCTGTGGCGGCGCCTGCGCCGGAATCGGGCGGCGATGGCGGGGGCCGCCGTCGTGGTGGTCTTCGTGCTCCTGGCGCTCTTCGCGCCGGTCCTGGTGCCGTTCAATCCCACCCAGGGGAATCTCAACGATCGGCTGCAGCCGCCCAGTGCCGCCCACTGGCTGGGGACGGACGAGCTGGGCCGCGACGTATTCAGCCGGATCCTGTTCGGGGCCCGGATATCCCTCCAGATCCAGATCGTCGCCGTGGTCCTGGCACTCGTCGTCGGTGTGGCGCTGGGGTCGGTGGGGGGCTACCTCGGCGGCCACATGGACAACATCATCATGCGCGCCATGGATGTCCTGCTGGCGTTTCCCGGGATCTTCCTGGCCCTGGCGATCATCGCGGCGCTGGGGCCGGGCCTCCTCAACCTGATGCTGGCGGCCGGCATCTCCTCCGTCCCGCAGTTCGCCCGGATCGTGCGGGCCTCCATCCTCTCCCTCAAGGAGCGGGAGTTCGTGGAGGCGGCCCTGGCCCTGGGAAGCGGCAGCGGCCGGGTGATGTTCCGGCACCTCTTGCCCAACTGCCTGGCCCCCATCATCGTGCAGTCCACCCTCCGGATGGCCACGGTGCTCCTGACGGCCTCCGGCCTGAGCTTCCTGGGGCTGGGCGTCCAGCCCCCGACGCCGGAGTGGGGCGCCATGCT
>JACPAT010000241.1 GCA_016180655.1 Candidatus Methylomirabilota bacterium | reverse complement strand
GGGCCGGCGGCCGTCACCCGCACCTGCGGGAGCTGCGGAAAGCGGTTTGCCTGCGTCGCCCGGTCGGTGGCAGACCAGATCGGCCTGTGCCTCCGCTGTTTCGAGCGAAAGGTCCGATTCCCCGGGTTGTGCCAGCGGCCCTGACGGGCGGTGGGGGGTGCGGGGGACCTGTGGTCAGGCCGGAGATCCAGGCGGAGGTGGATCGGATCATCGCCGGGTTTCGCCTGGAGTGCCGGCGGGTCCTGGAGGAAACGGCGCGCCTGCAGCGCGGCCTGCCGGAGCCTCCCGAGGGCTGGCGCGAGTACTTCACGCGCCGGATCTATACCGCGCTCCTGAAGTACAAGGAGGACGTGGAGGCGGTGGTGGAGGCGCACCTGGCGGGCCGGGGGAAGGCCTGAACGCCTCCGAAGGGACGGCTGGGACAGGCCCCTGCCGACGGGATGAGGGGGCGGGAGTGAGTCACATCGCAGCCGCACTGCCACGCCACTGATGGATGAACAGCGCGTTGCCGCCTTCTACGACGCGATCGGCAGCGGGTACGACCGGTCGCTGTACTTTCTGGCCTGCGACCCCCTGTACCAGGCAGAGATCACCCGCCTCACGGCCGGCCGCCGGTTCCGGCGGATCCTGGATCTGGGCTGCGGCACCGGGAAGCAGACCATCCTGCTGGCGCCCTGCGCCGCTGAAGTCTGGGCCGTGGACATCTCGGCCGAGTCGCTCCGGCAGGCCGAGGCGCGCTGCGCCCGGGCCGGGATTCGCAACGTCCGGTTCCTGCAGCAGAGCATCGTGGCGCTTCCGGCCGAGGATGGATCGGTGGACGCCATCTTCTCCTACGGCGACGTCATCTCCCACATCCACGATGCCTCCCGTCAGGTCTTCGCCGAAAGCGCGCGGGTGCTGGCCCCGGGCGGGCGCATGGCCTTCGAGGTGGACGGCAAGTGGGAGCTGGACATGCTCCTGCACAATCCGGAGGAACGGGCCCAGGCCCGGGCGGCCCGCGGCGTGGGGCACCTCCGGGTCTGGCGGGACATCCCGTGCAAGACCTTCACGCAGCCGGAGCTGCGCGGGATCCTGGGGGACGTCGGCCTGCACGTGGTCCGCGTCCGCGGCGCGAATATCTTCCACTGCCTGCTGCCCGAGAATATCCTCTTCGGGCTGCCCGCGGACGTGGGGCCGGCCTGGCGGTTCGCCTCGGTCCTGCTCCAGCAGGTGGACAAGGCGGTGGGCACGCTGTCCGGGTTCTACCGGCTGGCTTCGACGCGGCTGGTGACGGCGGTCAAAGGCTGATTGCGGATTTGGGATTTTGGATTTCGGATTTGGGCCGAAGGCCCGAAGGTCAGGGATTCCGAGGGCAATCGGCAATCCACAATCCGAAATCGAAAATGGAGCGAAGCGGAATGGAACAGGTGTTGATCCTGGTGGCAGCGATCGGCTCGATGTTCGTGCTGATCGGGCTGGTGATCTGGCTGGCGTGGCTGTCGGCGAACCGGAATTCCGAAGGGTCAGCGTGAGCGGACGGGGACCCTCCGCCGCCTCCGACCCAGTGCGCCGACCAGCATGATGCCGAGGATGGACCAGGGAAAGAGCAGGATGATTCCCAGCACGGTTGCGTACACGGTAGCCTCCTGGAGGACTGGCGGGCCCCAGCCGGGGCCTAGTTTCTGTTGTTCCGCGTTCCCTTCCAGGGAAGGGAGACCTTCAGGGCATCTTCCACCAGGGGAAGCCGGAGGCCGTAGCGCTCTCGCAGCAAGGAAAGGGCGGCCGTATCCCCCGCCCGGGCCCCCTGCATGAGCTTCGTCCGGGTGAGGTGCTCCGACAGTTCGAAGTCGTCAATCCGACGCTTGATTGCCAGATATTCCCGCGTCTTCATGGGACCCTCCCCGCCCGTCCCGGGATCGGAGTGGATGATTCCCGGTACTGTGGGCGTCAGCGCTGACCGATTTGCAGGAATCGGGCCAAGACTGGCTATGGGTAGAATCGAGAACCCTGACAGGGGATCGCTGGTGCGAAAGGCAGGGAAATCACCCGGCGCCAGCATCGTCGTCGGGGGGTCGCGCCGATTGTGAGGATCGGAATGGTATGAGTGCTCGTAGAGGCCTGGCCACTGCCCTGCACCCCGACTACCTGCGTCGCCTGGGCTTCTTCCGGGAGTTCACACCCCCGGAGCTGCGCCGGCTGGCGGCCCTGGCGGGCCTGCGGAGCTATCGTGATGGAGAGCTCGTAGGGACCGAGGGAACGCGCAAGCAGCGCCGGTCCCTCTACGTGGTTCTCCAGGGGGAGTTGCAGTACGTGAAGCGGGTCCGGGGCGAGCATGCGACCATCCTGCTGACCCTCCGGCCGGGAGACGTCGGGGGCTTCCTCACCTTCTTCAGCGATGATCCCTCGCCCGTGTCCGTCCGAAGCGTCGGGCGAAGCCGCGTGTTCGAGATCGGACGGAGGGAATTCCAGGGGCTGATGGCGGACCACCCGTCGCTGGCCGCGAAGGTCTTGCAGGCCCTCCTGCGAGCCACCGTGGCGCGCCTGGACGTCCTCCTGGGACAGGTGGCCGCGACGTCGGCCTGGGTCCTGGAGATGGAGCAGCACCTGCAGGCGCTGCCGTTGACGCAGAAATAGGGGGTGGAAATGCTGGCTCCTTGGCAGGGAGACCTGCCCGCACGACCGCAGGCATGCTGCGCCTGATCTGGCGGCTCGCTCGCCTTCTCGCGGTACTGCTTGTCCTGGCTCTTGCGCTCTACCTTGGGAGGCCGTACCTTCTCACTGCGATCGGCCGGTATCTTGTCACCGAGCATCCGTTGGCCAAGGCCGATCTGGTCTTGGTGCTGTCCGGCCAGACCCTCCTCCGGATTCCGGAGGGGGCACGCATTTACCACGAAGGCTTCGCCCCCAAGATCCTTCTGACCAGAGAGCCCACAGTGCGCGGAACCGCGGAACTGTTGCGGGTGGGGATCCGGTTTCCTGACAGCCAGGAGACTGCCATCACCATCCTGGAAGCCCTCCGCGTCCCCCGGGGCGCGATCCTGACCATCCCGGAGCGGGCCGACAGCACCCGGGCAGAGATGCTGACGGTGGCCCGGTTCTTGAAATCGCACCCGGTGAAAAGGCTGATTCTCGTCACTTCCAAGAGCCACACCACCCGAGCATACAAGATCTTTTCAACCGGCCTGGAGCCGGGGATTCAACTGATCATGCACCCGGTCCCCAATGACCCGTACGATCCCACCCGCTGGTGGCAGGACCGGTCAGATGCCAAAGATGTCCTGCACGAGTATCAGGCGCTGACGGATTTCTGGCGCTTGCGGCTCTGGGCGATGGTGGTCGGCCAGTTCACGACGGTGCCGTCCCCGGTCACGGTCCGTTGACTTCACGGAGGGCCCGGCATGTCTGTGGTTCTGTCCACGGTTCCGGTTGACGGGGCCATCCTGCGGGACCTCCCGGAGCGGAGGAACGAACTGGTCCGGGCCATCACGGCCGGGATGGCCTCGGGCGATTGGGACCAGGTGATGACCCCCTTCGAGGGGCTGCTGGTGGCGATCAAGCGGCTCGAAGAGCGTCTCGAGGCTGTTGAGCGACAGACGACCTGATGCAGGACTGAATCATCCGCCCCCCGGGGGCGGTATCCTCCGTCGCTGGCGGCGGGGGAGAACCGGATGCCAGGGGCGGGAACGCGGCGGGATTACGGCGCCGTGCCCAGGTCGCGCGACCCGGGCACATCCCAGGATCGATCCGGATCGGGCGGGGGAACGGAGGAAACAATGGCAGAGGCGAAGAAGTCAAATCTCGCACGGCTTATTTCGTTGTTCATCGCCTTCCTAGGCTGCGTGGTGGTGGCGGTGCCGATCATCTTTCCCCTGGCGAACCCGGCGCCCCTGATCCTCATCGGGTCGGGGGTGACCGTGGTCGCCCTCGGGGTTTTTCTCTTCTTTTCGATCTGATCGCTTTCCGCCGACGTCCGGGCCCCCGGTCCAGGCGGGTCTCCGTCTCCGCCCGGAACGAGGGTCCGGGCCGGTCCAGCCCTCCTGCTCGAGCCGGATCCACGGCCTCCCGCCCGCCGCACCACTCGCTTCGCTCCGCGTTGCCGGCCTCGTCGGGAACCCTGCCAGGGCCGGATCAGCCGCGCTGCTCGATGGGGACGTAGGGTAAGTTCAGGTCGCCGACATACACCGCGCGCGGCCGGAAGATGCGGTTGTCCGGCAGGTACTCCATGACGCGGGCAATCTGGCCGGGGATGCGACCCACCATGAAGATGGGCGTGTACATCGCGTAGTCGAATCCCATGCTGTAGTAGATCGTGCCCGAGTAGAAGTCCACGTTGGGGAAGATCCCCTTGCCCCCCAGGGCCGGGACCACCAGTTCCTCGATCTTCTTGGCGGTCTGGTAGAGCCGCTCCTGGCCGTACAGCTTCGTGATGCGCTCCGAGAATTTTCCCAACACCTTGGCCCGGGGATCGTAGGCCTTGTAGACGCGATGGCCGAACCCCGGAATCTTCCGCTTTTCCGCGATGGCCGTCCGGACCCAGGCCTCGGCCTTGTCGGGAGCACCCACCTCGAGGAGCATCTTCATCACCTCTTCGTTGGCGCCACCGTGGATGGGTCCCTTGAGGCTGCCGATCCCGCCGCAGATCGCGGAGTACAGGTCGCTCAGGGAGGAGGCGACGACCATGGCGGTGAAGGTGGAGGCGTTCATGCCGTGGTCCACGTGCAGGACCAGGTTGGCGTCCATGACCCGGGCGGAGAGGTCGTCGGGGGCCTTGCCGGTGCACATGTACAGGAAGTTGGCGGCGTGCGACAACTTGGGATCGGGGGGGATCGGCTCCTGCCCGTTGCGGATCCGCATGACGGCGCCCGTGATGGTGGCCATCTTGGCGATGAGGTCCACGCCGATCCGCTCGCAGTTGGCGACATCCGCCCGGTCGGCCAGGGGATCGTGGCATCCCAGGATGGACACCGCCGTGCGGAGGGCGGCCATGGGGTGCGCCTCCTTCGGGAGCTTGCGGAGCGCATCGATCAGGTAGCCAGGAATCGGCCGGGCCGGGACGAGGCGGTCGGTCCACCGGGCGAGTTCCGCCCGGGTGGGGAGCCGGCCATAGACGATGAGGTACGAGGTCTCCTCGAAGGTGGAGTGCTCGGCCAAGTCCTCGATGTTGTAGCCGCGGTAGACCAGCCAGCCCTTCTCGCCATCAATGTAGCCGATCCGCGTCTCGTTGGTGATGGCCCCCTCGAGCCCCCGCTTGAACTCGACCCGCCCCAGGAATTTCTGGGGCTCCGCCCCCGTCGTCATGGCTCCCCTCCCGGCTGATATGGGTTAGAGTGATCCTGTTCCGTCGAGACCAACATGCCACCCCGGTGGATGGATCGGGGGATCGAGGGGGCGAATGTACCCGAAACCCCGGTCGCGGGCAACGGAATTTTGTCCGGGGGTGGCGGCTGATGGGGAGATCGGGGCGTCGGCCTCCGGCGGCGGGAGGGGGACCGGCCGGATCCTCGCGGGAGACCCGGGGATCCGTTCGACGTGGGTCTACAGGCTCATGCGGTCCCGCTTGTTCTCAACCACGTCGGCCGCGTGGCGCCGGCGCACCCACTGGAAGATGGCCTCCCGGTAGATGTATCCCAGCAGTGCCCCTGCGGCGGCCACGGTGAGGAAGATGACGAAATCCACGTAATAGCCGCTGCCTACCTTGGCCCCCTGGATAGACAGCAGCCAGGTCCCAGGCATCCGGCCAAACGTGGTGATGACCAGGAAGGTCCCGAAGGGGAGGGGGCTCACCCCCAGGAGAAAGCACAAGAAATCCTTCGGGAAGCCGGGGATGAGGAAGAGGATCAACGTCACCAGTTCCCCACCGGTCCGGGCCAGGAAGTCGAACTTGTGGTAGACCTCCTGCGAGACCAACCGACGCACCAGGGGCAGGCCCAGCCAGCGACCCAGACCGAAGGCCAGCGCCGACCCCAGCGTGAGTCCGATCGTCGAGTAGAGGAATCCCAGCCCCGTTCCGAAGAGCAACCCGCCGAGGAACCCTGTTGCCTCCCCGGGGATCGGAGCCATCACGACCTGGAGGGCCTGGAGGCTGATGAAGACGAAGGGCGCGTAGGGGCCGAAGCGGGTCAGGAAGAGCTTGACTTCTTTCCGGCTGGAGTAGAACCGGGCCAGTTCCCGGTACTTGACGATGATGGGATTCATGGAGAGGGTGAAGTACAGCCCGGCCCCCAGCAGGAGCAGCATGGCCGCCCCTATCCAGATCCAGAGGGCCGTATTGTTCCGCGGCTGGGGGACCTCCTGGACGTCCGGGGAGTCTGGCATGCGCCTCTCGTGTCAGGGGGTTCGTGTCGGCCCGCGGAAGATCAGTTCACGCGAGTATAGCCACGCGGCGTCCACCCGTCATCCGAAAACGGTCGAAGCGGGCAGGTGGGTCTATTTGCGTTCCTCCACCCGGTGCAGCTTGATCAGATTGGTCGTCCCGCGCACCCACATGGGGGCGCCGGCCACGATGACCAGGGCGTCGTTGGTGTGCACGGCCTTGTCCTCCAGCAGGGCGGCCTCGATCTCCTCGGTCAGCTCGTCGGTGTGCTGGATGGGACGGATCATCTTGGGCACCACCCCCCAGTAGAGGCACAGGCGCCGGCGGATGGTTTCCGACGGAGTAAAGGCGAGGATCGGCACCTCCGGCCGGTACTTGGCCAGCAGGCGGGCCGTGGACCCGCTCTGGGTGAAGGCCACGATGGCCCGGGCGTGGACCTCGCGGGCGGCGCGGCAGGCGGCGTCGCTGATCACGTCGGGGAAGGTCGAGGCGCGGGCGGTCGGCGCGGGGGGTGCCAGGGTGGGGAGCGCCCCCTCCGCCTGGACGGCGATGCGGGACATGACCTGCACGGTCTCCACCGGGTACTGCCCCACGGCCGTCTCGGCCGACAGCATGACCGCGTCCGTCCCATCGAAGATGGCATTGGCGACGTCCGATGCCTCCGCCCGGGTGGGCCGGGGGTGCTCGACCATGGACTCCAGCATCTGGGTCGCCGTGATGACCGGGATGGCGTGCTCGCGGGCGCGCCGGATGATCTCCTTCTGGATCAGGGGGACGTCTTCCAGCGGCAACTCCACCCCGAGGTCACCTCGCGCCACCATCACCCCGTCGGCGACGCGCAGGATCTCGCCCAGCTGCTGGATCGCCTCCGGCTTCTCCAGCTTGGCGATCACGGGGATGGTGGTGCCCGCCTCGCTGATCAGCTCCTTCACCTCCAGGACGTCCGCGGGGCCCCGGACGAATGACACGGCCACGTAGTCCACCCCCTGCCGGATGCCGAACTGGAGGTCCGCCTGGTCCTTGGCCGTCATGGAGCTGGCGCTGATCGCGACGCCGGGCAGGTTGATGCCCTTGTGATCGCTGACCTCTCCCCCCACCACGACGCGGCAGCGCACCGTCTCATCGTCCGCGCCCAGGGCCTTCAGCTCGATGAGGCCATCCGCCACGAGGATGCGGTCGCCGGGCTTCACGTCCCTGGGCAGGCGATCATAGGTGGTGCTGGCCAGGCTGGCCGTGCCTTCCAGCTGGCGGGTGGAGATCAGGAACTCCGCGCCCGCCTCCAGCCGGGCCCGGCCGCCCCGGAAGGTCCCCAGGCGGATCTTCAGTCCTTGCAGGTCCAGCAGGGTGGCCACGGGCGTGCGGGTGCGCTCGGAGATCTCGCGGATATGGCCAATGACCCGGGCGTGATCCTCCTGCGTCCCGTGGGAGAGATTGAGGCGCGCGACGTTCATGCCCGCCTCGATGAGGCGGTGGATCACCTCGGGCGACGAGGAGACCGGCCCGAGGGTACAGACGATCTTGGTTCGCCGCATGCTAACCGCTTCCTATCTGCAACCACAGATGAACACAGATACACACAGATATCACCTTCAACAAGAAACGCAGAACCGACAGTTGTCCGGTGGTTGCATTGCCTTGGGTTTTTCTTCTCAGGGCATTTCCTTCGGCAGGCGCAGGGCCCGGTGTCCCGCCAGCAGGCCCCCGTCCACGTAGATGACCTGCCCCGTCACATAATCAGAGGCCCGTGAGGCCAGGAAGATCACGGCGCCCATGAGGTCCGCGGGCGTGCCGGTCCGTCCCCAGGGAATCATCGCCGTCACGCCGCGGGCCCACGGTTCGTCCTGGAACAGGACATCGTTGAGCGGGGTCCGGAACCAGCCCGGGCCGATGGCATTCACGTTGATGCGGAAGGGGGCCCACTCCATGGCCATCAGCATCGTGGCCTGCTTGACCCCGGCCTTGCTGGGCGCGTAGGCCGCCTGGTTGGGGAAGGTAGACGCGCTGGCCAGCGAGGCGACGTTGATGATCTTGCCGCCGCCCCGCCCCTTCAGAATCCGCGCCGCGGCCTGGCAACAGAAGAAGAGGGACTTGAGGTTCAGGTCCAGCACGGTATCCCAGTCTTCCTCGGTGTAGTCCAGGGCCGGCAGCCGCCGGTTCGTGCCGGCGTTGTTGACCAGGATGTCCAGTCCGCCGTGGCGTTTGACGACCGTCTCGAAGAACGCTGGAAGCTCCTTGGTTCGGGTCACGTCCAGGGCCATCCCTACGGCCTTGCCACCCGACGCGCGGATCTCCTCCGCCGCCTGGTCCACCACGTCCTGGCGCCGGCTGGCCACGATGACCAGGGCCCCCGCCTGTGCCAGGCCGGCCGCCATGCCCTTGCCCAGGCCGGTGCCGCCGCCCGTGACCACCGCCACCCGGCCGCTGAGATCGAAGAGATCGGTTCCCATGCATGCTCCTCCAGTGAAAAAACCGGGTTAGTCGCGGAATGAGCCGTCAGCCATCGGCGGTCAGCCCCCTGCTCCCCGATCTTCGCCCCCCGATCTGGGCCTCGGGCCCAGCGCTGCCTGCGGATTGCTGAATGCGGATGGCTGTCTCTGCACATACCAATAAACCGAAAGGCCGTCCAGCACTTTCTCCCCCCGATCTTCCTCCGAGGGAGCGAGAGGAGTTGTTCAGTATGCGATACAATTCACAATTGGGCTTGGCGGATCCAGGCTCGCCGTGTATATTCCTTCCCGACGCGGGCGGACTTGGGAAGTTCTCTCGAATCCTGTTCGCGTCACGACGGTCGGGACCTCGTGGAAACCCTCCCCCCTCCCCGCCACTTGGTTCCGGCCGTCGTGTTTTTTCACCTCGCCGAAGGAGTCCTGCCATGAAGGCCGTCCGACTGCACCAGCCCGGCGGACCGGATCAGCTTCGATATGAAGAAGTTCCCGCAGCGCGGCCCGGCCCCGGAGAGATCTTGATCCAGCTGAAAGCCGCGGCCTTGAACCACCGGGACGTCTGGATCCGGATGGGCTTGCAGATGGCGGATCGCCTGCCCCTGATCCCCGGGTCGGATGGGGCGGGACTGGTCGCTGAGGTTGGACCGGGAACCAGCCACCTGAAGGTTGGGGACGCGGTGGTGATCAACCCGTCTCTCAACTGGGGGGATCGCGAGGATCGTCCCTCGCCCGGCTTCAAGATCCTGGGCGGCCCGGATCCAGGGACGTACGCCGAGTTCATCGTCGTCCCGGCAGAGAACGTCTTTCCCAAGCCCGCGCCACTGTCTTTCGAAGAGGCGGCCGCCGTGCCGTTAGCCTCGCTGACCGCCTGGCGCGCCGTCCTCACCCGGGGGCAGGTGCGGCCGGGGGAGCAGGTGGTGGTCCTGGGGATCGGCGGAGGGGTGGCAACCTTTGCCTTGCAAATCGCGCGCGTGGCCGGTGCGACGGTCCTCGTCACGTCATCCAGCCAGGCCAAACTGGCTCGGGCCAGGGAGCTGGGTGCGGACGCCGCGATCGATTACATGTCGGAGGACTGGGGAAAGATCGTCCGCGAGCGGACCGCCGGCGGGGCGGACGTGGTCATTGACAGCGTCGGCAAGGAGACCTGGGGCAAGGCCCTGCGCGCCCTCCGCCCCGGTGGGCGATTGATCTCTTTCGGCGCGACGACGGGCCGCACGACCGAGGTGGACATTCGACACGTCTTCTGGAACCAGATCAGCATCCTGGGGACTACCATGGGGAGCCCCCGGGAATTCTCCGCCATGCTCGCCCTGTATGAGATGGGCCGTCTGAAGCCGGTGGTGGACCGCGTCTTTCCCCTCCAAGACACCGCGGCCGCCCACCGCCGCATGGACGAGGCGCAGCAGTTCGGCAAGATCGTCCTGGTCCCCTAGCAGGTTGCTGAAAAACTCGTTTTCGCCCAGGCTGCTCAAAAAGGTCCAGATGCAAGGCGGCGCGCGATGCGAGGCGCGAGGCGTACTTAGCTCG
>JACPAT010000240.1 GCA_016180655.1 Candidatus Methylomirabilota bacterium | reverse complement strand
TGTCGAATGTGTGGAGGTCGCCGTGACGCCTGTTGAGTCGCCGTAAGCACTGGAGGGGCGGTCCGGGCATGCAGACGATGACTCGCCTCAACGAAGGCCCACATCGGGCGGTATCTTGGGGGGATTCCCCGTACAAAGGAGGAGACATGGCCGACATCGAGCGCGGCGCGGTGGCTTACCGCCGTTTTTCCGTTCGTGTTCGATCACTTTGCCGCTTGGAGAAAAACGATGAAAGCAATTTTGGTTCGTGAATTCGGCGGCCCTGAAGTTCTCAAGCTCGAGGAAGTGCCCACGCCGAAGCCCGCCGCCGGACAAGTCCTCGTCCGAATCCACGCCGCCGGCGTGAACCCCTATGACACCTACATGCGTGCGGGTACCTATGCGGTAAAGCCGGCGCTTCCCTACACGCCTGGCTCGGATGGCGCGGGTGTCGTCGAAGCCGGCGGCGAAGGCGTGAAGACAGTGAAACCGGGCGACCGCGTCTACACGGCGAAGACCGTCACCGGCGCATACGCTGAATATGCCCTCGCCCTGGAGGAGCAGGTGCATTCCCTACCAGAAAAAATCAGTTTCGGTCAGGGCGCAGGGGTCTGGGTTCCCTACGGCACCGCGTACCACGCT
Organism: Candidatus Methylomirabilota bacterium; assembly: GCA_016180655.1. Classification (GTDB taxonomy): domain Bacteria; phylum Methylomirabilota; class Methylomirabilia; order Methylomirabilales; family 2-02-FULL-66-22; genus 2-02-FULL-66-22. Next base: position 11,414 of record JACPAT010000240.1, on the reverse strand, counting down.
CTGCACCATTCGGCTGAAGCACGCGCTTCTGAAACCGTTCTCGTGCACGGTGCGAGTGGCGGTGTCGGCACAGCCGCGCTGCAGATGGCGCGCGCCATGGGCCTCGCGGTCTTCGGCACCGCCGGCACGCAGAAAGGCCTCGACCTCGTCAAGCGCGAGGGAGCGCAGCAGGTGTTCGATCACAGCAAAGCGGGCTATCAAGAAGAAATACTGAAAGCGACGGGCGGCCGCGGCGTTGACATCATTCTTGAAATGCTCGCCAATGTAAACCTCGCCCATGACCTGAAACTTCTCGCACCGCGCGGCCGCGTCATCGTCATCGGCAATCGCGGTGAAGTCACCATCAACCCGCGCGAACTCATGGGCCGCCGCGCCTCCATCCGCGCCTTCACACTTTGGGGCATCACGCCCGCGGAAGAAGCCGAGATCCATGCCGGCCTGAGCGCTGGCCTCGCGAACGGCACGCTTCGGCCTATCGTCGGGCAGGAGCTGCCGCTGGAGGAGGCTCCGCGCTCCCACGAGGCGGTAATGCAGCCCGGCGCCTACGGCAAGATCGTCCTCATCCCTTGAGACCCAGGCTGGCTGGGTTCTCCTTCAATTGCCGGGTTCTGGAATAGGCTCGTTCCGCACAGAAGAGTATGTGAGATAGGGTGACGCAGACCCATTGCCCCTTCGCCGGATGAATGCGGGCAGTCGGGCATCTTCGGACAACAGCAATCTTTTGGTAGGGCGGGGATCCAGGGAGACGTGCGCGTGAGGAGAGAGGCTTCGGCCTGACGAACGCCCAATCCTGAAGAGTCTGTGCTACTGATGCGGCACTCGCGATGGCGGGTCATCCGGAAGAACGTCCAGCGCGAGCACCGCAGGGGCGTGGCCAGGATCTCGACTAGGTGGCGGGCCCGCCGGCCAGTGCCGTAGGGCCTGTGCAGGCGGCAAGAGACGTCGACAACCGGAGGGACGGAGGTACTGCTCAAGGCGACCGGGTGCCGATCCACTCCCGGAAGAAGGAATCGGCGATTCGATACTCGCCGTTGACCTTCAGCAGGATCTGCTCTTTGAGCAATTGCCGAAGCGAGGTCTGCACCGAGGAGTGGGAGCCGAGGCGATGGACCGTCAGGAAGTCGCTGGCAAAGACGTTCCGGCCGCCGGCCCTGGCGATCGCCTGCAAGACCTGTCGCTGATGCAGGGACAGCCGATCCCAGGCAGTGCTGAAGTACGGCGCGTCCTGATCCAGGATGATTGCGATGGCCCGGCCGATGTCTCCCTCTGTGATCCGGTCGGCTTTCCCGGCGAGCATGTCCCAGAGTTGGTGGCAGAGCCGTTGGACGTTGTAGGGGACGTCGTCGGCTGCCGACAGGATAGCCGCCAACACGTCAACGGAGACACCAAGGCGGCCGCGCTTGAAGCGTGCCTCCAGGAATGGCGCAAATTCCCCCTGAGGGATCGGGCCGAGGGACATGACTCTGCCGAATTTGTAAAATGGGCTCCGCTCACGGGTCGCCATGTCCTGGAGGACGCTCTGCCTCGATCCGGCAAAGAGATAGCTGACGTGGCGATGGTGCTGAAAGTGGGATCGCATGGCCTTTTCCAGGCCGGCGCCGGGGAATCGCTGCATCTCCTGGAACTCGTCGAAGGCGATCACCAACTGGCACATCCGCTTCATGGCGAGCCGCTCCGGAAGGTCCAGAACCTCCTCTTGAAGGGCCAGGGCACTCCGGGGTGAGGTCCCGATGTCGAGAGAGAGGGTGGGCTTGCCGGTGGCGTCCGCTCCTACCTGGGGATGAAGGCGCCCGAGCAGGTCCATGGCGAGGCGGAGCAGCCGTTCCGGACGGGATTCCGCTGCCCGGAGCACGGCCTGCGCCATGAGTTCCAACAACTGGACCGGCGTGGTCGTCCGGAAGGTATCCACGTAGGCGGCGAGTGTCCCCCGGGAGCTCAGGGATTCGAGGGCCGTGAGGACGAGCGAGGTCTTCCCGTACCGGCGGGGAGAGAGGAGGAACAGGTGTTGGCCGTCCGTGAGTTCCCGGACCAACTCCGTCAGTTCCCGGCGGCGATCCGCGAAGTCGCCGCCCGTGACCACGGACCCGAACTTGAACGGGTTCTGCATTTCGACCTCGGTATTATGCATAACTGCATTATGCATAACTACATAATGCAATTACGCATAATGTAGGCGGAAACCCAGCCTCTGTCAAGCCGGGATCATCACGGCAGGGCGTCGGCCAGGACCCCGCCTTGCAGGGTGGCAGGCGCGCCGCCCGGTGCGGCGGGTGATCTGCCGGCGGCAGGAGACGCCGGCCGCCACGATCTCGCACTCCGGCCCCTTGGCCTTTACCGCGGGGAACAGCCGGCGGCTGGCGATGGCGACGGACAGCTCGTTCATTGACAAAGGAATCGAAAAAAGCCATCATGCAGGCGCCTTGGGGGACGAGGTGGCGTTTCCCGTGAGAATCCAGGGCCTTCCAGGGGCCCCGTGGCCCATAAGCATATTCCTGCCATCCCTGCATATTTTCCGAGTCCGCGGTTAGATTGCTTCGGACTAAGTCTCCTGCGTCCACGCAGTCCCGGATGAAAAGATGGTGCGGGAGCCCGTCCGACAAGCGGGGTTCCTAGCGAACCGCTCCGGCGGGCGCATGGTGCGTAAGGCACGGCAACTCAAAAAGCCATGAAGTGCGCCGGTTGCGGATTTGAGGCACAGTCCGGCTTCATCTTCTGCCCCAAGTGTGGCGTCCGGCTGGCCGCGGTGGTGCCGGCAGAGCAGCCAACCCGCGCAGCGGAAGGTGGCACGGCCGAGGCGGATCGACGGCCGGTCACTGTGCTGTTCGCCGATCTTTCCGGATTCACGGCGTTGGGCGAGCGGCTCGACCCTGAGGAAATCCGAGGCCTCCAGAGCGACCTCTTCCAGGAACTGGCCTCAGCGATTGATCGCTACGGGGGGTTCGTCGAGAAGTTCGCCGGGGACGCCGTCATGGCCGTCTTTGGCGCGCCCGTCGCGCACGAGGACGACCCCGAGCGCGCCATCCGGGCCGCCCTCGCCATGCACGAACGGATGGCAACGCTCAATGGCCGGTGGGAGCATCGTGTCGGCCGACGGCTCGCCCTGCACATCGGCGTCAACACCGGCCCCGTGGTGGCGGGCAACCTCGGCCCAATCCCAGGCGCTGGGTATGCGGTAACCGGGGACACGGTAAACACCGCATCCCGGCTCTTGAACGCGGCCCAGCCGGGACAGACGCTGGTCAGCGATGCCACTTACCGCCTCAGCCAGCATGCCTTTGTCTTCGAGGCCCTTGGTGAGCTGGTGGTCAAGGGAAAGGCTGACCGGGTCCCTGCGTACCGGGTGGTGGGTCTGCTGGATGTGCCCCGGTCCGGACGAGGTCTCGAGGCGCACGGCCTCGTGGCGCCGCTGATTGGCCGGGACGACGAGTTGGATCAGATGCTCGCCGCCTTCGACCGCATGCAGCGCGGCCGCGCGCAGGTCCTCAGCCTGATCGGCGAGGCGGGGGTTGGCAAGACACGGCTGCTGCGTGAGTTTTTCCTGAAACTAGAAACCAGCGGGAAGCCCCAGGGAATGGCCGTGCGGCGCGCGGCGTGTTCCTCCCTTGGCGAACAGACGTACGGCGTCGTCGCGACCTTTTTCCGGGAAGCGTACGGCGTCGTGCCGGATGAGTCGCTGGGGGTCGCCCAGCAGAAGCTCACAACCGGACTCCACGCACTGGGGGCGGGCGAGGATGAAGTCGCGCGCGTCGCGCCGATCCTCGGGTACGTGCTCGGCCTCGGATCCGGTGACCCGTTACACCACCTCGAACCCGAGCAGTTGAAGCGGCAGATCTTCCTGGCGCTGCGGACGCTGTGCGAGCGGCGCTTGCAGCATGGTCCCCTGATGCTCGTCGTGGAGGATCTGCACTGGGCAGACGCCGCCTCCGTGGAACTGCTGCACTTCCTTGTGGACCGGCTGGCCGATCGTCCATTGATCCTCGTGGCCACGTACCGTCCGACATTCGACTCCAAGGCGCTGGCGAGCACCCAGGCAGCCCACACCGCCATCCGCCTGGCCCCGCTGCCCGCCGCCGAGAGCGAAGCGCTCCTAGGGGCCTTCTTTGGCCTGTCCGCGAACCGGCTGCCGACCGCTCTGCGCGAGCTGATCATCAAGCGTGCCGGCGGCAACCCCTTCTACCTGGAAGAGATCGTGCGCAGTCTGATAGCGGCCGGCACGCTGGCGCGAGAGAACGGCGGCTGGACGTGCACGACCGACGCAGGGACCGTGGATGTGCCACCCACCATCCAAGGGTTGCTCCTCTCCCGCCTCGACCGGCTGCCGGCCGGCGCGCGGCGCCTCATCCAGGAGGCGGCGGTGCTGGGGGCTTTTTTTGACCTTCAGGTGCTCCGGATGGTCTGCAGCGAACCGGATGCGTGCGAAACCAACCTGGATCTCCTCTTGGATGCCGAGCTGCTGATGGAGGCTCCCCGAACCTCTGGCATGCATGGCTCGGCGGCCGCCGGCGAGCGGCATTATCGATTCAGCCATGCCCTGGTGCAGGAGGTGGTGTACCAGAACCTCCTGGTGCGGCACCGCACGGAATTGCATGGGCGCGTTGGCCAGGTCTTGGAGGAACTGTGCGGATGCGGCGACCGGCTGGAACGGCTGGAGGACATGAAGGCGCTTGGGCATCACTTCAGCTTAAGCGGCGAGAAGCTGAAGGGCGCACGGTATCTTGTCAGGGCGGGGGACTGGGCACGTGCCATTTACGCCAATGAGGATGCCCTCCGTCAGTATGAACGGGCCCTGCAGACGCTCAGTGAGTGCCAGGGCTGCGACCCGGAGCGGTTGGCGGTCCGGGAGCGCCTGGGGGACCTTCTGGGTCCCATCGGCCGGCGTGAGGCAGCACTGGAGCACTACGAGGCGGTACGTCGAGCCGTCGAAGGAAATGGGGACCGGGTTGCTCAGGCTCGCCTCTACCGCAAGATGGGTGGGGTGCACTGGGATGGCGGGGATCGCGATCCTGCCCTGGCCTGCTTCCAGGCAGGCCTGGCGCTTCTTGAGGGGGAATCTCAACCCATCGAGCTGGCACACCTGTACCAGGAAATGGGGCGCCTGGCCTTCCGAAGCGGGGACAATCTCCGCGCGGTTGAGTGGGCGACCAGGGCACTGGCCCACGTGGGCCGGCTGGCCGGTGGTTCCACTGAATCTGCGGCCGCCAGTGACCGGGAAAACCAAGAAGCCGCGGCGGCCGTCTCCCATGCCTACAGCACGCTGGGCGTGGCTCTGGCGCGACTCGGGAGACTCCAGGAGGCAACCGCGCATATCGAGCGCAGCGTGGCCATGGCGCAGGCACACGGGCTACTTCAAGCGGCGTGTCGAGGCTACGCGAACCTGGGCGTGCTCTACAGCACCCTCGAGCCGAGCCGGGCGATCGAGACGTGTGTGAATGGCTTGGAGGTGGCAAAGAAGATCGGCGATCTAGGCTTCCAGTCACGCCTCTACGCCAACCTGGCCGTGGCCTACTGTGCCCTGACCGACCGGTGCGAGGAAAAGGGGATGGGAGCGGCGCGGGCGGCCATCGATCTCGACCGGCAACTCGGGCAGCTCGACCATCTGGCGGTCCCGCTGATCGTGCTGGGCCAGATTTACCAGTGTCACGGCGGCGATCCAGAACGGGCGCGCCAGTGCTACACCGAGGCGCTGGGCCTGGCTGAAGAGGCCGGGGAACCTCAATTGCTATTCCCCTGCTATGATGGTCTGGCCACCCTGTATCTGGAGATGGGAGATGAAACCCAGGCCGAACGGTACATGCACAGGGCCCAGCAGGTCTGCGAGCGGGCCGGACTGGAGCCGGACTCGCTCGTCGTGTTGCCGTTCTTCTGCTGAGCCCAGGAGACCCTCAGGACCCAGGAACGGGAGGAGATTGGGAGATGGCTACTATCGCATCGCGATCGCCATTGCAGCCGGGAGAGCCGGCTCCGGATTTCACGCTCCCGGCGGTGGACCGGGACGGAACCGTATCGCTTGCCGACTACCGCGGCCGAAGCCCGCTGTTGCTGGCCGTGTTCCGCGGGCTGTGGTGCGCGTACTGCCGACGGGCCATCGCGCAGATGGGCGTCACTCGGCAGAAGCTCCAGGCGCTAGGCGTAGAGACGCTGGGGATCGTGGCCACCAAGCCAGAGAATGCCCGCCTCTATTTCCGATTTCGTCCCACGCGTGTGCCGCTGGCCGCCGACCCAGAGTTGATCACGCACCGGGCCTATGGCATTCCGAAGCCCCCGGTAACGCCGGAACTCATGCAGGCGCTTCAGTCCGTGCGCGGCAATCCGACCGGTGAACTGCCAGAACCGCTCCCGCTCGTGGAGGCAAGCAAGACCCTTGATCGGCTGCACGGCTTCGAGCCAAGCGAGACTGACCGAAACGATCTTCAGCGGCAATTTCCCCAACTCATAGGACAGTTCTTGATCGATCGGAACGGCGTCGTCCGCTGGGTGAACATCGAGTGCGCCAAGGAGGGCCTTCCCGGCCTGGGCAAGTTCCCGATCGACGAGGAACTCGTGGCCGCGGCGCGGGCGCTTACAGGCTGACTCGCCGTATGCCGGCCAAGGCGGGCGCGGCTCCCGCAGCCGAGCAGGGGAGAGCAACAAGGGGAAAGGGTCAGGGGGCAGGCCAAGGGTGATCCGGAGGCCCGCTTCCGGGGTCCCTGGACGACGGGAACGGTGCCCGGGTCTGAGGGCAAGGGGCAAGAAGGGAGGCACCAAGAAATGGCAACGGTCGAACCGCGAGCACCTGTGCAACCGGGCGAGCGGGCGCCGGACTTCACGTTGCCAGCGGCGAACCGCGAGGGAACCGTGTCGCTGGCCGACTACCGCGGGCGGAGCCCCGTCCTGCTAGCCCTGCTTCGCGGGCTGTACTGACCCTTCTGCCGGCGGCACGTTGTGCAGCTAGGGAGGACGGCTGAGAAACTTCGGCAGGTTGGCGTCGAGACGCTGGTGATCGTCGCCACGGGGGCGGAGCGCGCTCGGCTTTACTTCCGGTTTCGCCCCCCTCGGTGCCCAGTGGGCGCCGACCCGGATCTGATCACGCACGGCACCTACGGGGTGCCGCGGACCGCCAAGACGCCGGAGATCGTGGAAATCATTCTCTCCAGATGGGCGGATCTGGCCCGAGAGTACCAGCTCCAGGCGCCACCAGGCCAGGTTTATGACGCCCTCAACCGGCGGGACGACTTCTCGCTGGCGGGGACCGACGAGGCGGAAAGGCAGCGGCACCAGGTCCAGTTCGTGGGTCAATTCCTGCTGGATCGAGACGGCATCGTTCGCTGGGTCGGCATCGAGTGCGCCCGGGAAGGCCTGGCGGGACTAGACAAATTCCCCACCGATGAGGAGGTGCTGGCCGCGGTGCGGATGCTCTCGAGTTGAACCCGTCCCTGCCCCCTCCCTCTGGTCCGGTTCGAGAGGGAAAAGCGTCTGGGGTCAGGCAGTCCTCTTGCCCTTCCGAAGAAGGGGGACATCGCCGCTCAAGCAAAGGGGGCAGGGAGCCTTCTCCTGCGTCGGTACGCGGTGTACCTCGTACCTCGGGGACGTTGCGGCTTTAGAGGCTTTCCCCTGGCCCTCCACCACTGGCTTTGAATCCACCTACTCCCCCGGCAGGCTATGTCGCTCGCACGAAGCTCGTCGGACAGCGGACGCCGGTGCCGCCGAGGCCGCAGTACCCGCCAGGGTTCTTGGCGAGGTACTGCTGGTGATATTCCTCGGCATAGTAGAACTCCGGCGCATCGAGGATCTCGGTCGTGATCCGTCCAAGACCAGCTTGGCTCAGCGCCTGCTGGTATGCTCGGCTTGAGGCCTCGGCGGCCATGCCCTGGGGAGATCCGTAGCAGTAGATGGCCGAGCGATACTGGGTCCCGACGTCATTGCCCTGGCGCATGCCCTGCGTCGGATCGTGGCTCTCCCAGAAGAGACGCAGGAGCGATTCGTAGGAGATCACACTCGGTTCGAAGACCACCCGCGCGACCTCGGCGTGTCCCGTGAGCCCGCTGCACACCTCCTGATAGGTGGGGTTGGGGGTGATCCCTCCGGCGTATCCGACGGCCGTCGAATAGACGCCCTGCTGCTTCCAGAAGATCCGCTCCGCCCCCCAGTAACAGCCCATGCCGAACAGGGCGAGCTCGGTTCCCGCCGGGAAGGGCGGCTCGAGCCGGTTCCCATTCACGAAGTGGGCGGCCGGGACACGCATGCGCTCGGCGCGGCCCGGCAGCGCCTCCTGCTTGGACGGCATCCTTGACTTGTGCGTGAAGACTCCCATATCGCAACTCCTCCCTCGGAGGGGATATTTCCTTCCGCGCCTCTTGTGATGCGTGGAGACCGGCGTCCGATGCGCGAAGGTTCCTCGCACGTCTCCACGGCCCGGACCCTACAACGGATCAGGATCATGCCAGCGCGTCGGCCAGGACCTCGACCAGGTGGCGAGCCCGCCGCCCGGTGCCGTGGGCGATCTGCTGGCGGCAGGAGACGCCGGCCGCCACGACCTCGCACTCCGGCCCCTTGGCCTTGACGGCGGGGAAGAGCCGGCGGCCCCCGATGGCCAGGGACAGGTCGTAGTGCTCCTTCTCGTACCCGAAGGAGCCGGCCATCCCGCAGCAGCCCGAGTCCACCTCCTCCACCTTGGCCCCCGGCAGCATCCGAAGGACCTGGAGGCTGGGACTGGTCCCGATCAGCGCCTTCTGGTGACAGTGGCCGTGGAGGAGAAGGGACCTGGCGCCGTTCGAGAACGCCAGGTTCAGCGCGCCCCGCTCATACAGGCCCACCAGGAACTCCTCGATCATGAAGGTCTGCTTGGCGAGGTCGCCGGCGCGGGGGTCATCCAGCAGATCCGGGTACTCGTCGCGGAAGGTCAGGATGCAACTGGGCTCGCACCCCACGATGGGAACGCCCTTTGCCGCGTACGTCGACAGCCGGTCCACGTTGTCGGCCGCGTTCACCTTGGCCTCGTGGATCAGCCCCTTGGAGATCATGGGGCGGCCGCAGCACTTCTTCTCCGGCAGAATGACCTCGAAGCCGGCCGCCTCCAGCACCTTCACCGCGGCCTTGCCGATCTCCGGATAGTTGTAGGTCATGTAGCAGTCGTTGAAGAGGACGACAGGACCCCGGGTCGCAGTCGCTCGTCGCCCGTTCTGCGAGGCGAACCAGCGGTCGAAGGTCTGGGAGGCAAAGGGCGGGAGTTGGCGGTTCCGGTGGATGCCCAGGATGCGATCGAAGACCCAGCGGGCCGGCGCGCTGTTCGCGACCCAGTTGGACAGCGGGGCAAAGGCGCAGCCCAGGCGGTTCAGGCGCTCGATGTTGCCGAAGAGCCGGGCCCGCAGGGGCGTCCCGTGCCGGGCATGGTAGTGGGCCAGGAACTCGTACTTCAGCTTGGCCATGTCCACGTTGGACGGGCACTCGGCCTTGCAGCCCTTGCACTCCAGGCAGAGATCCATGACCTCGTACATCCTCGGGCTGGTCAGGGCGTCGGCCGGCAGGCGGCCGTTGATGGCGTGACCATGTAGGAGGGGCACATGGTCCCCTCCAGCTTCTTCTTGCAGACGGCCGCGCCGTTGCACATCTCGATGGCCCGGTCGAAGCCGCCCTCCCGAGCGTAGGTGAAGAACGTCTTGACCGGCCGGGCCCGGTACGTGCCTCCGAAGCGCAGGTTCTCCATCATGGGGGGCGCGTCCACGATCTTGCCGGGGTTCATGATGGTCTTGGGGTCGGCGGCCGCCTTGAGCTCCTTGAACGCCTGGTACAGCGTCGGCCCGAAGAACTTCTCGTTCCAACACGACCGGGCCAGGCCGTCCCCGTGCTCGGCGCTCATGGCGCCGCCGAACTCCATCACCAAGTCGCAGACCTGCTCGGCGATGGAGCGGAGCTTCTCCACCTCGGGCACCTGCTTCAGGTCGATGAGGGGGCGGATGTGCAGGCAGCCGACGGAGGCGTGGGCGTAATAGGCCGCCTCGGTCCCGTGAGACCGGACTATCTGGTCGAAGCGCCGGATGTATTCGGCCAGCCGCTCCGGGGGGACGGCCGTATCCTCGATCCCGGCGATCGGCTTCCTGTCGCCCGGCATCCCCAGCAGGAGGCCCAGCCCCGCCTTGCGGACCTTCCAGATCCTCTCTTGTTCCTCGGGGGTCACGGCCCGCGTGAAGGCGATGCCGATCCCCTGGCGCCGGAGGTGGGTCTCCAGCCGGTCCAGCTTGGCCACCAGCTCTTCCCGCGAGGTCCCGTGGTACTCCACGATGAGAAGTGACCCCGGATCCCCCTGGACGAAGCTCATCTGCCGGGCGTACTCCAGCGAGGCCCGGGTGAGATCCATGACGTACTTGTCCATCAGCTCGACGGCCGCGGGTCCCGTCGAGAGGATCTCCATGGTGGATTCCAGGGCCTCGAACATGGTCCGGTAGTGAACCACCATCAGGGCGGTCAGCCTGGGACGGGGCACCAGGTTGATCGTGGCCTCCAGCGTGGTGGCCAGCGGCCCCTCCGAGGCCACGAGCATCTTCACCAGGTCGAAGGGCTTCCCGTTCACGAACTCGTCCAGGGCATAGCCCCCCACCCGGCGCATGATCTTGGGATAGCGTTTCCGGATCTCCTCGCGATGGGTCGTGGCCAGCCGTTGGATCACCCGGTAGAGGTCCCCCTCCAGCCCCGGCGTCCGGAGCTTCGCCTCCAGCTCGGCATCGGACAGGACGCGGGCCGTGATCACCTGGGCGTCGGCCAGCATGACCCGCATCTCCAGCACGTGGTCAATGGTCTTCCCGTAGATGATGGAGCGGGCCCCCGAGGAGTTATTCCCCATCATGCCGCCGATGGTGGCGCGGTTGCTGGGGGAGACGTCGGGCGCGAACCAGAGGCCGTGGGGGCGAAGTTCGGCGTTCAGCTCGTCCAGGACGACGCCGGGCTGGATGCGCGCCCAGCGTTCCTCCACGTTCACCTCCAGGATCCTGTTGAGGTACTTGGACATGTCCAGCTGGACGGCCCGGCCGACGGCCTGGCCGGCCAGGGCGGTGCCGGCACCGCGCGGGAGGATCGGGACGCCGTGCCGGCCGCAGATCTCCACGGCGGCGATGGCATCCTCGGGCGTCCTGGGGATCACGACCCCCAGGGGCTCGATCTCGTAGATGCTGGCATCGGTGCTGTACAGCACCTTGCTCATGGGGTCGAACCGGACCTCGCCCGCGATCCGCTGCTTGAGGTCGTGAATCAGGTCCTGCATGTCTGCCGTCGACTGGTCAGCCATCGGTCGTCTCTCTTCGGGCGGTCCGCATCAGCTCCCCGACCACGCGAGTCGGTAGATTGCATTGGTGCTGGCGATGACCATGCGGCCCCGGCCGTCGAAGGCCAGGCCCACCAGGTTCTCGCCCGCCACGACCAGCGTGGCCTTCCCGTCGGTCCCG
>JACPAT010000239.1 GCA_016180655.1 Candidatus Methylomirabilota bacterium | reverse complement strand
TGCCCGAGTGGCACCAGGGAGCCTTCGAGGACCCCCGCACGGAGCTCCGCTACCTGGACGCCCGCAAATACCTGGAGGAGACGTCCGAGTCGTTCGACGTGGTCATCATTGACATCTCGGAGCCGATCGAGGAGGGCCCGGCCTATCTCCTTTTCACCCGGGAATTCTACGAGGTGGTCCGCGAGCGGTTGTCGCCGGCCGGCGTGATCTCGCTCCAGGCCGGGACGGTGAGCCTGAACGACCTGGAATGTTACGCCGCCATCCAGAAGACGCTGGAGGAGGTGTTCCCCGTGGTGGCCCCGTGCTGGGCCTCGGTCCCGTCCTTCGCGCTGCCCTGGGGGTTCTCGGTGGCGTCCAAGCACCAGGATCCCCGGCACCTCACACCCGAGGACGTGAACAAGCTGGTGGCCGATCGCATCGTGGGCGAGCTCCGCTACTACGACGGCATCACCCACCAGGCCAGCTTCCTCCTGCCCAAGCACATCCGGACGCGCCTGGACAGCGAGGCCCGCATCATCGAGGATAACCACCCCTTGTATACCTGGAGCTGACCGATCGCCTCTGGATCGGCCTCGCGCAGCACGGGGGACACACCCGGGAGCCCCATGGGATCCCAGCTCGCCCGCCGGCCGCACCCTCCCGCCCCCAGCGCTCTCCCATGATTCCCGACCGGCAGTACCGCACGCCCCTCTTCGACGCGCTGGTGGCCCTGGCCGAGGCCCGGAAGGTCTCCTTCCACACCCCCGGCCACAAGAGCGGGAAGGGGATCTCCACTCGCTTCCGGAAATTCGTCGGGAGCAAGATCTTCACCATTGACCTCACGACGCTGGACGAGGTGGACTGCCTGCAGAAGCCCGTGGGGGTCATCCGGGAGGCGCAGGAACTGGCCGCCGAGGCGCACGGGGCCGACCGCTCGTTCTTCCTGGTGAACGGGACCACCGTGGGCAACCACGCCATGATCCTCTCCACGGTCCGCCCCGGGGAAGAGGTGCTGGTCGCCCGCAACGCCCACAAGTCGATCCTGGCCGGGATCATCCTGAGCGGGGCCACGCCCCGCTTCTTCCTGCCCAGCTTCGACCCCGACCTGGGCATCGCCATCAACGTCAGCGCCGCCGCGGCCGCACAGGCCATGCAGACCCATCCGGGCGCGCGGGTGATGGCCCTCACCAGTCCGAACTACTACGGGATCGCGGCCGACATGCCGACCATCATCGCCGCCGGTCAGCGCCAGGGGAAGATCCTGATCGTGGACGAGGCACACGGGCCGCACCTGCATTTCCACCCCGCGCTCCCGCCGTCGGCCGTGGACGCGGGGGCGGACCTCACGGTGCAGAGCACGCACAAGATCGTCGGCGGCATGACCCAGGCGTCCATGCTGCACGTGAAGGGCGGGGCCGTGGACGCGGGGCGGGTGGCGGGGATCCTCCAGATGCTGCAGAGCACCAGCCCGTCCTACATCCTGATGGCCTCCCTGGACCTGGCGCGGATGCAGATGGCCACGGAGGGCCGGAAGCTTTTGGGGAAGGCCATCGAGCTGGCCGAGGAGGCGCGGGCGCGGATCAATCGCATCCCGGGCCTGCGCTGCCTGGACGGTCGCCAGGTCAAGGAGTGGGGAGACCTCAGCCTGGACGTGACCAAGCTCACCATCTCGGTGAAGGAACTGGGCCTCACGGGCTACGGCGCCTCGGCGATGCTCAACGCAGAATTCGACATCCAGGTGGAGATGGCGGATCTGTTCAACCTCCTGGTGATCGTGAGCATCGGGGATCGCCGGGACGATCTGGATCGCCTGGTCCGGGCCCTGGAGGCGCTGGCGCGCCGGTCCCACGGCCCGGCCTTCGTTCCCGAGATGCTGCCCGTGCCGCCCATCCACGAAACCCGCCTGGCCTGCTCGCCGCGCGAGGCGTACTTCGGCGAGTACGTCTCCGTGCCGCTGGCAGAGGCCGCGGGCCGGATCACCTGCGACATCGTCACCATCTACCCGCCGGGGATCCCCATCCTGGTGCCGGGGGAGGAGATCTCCGCCGCGGCCGTCGACTACCTCCAGTTCCTCGGCCGGCACGGGGCCCGGATTGACGGAGTGGTGGAGCGTCCGGAGCCCGGCATCCGCGTCCTGGCGCGCTGAGCGCCGCCGCAGCGCCTCCGCGAAGGTCCACCCCGACAGTCCTTTGCGGAATTGCGTTGCAATTTCTGCGGGCCCTGCTATAGTGCGCCCCGGTTCGGGACAGCGGAGGCGTGCTGGCGGGCTAAGGGATGGGGTCGACCCGGCCCCGGTCTCTTAGTGTTTGATTTCATAAATCCGTGTCGGGTTTTACCCGATACGGATTGCCCTTTGCCAAGGGCGTTTCATGTAGGGTTGGCCCGAGCCAACCCTACATGAGCTTATGAAAGCAAGCGCTTAGCCCGTGCGTCGTTCAGGGAGGCGGTCAGGTGCGGAAACGGATCCGGGGTCGGGTGATCCTGCTGGTCGTCACCACCCTGCTCACGGGGTACTACATCGTGCCCAGCGTCGCGCCGGTGAGCAGCCTGCCGTCTCTCTTCCCCGGCATCCTGCCCCGGGCGGAGCGGGTCAACCTGGGCCTGGACCTGCAGGGGGGGATGCACCTCGTCCTGGAGGTGCAGGCGGAGAAGGCGGTGGAGAATGCCACCGAGCGGCTCATGGAGGAGGCCCGGCGCATTCTGGAGAAAGAGAAGATCGGGATCGCCCACCTGGCCCGCGAAGGCGAGGCGGGGATCCTGCTGAAGGTGAGCAAGGCGGAGGAGCGGGACCGGACCCAGCGGCTGCTGGGCGAGCTGGCGACGCTGGACAAGGTCCCCGGGGCCACCCCCGACGAGCTCCGGCTGACGGTCCAGGCGCGCGAGGTCAAGCGGATCCAGGAGCTGGCGGTCCGGCAGAGCCTGGAGACGATCCGGAACCGCGTGGACCAGTTCGGCGTCACGGAGCCGCACATCGTGCCCGAGGGCGACCGGCGGATCGTGGTGCAGTTGCCGGGGATCAAGGATCCGCAGCGCGCCATCAACCTGATCGGGAAAACGGCCCTGCTCGAGCTCAAGGCGGTGGACACCTCGCTGAACCCCGTGGACGTCGAGCAGGGGAAGGCGGCCCTCCCGCCGGACCTCCAGTTGCTCTATCTGCGGGAGGTGGACGAGGAGAAAAGACAGGTGGTGGGCAAACGACCGATCGTTGTGCAACGGCAGCCGATCATCACGGGGGCATCCCTCACCGATGCCAAGGTGCAGCCGGACGATCAGGGGGGGTGGCTGGTGGCCTTCACCCTGGACCGGGAGGGCGGAAAGATCTTCGGCGACTTCACCGGCGCCAACATCGGCCGGCAACTGGCCATCGTTCTGGACGACACGGTGTACAGCGCGCCGGTTGTCCGTTCCAGGATCGGTGATCGAGGTCAGATCGAGGGGAGCTTCACGGCCGACTCGGCGCGGGACCTGGCCATCGTCCTGCGGGCCGGGGCGCTGCCTGCGCCGGTGAAGATCATCGCGAACCTCACCGTCGGCCCGTCCCTGGGGCAGGATTCGATCCAGAAGGGGGTGCGCGCCGCCATGCTGGCCGCCATCCTGGTGGTCCTGCTCATGGCGTTTTACTACAAGCTTTCGGGCGTCATCGCGGACTTCGCCCTGGTCCTCAACAGCATCATGCTGGTAGGCCTCCTGGTGGCGATGCGGGCCACCCTCACCCTCCCCGGCATCGCGGGGATCGCCCTGGGCATCGGCATGGCGGTGGACAGCAACGTCCTGATCCTGGAGCGGATCCGGGAGGAGCTGAAGCTGGGCAAGACTGTCCGCTCGGCCATCGACGCCGGGTACGACAAGGCCTTCGTCACCATCGTGGACTCCCACGTGACCACCTTGATCACGGCGGCCGCCCTGTTCCTGTTCGGCACGGGTCCCGTGAAGGGCTTCGCCGTGACCTTGAGCCTGGGCGTGGCGATCAATCTGTACTCCGCCCTGGTTGGCACCCGCGTGGTGTACGACTGGATGACCTCGCGGCGGGAGCTCAAGAAACTCAGCATTTGATGGCGGGAAGCCGGAAGCTGGAAATTGGAAATCGGACACTGGAAATTGGCCACTGGAAATTGGGAGCGGGAAATCGGAAACTAGGCATCGGACCGGCAAAGCCCACGCCGCGAGGCGCGGCAGGCGCCGTAGGGACCCCGACCAATTTCCAATTTCCATTTTCCGATTTCAGAGAGTAAGAGCATGGAGATCCTGGGCAAGACGAACTTCGATTTCATCGGGAAGCGCTCCATCGCCTATGCCGTGTCCACCGCCCTGCTCCTGCTGGGGATCGTGGCCGTGATCCAGATCTCCCGCGGGGCGGCCAACATGGGAATCGACTTCGCCGGGGGGACCTCCATCCAGGTGAAGTTCGCCCAATCCGTGGACCTGGGGGTGGTGCGCGAGGCGCTCGCCAAGAACGGGATCAAGGACAGCGAGCCGCAGCAGTTCGCGGACGGGCGCAGCGTGATGATCCGGCTCAAGCGCGGCACGGGCGAGGTGACCGGGACGGCCGACCTGGTGCAGGCCGCCCTGCGGAAGGAACTGGCGTCGAACCCCCTGACGGTGGAGGCCTCCACCGAGGTGGGGCCGGCCATCGGCAAGGAACTCCAGCAGAAGGCCCTGCTGGCCATCGTCATCTCGCTGGCCGGGATCGTGATCTACATCGCCTGGCGCTTCGAGTTCCGCTTCGGCGTGGTGGCCACCATCGCGACCTTCCATGACGTCCTGGCGGTCCTGGGCATCGTGTTCATCCTGAACAAGGAGATCACGCTGCTCATCGTCACGGCCCTCCTCACCGTCGCCGGGTACTCCTTGACGGACACGGTGGTGGTCTACGATCGGATCCGGGAGAACCTGCGCACGCGCCGCAAGGAGCAACTGGCCGACATTATGAACGCCAGCATCAACCAGGTGCTGAGCCGGACGGCCATGACCTCGTTCACCACCCTGCTGGGGGCCCTGGCCCTCTTTCTGCTCGGCGGGGAGGTGCTCCACGATTTCGCCTTCGCCCTCCTGATCGGGATCCTGGTGGGCACGTACTCCTCCTGGTTCGTGGCGTCTCCCATCATCTACGAGTGGCGCGTGCGGGCCGAGGCCGCCCGGCGCGCCCGCCGCTGAGGCCGGGGACGCTGCCGCCGGTGTCCGCACGCCCGGTCAGGGACAGGCGCTGGCGGGTCGCCCAGGCCGATCCGGCCGCGGCCGCCGGCCTGGCCCGGGCGCTGGACGTGCCCCCCCTCCTGGCCAGCCTGCTGATCCGCCGCGGCTGCGACACGCCCGAGGCCGCGCGGACCTTCCTGGACGCTCCCCTCGCCGCCCTGCACGATCCCCGACAGATGCTCGGCATGGACGCGGCCGTGGACCGGTTGCGGGTGGCCGTCACCCGCCGCGAACCGATCCTCGTCTGCGGCGACTACGACGTGGACGGGGTGAGCGGGGTGGCCCTCTTGGTGAGCGGCCTCCGGCGCGCGGGGGGAGAGGTGGAGTACGCCGTGCCGCGCCGCCTGGAGCACGGCTACGGCCTGCACGTCAGCATCGCGGAGCAGGCGGCGGCCGGGGGCGTCCGGGTGCTGGTCACGGTGGACCACGGGATCACCGCCCTGGAGGCGGTGGCCCTGGCCCGGCAGCGCGGCATGGACGTGATCATCTGCGACCACCACCTGCCGCCGCCCAGCCTGCCGCCCGCCACGGCCATCCTCAACCCTCGCCAGGCCGATTGCCCCTACCCGTTCAAGGACCTGTGCGGGGTGGGCATCGCGTTCAAGCTGCTGCAAGGGCTCTTCGGCCCGGAGGCCGAGGACGAGCTCTGGCCCTCCCTGGATCTCGTGGCGCTGGGGACCATCGCCGACCTGGTCCCCCTGTTGGGAGAGAACCGGATCCTGGTGAAGCATGGCCTGGTCCAGCTCGCTGGCACGGCGCGCCCTGGCCTCCGCGCACTGGCCGAGGTGGCCGGGATTCCCCTGTCCCGCCAAGGCGGGATTGCGGCGGGGCGCGTGGCCTTCGGCCTGGCGCCTCGGATCAACGCCGCGGGGCGCCTGGATGATGCCGCCGCCGCAGTGCGACTGCTCCTCACCCACGATCCATCCGAGGCGCGGGAACTCGCCACCACGCTCGATCGGCAAAACCGGGAGCGACAGGAACTGGAGGGATCCATTCTGGCAGAGGCACTGGCCCAGGCCGTGGCGGAGCACGATCTCACGCGGGATCGGGCCATCGTCCTGGCCTCACCGGCCTGGCATCCGGGGGTGATCGGCATCGTGGCGTCCCGGCTGGTCGAGCGATTCGGGCGTCCGACCGCCCTGATCGGGACCCGCGGCCAGGAAGCCCGGGGCTCGGCGCGAAGTGCGGGCGGCTGGCACATCGCCGACGCCTTGGGCCGCTGCGCGGACCTGCTCCTGCAGTACGGCGGGCATCGGGCGGCCGCCGGCTTCTCCATCCACCCGGACCGGATCGACGCGTTTCGGGCGCGGTTTCTCTCCCTGGCCGCGGAGGAGTTGACGGAGGAGGACCTGCTCCCCACGCTGGCTGCGGATGCGGAGGTCCACCTGGACGCCTTGGATCTGGCCCTGGCTGATAGCCTGGCCCGACTCGGCCCCTACGGGGTGGGCAACCCCGAGCCGCTCTTGGTCGCGCGCCGGCTCCAGGTGATGCGCACCCCCCGTCAGGTGGGGCAGAACCACCTGAAGATGAAGGTGCGGGAGTCCTCCCGGGGAGGACAGGTGATGGAGGCCATCGGCTTCAATCTGGGATCCTTCACCCAGGTTCTGAGCCAGGCATCCGCGCCGCAGGTTGATCTTGCCTTCGTCCCCGAGCGGAACGTCTGGAACGATCGGGAAATCCTCCAGCTCCGCGTGAAGGATTTGCACATCCTTCCGGGGCCTTGAAAAGTTGCCACGAGTACACGCTGGAACGTCAAAAAGTGATTCGGGCGGCCCGGTACACGGTGTGCATGATCACGGGCAGGATGGCCAGTTTTTGGAGTGCCCGACAGATGACGGGATGATTTTTCTTGACAATGTCAGACTCGTCAGTGTAGTTACGCCAAGGCGTAACCCCAGCGGGGACGCGGTGTTTTGGGATTGCCAGCTTTGGGAGAGGGGCGTTGCCCCGGCTCCCCGTCGGGATGCGGATCATTCACCGGATGTTTCGCGACAGCGCGGCGGTCAAGCTGCGCTTCGCCGAGCAATATGCCCCCCGGATCGAGGCCGTGGCCCGGCGGATGGCCGAGACCCTCCGGAAGGGGGGCAAGATCCTGTTCTTCGGCAATGGAGGAAGCGCCGCGGATGCCCAGCACCTCGCGGCCGAGTTCGTCAATCGGTTCCTGCGGGACCGCCGCGCGCTGGCCGCGGTCTCCCTCACGACGGACACCTCGGCGCTCACCAGCATCGGGAACGACCTGGGGTTCGACCAGGTCTTCTCGCGGCAGGTCGAGGCGCTGGGGCGACCGGGAGACCTGGTGGTGGCCATCAGCACCAGCGGCAATTCTCCGAATGTTCTGCGAGGCGTCGAGGCGGCACGCCGCCTGGGCTGTGGCACGGTCGGCTTGACCGGGGGCTCCGGGGGCTTGCTGGCAAACGCGGTGGATGAGGCGTTCATCGTCCCCAGCGCGGAGACCCCCCGAATCCAGGAGACCCATATCACGCTGGGCCATGCCCTGTGTGCCTTGGTGGACGAGCTCTTGATGCCCGGCCCGGGGGCGGAGATCGCGGCCCCGCGGGACGGCTGAGGGGATGCATTTGAGTGGCGAAGTGCTTGAGATTCCAGGATGGCGGGGTGAGGCAAATCGGCAGCCCCGCCGCTTCCGTTTCGAGGGGGCGGTCGTGTGGAAGAGGCACCGTATAGCCGGCATCATGACACGAGACCGGTGCAAGGGGGAGAACGCGTGAGGCGACGCGTGCTGTGGCTCGGGAGCCTGGTGATCCTGCTGCTCGGTTCAGCCGCCTCGACGCCCGCGGCGCCCAATGGGGCGGGTATCTCCAGTGCGTCGGGCGGCCGGAGCGTCCGGGTGAGCGCTCCGCCTCGCCATCGCAGCCGGGCCTCGTCGTTCAGCCCGGAGTTCCTGGACCTCCCGCGGCCCGCACCGGCGCCCGGGCCGGTGGAGGTCAGCGCGGCCGCGGCCATCCTGATGGATGCCGAGACGGGTGAGGTCCTGTTCGAGCGTGACCCGGATTCCCCGCGCCCCCCGGCGAGCATCACCAAGATCCTCACCGCCCTCGTGATCCTGGAGCGGGGGCGGCTCACGGATACCGTGGTGGTCAGCCAGGCGGCGGCTCGCATCGGGGGGTACCGGTTGGGGCTCCGGGCCGGCCAGCAGATCTCGCTGGAGGATCTCCTGGCGGCGATCCTGATCCGCTCGGCCAACGATGCCGCCGTGGCGGCCGCCGAGCACGTGGGGCGCAATCTCACCGGTTTCGTGGCCCTGATGAATGCCAAGGCCCAGGAGCTGGGCATGCGCAACAGTCACTTCGCGAACCCGCACGGGCTGGACGAGCCGGATCACTTCACCACGGCCCGGGACATGGCCCTGCTGACGCAGGTGGCCCTTGAGCGTCCGGTCTTTGCGCGGCTTGTGCGCTCCCGGGCAGCCACGCTCACCGTCTGGCAGCGCGGCCGGCGGGGCCTGCGGCCGCAGGGGCGCATCATCCAGAGCCACAACAAGCTGCTCGGCCGCCTGGAGGGCGCGGACGGGGTGAAGACCGGGTACACGGACGCGGCGGGACAGACTCTCGTGGCATCGGCCAGCCGCAACGGCCAACGGATGATCGCGGTTCTCCTGAATGACCCGCGCCGCTGGGCGGATGCGGCCGCGCTCCTGGAGTTCGGGTTCGGGTCCGCCGGAGGGGCGGCCCGGGCCCCGACCCCCGCGCGGCCGTGGCGCGCCGCGGTGGTTGGTGGCGGCCGGGGCTGAGGCTGCCGGCCGCCACGGAGGAGCTCCCATGAGACGGACAGGCAGTGGCCACCTCGGCTGCCTCGGGCTGATCGTGCTCTGTCTGCCGCTGGCACTGGAAGCGGCGGAAGCTCCGTCGCCTGCGCCGGGACCGGCATCGGTGCCGGCGCCGGGCGGTGAGAACACCTACGTGGTGAAGAGGGGCGATACGCTCTCGGGGATCGCCAAGGATGCCCTCAAGGATGCGTCCCTCTGGCGTCGGGTCTGGGAGCTGAATCCGTTCATCACCGATCCCAATCGGATCTTCCCCGGCGACACGCTGGCCCTGCCGGGAAAGCCGCCGGCACCGCCCGTGGCGGCAGCGCCAAAGGCCGAGCCAGCCAAGGAGGCGCCGAAGGAAGAAGCGGCCAAGGCTGCGCCCCCGGCACCGCCGGCTCCAGAGCCAAGCCCGGCGGCGGAGTTGCCGCCGGTGGTCCCCGCCCCGCCCTCCAGCCGGCGGGCCATCGCCTGCAGCCCCGTCCTCATGGGGGAGACGGCTGCGATCTCGGCCGGCATCGGCAGCATCGTGAAGAGCGATGAGGACCGCCTCCTTCTCTCCCAGGAGGATCGGGTGGTCGTGGGTCTTGACGGGGAAAACATTCCAAAGGTGGGGGACACCCTGGCGATCATCCGCGTGGGCTCTCGGCTGATCCATCCCCGGTCCCGGCAGAGCCTGGGGCGCATCCTGTACACCTTGGGCGTGATGGAGGTGACCGACGTGCGGGATCGCACGGTTCAGGCGCGCATCAGCTACGGCTGCGAGCCCATCAGTCACGGGGACCGGGTGGTTCCCTTTGCGCTGGCCCCCTTCCCCGAGGACAAGATCGCCCGGCCGGCCACCCGGCAGGTGGAGGGGACGATCGCGGATTCGGCGCGCCGGGTGGAACATATTGCCCTCCAGCACCTGGTGTTTCTGGATGTCGGGTCGGATCAGGGGATCCGCCCCGGCGATGTGTTCGCCATCTACCGGCCGAGTCCGCCCGCAGTGATCCCGGCGACGGGGAAGGAGATCGGCATTGCCCCGGAGCGCCTGGGCGAGGCGGTGGTCATCCGCGTGACCGAGCGGACCGCCACGGCGGTGATCACTGCGAGCAGCAAAGAGAGCCAGCCGGGCGATCGGGTCGTCCTGAGCCGGCAGATCCAGCCCTAGCCGCTGTCCCGGTCCGGGGGCCGGGAGGAAGAGGGGTCGCCGTGAAGCGCGTTCCCGCGCCCCAGCGGGCAGCGGGGTCACCCGCGGGGGAGGAGGCGGAGCGGGACGCGCGCTGGGCCTTCGGGCTGCTCCCTCAACTGGGAGGCGTGGCGCTCAAGGGGCTGCTCACGGCCTTCGGGTCCGCGGAGAAGGCCTGGGAGGCACCGGCCCCCGCTCTGCAAGCCGTGCCGGGAATCAGCGCCGGGATGGCGCAGGCCATGCGCCGCTTCCCGCGGGCGCGAGCCCTGCGGGAGGACAAGGCGCGGGTCGCGCGGGCCGGGGTGCGGGTGATCGTCTGGGGGGACGCGGAGTACCCCCCGCGCCTGCAAGAGATCGCCTCGGCTCCCCCCATCCTCTACCTCCGGGGGACGGTGGAACCCGGGGACGCCGCGGCGGTCGCCATCGTGGGGGCCCGGCACGCCACCGCCTATGGCGAGGGGGTGGCGCACGAGCTGGCCGTCGAACTCTCCCGCCGCGGCCTCACCATCGTGAGCGGCCTGGCGCGCGGCATCGACGCCGCGGCCCATCGGGGGGCCCTGGAGGCCGGCGGCCGGACGCTGGCGGTCCTGGGAAGCGGCCTGGACGAGATCTACCCCCCCGAGCACCGGGATCTGGCGGATGAGGTGGCCGGCCACGGGGCGGTCCTCGGCGAGTTTCCCCTGGGGACGGCGCCGCTGCGGCTGCATTTCCCCCGGCGAAATCGGATCATCAGCGGCCTGAGCCTGGGAGTGATCGTGGTGGAGGCCGGCGTGGGCAGTGGCGCACTGATCACCGCGCACCATGCGCTGGAGCAGGGGCGGGAGGTCTTTGCCGTCCCAGGCCGGGTCCACGCCCGATACAGCGAGGGCTGCAACCGGCTCATCAAGGCCGGGGCCAAACTGGTGGAGACCTGGGAGGACGTGCTGAGCGAGTTGGTTCCGCAGCTCCGGCACCGTGGTTTGCGGCGCGAGGCGGCTCCGCCGCCGCCCCCGCTGACCGCCGCGGAGGAGCGCGTATTCGACATCTTGGCCGAAGGGCCCCTCCACATTGACGCCCTCATCCTGCGGGCCGATCTGGCCGGGGGGAGGGTGGCCTCGGCGCTGGTGGGGCTGGAGATGAAGGGCCTCGTGCGGCAGCTCCGCGGCAAGGTGTTCGAGCGCCGGGACAGTAGCTGAGGCGGCGAAACGCCCCATCGGGAGGTCGAGAGACCCAAGGCCGCTGCGGGCCTTGGGTTTTCGCATCTCAAGGTTCGAGGTTGGAGGTTCAATGTTCAAGGTTGCCTTCCGAACCTTGAACCTCGAACCTTGCACATCGAACAGGAAGGGAGTTTCCTAGCGTGGCAAAGTCGCTGGTCATCGTCGAATCCCCGGCCAAGGCCAAGACCATCAACAAGTTCCTCGGCCGGAACTACGTGGTCAAGGCCTCCATGGGACACGTACGGGATCTGCCCGTCAAGTCCCTGGCCGTGGACGTCAAGAAAAATTTCGCGACGAAGTTCGAGGTGGTCCCGGGCCGGAAAAAGGTTTTGGACGAACTCACGAAGACCGCCAAGACCTCGAGCGCCATCTACCTGGCGGCCGATCCCGACCGCGAGGGCGAGGCTATCTGCTGGCACCTGGCCCAGGAGCTGAAGCGGCTCCGGAAGCCGATCCACCGGGTGATGTTCAACGAGATCACGAAGGGCGCGGTCCAGGCAGCCTTTTCCCATCCCGGCCGGATCGATTCGCGCAAGGTGGACGCGCAGCAGGCGCGGCGGATCCTGGACCGGCTGGTGGGCTACCAGATCAGCCCCCTGCTGTGGGAGAAGGTCCGCCGCGGCATCTCCGCCGGTCGCGTGCAGTCCGTGGCGTTACGCCTGGTGGTGGATCGCGAGAAGGAGATCCGGGCCTTCGTCCCGACCGAATACTGGACGATCACGGGGGAGTTCGCCCGGCCCGACGGGGTCGGCCCCGAGTTTCCCGCCCGCCTCGCCCGGGTGAACGGCGAGAAGGCCAGCATCCCCTCCCAGCAGGAGGCGGATCGGATCCTGGCGGAACTCACACCCCTGCGGGGCGAGTTCCGGGTGGCCAGCCTGGTCCGGAAGGAGAAGCGCCGGAATCCCGTCCCGCCCTTCACCACCAGCAAGCTCCAGCAGGAAGCGGCGCGGAAGCTCCGCTTCACGGCGAGGAGGACGATGCAGGTGGCGCAGCAACTGTACGAGGGGATCGAGGTCGGGGACGAGGGGGCCGTGGGCCTGATCACCTACATGCGCACCGACTCTGCGCGGGTCTCGCCCGAGGCGCAGGCGGAGGCCCGGCGTTTCATCGCCGAGCGCTACGGCGCGGAGTACCTGCCGGAACGCCCGCCGGCCTACCGGAGCGGCAAGGGGGCCCAGGAGGCCCACGAGGCCATCCGGCCCACGTCGGTCCTGCGGGAGCCGGGCCAGGTCGCCCCGTCTCTCACCCGGGAGCAGCTCGCCCTCTACACCCTGATCTGGAACCGCTTCGTCGCCTCGCAGATGCGCCCGGCCCTGTTCGACACCACGGCGGCCGAGATCGTGGCGGGGCGTTACACGTTCCGGGCCAGCGGCCAGCAGATGACCTTCGCGGGCTTCATGCAGGTGTACGTGGAGGGACGGGACGAGCCCGCCCGGAGCGCATCCGCCAAAGGCGGAGAGGCGGAGGCGGAGGAGGACGAGGAGCGGGCGTTGCCACCGCTCCAGGAGGGCCAGGTCCTCGCCTGCCAGGGGCTCACCCCGGTGCAGCATTTCACCCAGCCGCCGCCCCGGTTCACCGAGGCGTCCCTGGTCAAGGAGCTGGAGGAGCAGGGCATCGGCCGCCCCAGCACCTACGCCGCGATCCTCGGCGTGATCCAGAACCGGGACTACGCCGTGAAGGTGGACGGGAAGTTCAAGCCCACGGAACTGGGCGAGATCGTGGTGGACCTCCTGGTGGAGAACTTCCCCCGCATCCTGGATCCCGGCTTCACCGCCCAGATGGAGACCAAGCTGGACGAGATCGAGGAGGGGAAGGCGGACTGGCTGAAGGAGATGCACACGTTCTACGGGGCCTTCGCCCGCTGGCTGGAAAAGGCCAAGGAGAAGATGCGGAACATCAAGGCCATGGAGGAGCCCACGGACATCGCCTGCGAGAAGTGCGGCCGCAGCATGGTCATCAAGTGGGGGCGCTTCGGAAAGTTCCTGGCCTGCTCCGGCTATCCGGAGTGCAAGAACACGAAGGAGCTGCCTGCCCGCCGAGGCGGCGCAGGCGGGCCCGGGAACGGCGAGGGTGAGGCTGCCACCGGCACGAACGGGCAGGGTGAGCCGGTGGCCGAGGGGCAGCCCTGCGAGAACTGCGGGAAGCCCATGGTCATGAAGCGCGGCCGTTTCGGCCCGTTCCTGGCCTGCTCCGGCTACCCGGACTGCCGGACCGTGGTCCGGATCGCCCGAACCGCGGCCGCCCCGCCGGAGCCGACGAATCAGGTGTGCGACAAGTGCGGCGCGCCCATGGTCATCCGGGATGGGCGGTTCGGCCGCTTCCTCTCGTGCAGCAGCTACCCCACCTGCAAGAACATCAAGCCGATCCCCATCGGCGTGGACTGCCCGCGCTGCGGCGCGCCCCTGGGCGCCCGCCGCTCCAAGCGGGGCCGGACCTTCTACGGCTGCAGCGCCTATCCCAAGTGCGACTTCACCCTGTGGAACCGCCCGATCGCCGGACCCTGTCCCGCCTGCGGGGCGAAGTTCCTCGTGGAGAAGCGGTTGAAGGCGGGCCTGAAGATCCAGTGCGCCAGCGAGGGGTGCGCGTACCAGCGCGACGCCGCGTCTCCAGCTCCCGCCGAAGCCAGCGCCAAGTCCTGATCTCCTGAGCCATCAGCCATCAGCCGGCCGCCATCAGCGCTCCGTGCGCAGGGCAGGGAGTTGTTTCCCTGTCGCTGTCCCTGTCGGAGATCGCGGTCCCACCGCGCCCTCTCGTAGCTGGCCTCCCGGCTTCCTGCCTGGTCCGAAATCGTCGCAGTTGACACCTCGGTTCGCCAATGGGTGCCGCAGTCCGGGAGAGCAATCAGACGAGGGGAGGTTCTGCTTGGACCGAAATCTAGCCTTACCTCTTTCCCTCCCACCAGGAGATTATTCGCCTGGGTTGAATCGCGAAAGCGAATATCTCCGTCCTCCGGCGCGTTGATCCCCGCATCGCGAACCTTGCGCCCGTCCTCCAAGAGGACGGTGTCTCCGTCAATCACCCTTGCCACCCGCTCTGCCGCCACGACCGCTGGACACACTATACTGACAAAAAACATCGCGGCAGGGAGATAGTACGCTGCTGTGTTGCCTCTTGAGCCCATGATATCCGCCGACCTCCCACCCCAGGGCGGGGCCGCCCTGGGTACTGCAATTTCAGGCAGCCACCGCCTTGAGGGCCAGCTCATAGAATTCCGGATCGGAGTGGGCAGCCGCCAGACTCTTGGCAGCCTTCAGGAAGCCTTCGATGGCCCGCTTCTCTTCTGCCCCGCTGGCCACGACCGCCTCCATGATTGTGGGGACGTCCAGGCCGGTCTTCCTCGCGAGCTCGCTCAGGGAAGCTTTTCCCTCCAGATACTCCCGGACTGCGTGCTCCTCCAGTTCCCTTCTTGCCTGGTCGGTCGCGAGGCTGGCGAGATAGCCAGTCTGCGTCATTCCCTTCAGGACGCAGAGACGCTTGATGACGGCATGCCGTTCCTGGGTAAGTCGAATCGTGATGGTCGCTTTTTCGCTCCTCGGTCTGCTCATGAGATCTTTCCTTCCTTTGTCCGCTGACGGCGTATCTCTGCGATGAGCTTGAGCCCGGCCGTCGTCCATTCCGGTCGTATCGTCCGCCGCTTGACCAGCTTTGCCAGACCGCTCAGGACCCGCATATCATTCAGGCAACTGCTTATGCTGTCAAGAGAAAGCCTCTGGCACCCAATGGATTCGTTGGCCTCCGGGGGGCTGTTCTGTAAAACCTCTCTCATCGGATCTCGCAGGAAACCCTTTGCTTATCCTCTCAGCCCCCGGTCTCGTTCGGCTTTGCCTGAAGGCGTTCCCTCCGCTTGATTGACTGACGCACATGGGCTATCTTGTGCACGCGGGCCGTAACGGACCATCAGATGCCCACGGACATTGTGATCGAGAATGAATTGATCCGGAAGGCCATGCGGGCGACGGGGCTCACCACAAAGCGCGCGGTTGTCCAGGCGAGGCTCCGGCTGCTGGTCTAGGTCAAGGCCCAGACCGGCATCCGCCGTCTGCGCGGGAAGGTGCGGTGGGAAGGCGATCTTCCGAAGATGCGGGTGAGGAGAGTCGGGGAGAGGTAAGGGGATGTTCTCGCGCATGACCGCGCCGGATTCGGGGCTGTAGGCTCTGGACATGCTTGAGGCTACGGTAACCATCATCGGCGGGGGGCTGGCGGGGTGCGAGGCGGCGTGGCAGGCGGCGCGGCGGGGATGCGCCGTCCGCCTGTTCGAGATGCGGCCCACGGTACGGACGCCGGCCCATCAGACCGACCGCCTGGCCGAGCTGGTCTGCAGCAACTCCCTGAAATCGGAATCCCTGGAGGACGCCAGCGGCCTGCTCAAGGCCGAGATGCGGGGCCTGGGATCGGTGATCCTGGAGCGTGCCGAGGCGAACCGCGTCCCCGCGGGCTCGGCGCTGGCCGTGGACCGGGAGCGATTCGCCGCGGCGGTCACCGAGGGCATCACCGGGCATCCCCGCATCCAGGTGATCCGCGATGAAGTGCCCGAGCTCCCGGCGGAGCGGCCGATCATCGTGGCCACCGGCCCCCTCACCTCCGACCGGCTCTCCTCGGACCTTGCCCAGCGCTTCGCTGCTTCTCTCGGCTCTCCGGGTACCCGGCCCGCAGGGCTGGGTGCGGCTCTCGGCACTCCGTCCCCAACCCCCAGCCCCCAACCCCCAGCCCCGCGGTGGCTGTACTTCTACGACGCCATCTCGCCGATCGTCTCGGCCGACTCCATTGATGACACGATCGCCTTCGCGGCGGCGCGCTACGGGAAGGGCGGGGCCGACTACCTCAACTGCCCGATGACGCGGGATGAGTATCTCGCGTTCCGCGAGGCGCTGCTCAAGGGCGAGCGGTACCCGCTCCACGAGTTCGAGGAGCCGAAGTATTTCGAGGGATGTTTGCCCGTGGAGGAGCTGGCGCAGCGGGGGGAGGACGCCCTCCGCTTCGGCCCCATGCGTCCCGTGGGCCTGGCGAACCCGCGCACGGGCAAGCGGCCCTACGCGGTGGTCCAGCTCCGGCAGGAGAACCGGGGGCCCGACGGCCGGCCCACCATGTACAACCTGGTGGGGTTCCAGACCCGCCTGCGGCGTGGCGATCAACTCAAGGCGCTCCACTTGATCCCCGGATTGCAGACGGCCGAGATCCTTCGCTATGGGAGCGTGCACCGGAATACCTTCATCACGGCTCCGCTGCTTCTCCGCGACACGCTCCAGTTCCACGGGGATCCCGCGGTCTTCTTCGCCGGACAGCTCACCGGCGTCGAGGGCTACCTCGAATCGGCGGCCACCGGCCTCTTGGCCGGGATCAACGCCGTCCGGCTGACCCGGGAACAGGACCCGTGCAGCCTACCGCCGACCACGATGCTCGGCGCGCTCCTCCGATACCTCACCCAGGCAGACCCCGCAACCTTCCAGCCCATCAACGCGAACTTCGGCCTGTTGCCCCCCCTCGCCCGGATCGTCCGGGACCGCCGCGAGCGCAACCTCCTCCTGGTCGATCGCGCCCTGGCCGACTTCCGCGCCTGGCAGCAGAACCCGGAGTAGTCTCCCAGGCTGCCGGATCGAGAAGCGGAGGCCGCACGCTCCTGCAACTTGAGGCCTGGGTCGATGCCATGAAAAAAGAACATTTTGGACCGGCACGCGTCAAGATAGGCCGCGTCATCTTGGCGGCCCTCACCCAGGATGATCGCCAAACATTGGATGGTGCGGTGGTGCTGGAGCGTTCGTTCGGGGCGGTAGCCTTCGGCGTGGAGGAGGATGGTGCAGAGCTTCAGGGCGGCGTTGTAGGCGATGCCGAAACGCCAGTCCGGCGAGATGCCACCTTGGGCGTCCTGCAGGTCGCGCTCCACGATCGCCAGGAGGTTCCCGATCTCCTGCCTGCTGGTCGTGTGCGGCCGCAGCCATCCGTTAGCCAGCCAGCTTTTCAAACTCACGCGGATCGCCCACGACGAAGATCTTCGGTTCCGCCAGGATCCGTATCAGGAATGATTCACCGGCTGACTTACGCTTCATCAGTTCTGCCCTCCGAAACACGTGCGGGTTGACCTCCCGTCCTATCTGGTCTGCGACACCGGAGAGAAGGCTCGTCACCCCTCGGAGTCCGAGGTCGCCGA
>JACPAT010000342.1 GCA_016180655.1 Candidatus Methylomirabilota bacterium | reverse complement strand
TTCAAGCACATGACCTCCAACAAGTGCCCCATCGTGAAGCCGGAGGACATGAAGGGGCAGAAGATCCGCGTCCAGTCCTCCAAGGTCCTGGAGGAGCAATTCCGGACCGTGGGGGCGAACCCCAAGGTCATGGCCTTTGGCGAGGTGTACAACGCCCTGGAGCGGGGCGTGGTGGACGGCGAGGAGAACACCTTCACCAACAAGTTTTCCCAGAAGATGCATGAGGTCCAGAAGTGCCTGACCGTCAGCTCCCATGGCTACATCGCCTACGTGGTGCTGACAAACGCCCTGTTCTGGGAGGGCCTGCCCAAGGACATCCGGAAGGTTCTGGAAGGCAGCCTGGCTGAAGTCACCAAGTGGCAATGGGAGCTGAGCGCCAAGGAGCAGGAAGAGGCGTTCAAGAAAATGCAGGAGTACGCTACAGCCACGGGCAGGCTCCAGATTACGGTCCTCACGCCGGAGCAGCGGAAGCAGTGGGCCGCGGCCTTCCAGCCCGTCCACAAGAAGTTCGAGCCGGCGATCGGGAAGGACCTGCTCGATCTCGTCTACAGCCTTGCGAAGTAAATGACCTACAAGCGCTCAGGTGATGCGCCCCAGTCCGACGCAAGGTGACGAGCCCCGGGGAGGGGCAGGCTGCTTGACCCCACCCAGCGGATTGTGTAAAGTCACCTCGCTGACAGGACCTCTCAAGAGCCGGAGGACAAGCGGCCCATGATCTTGCGGGGAATCAGGAGGGGTTGGTAGACAGGCGGGAGGTCCGCGGCCTTCCGAGGGAGGCATGGGGGGGAACGGGTTCCGGAAACGTCAGGTGCGGAATAGGGGAGGGGGGTAATCCGAATGTTGAGGAAAAGGCAAAATAGGCTGACGGCGGGATGGGTGGGTGTCCTGGCCTTTGTGCTTGGGATTGGAACCTGGGTGACACCGGCAGCCGCCCAGTCGCCCATCAAGATCGGTGCCTCACTTTCGTTGACCGGCACCTATGCCGCCCTTGGGCAGAACCAGAGCCGGGGCTACCAGCTTTGTGCCAAGCACATGAACGAGAAGGGCGGGGTGCTGGGGCGGAAGATCGAGTTCGTTCTCTACGATGACCAGTCCCAGCCCGCCACCGGGGTCCGCCTCTACGAGAAGCTCATCACCCAGGACAAGGTGGACGCGGTCATGGGCCCGTACTCCTCGGCGATCACCGAGGCCGTGGCCAACGTGAACGAAAAGTACAAGATGCCGATGGTGGCCCCCATGGCCTCCACCACCGCCATCTTCAAGAAGGGCCGGAAGTTCATCTTCATGGTGCAGTCCCCGGCCGAGGTGTACCTGGAGGGGCTCATTGACATGGCGGCGAAGCGGGGGCTGAAGACCGTGGCCATCATCAACGAGGACACGCTGTTTCCCAAGGCCACCGTGCAGGGGACCGTCGAGCTTGCCAAGAAGAAGGGTCTCCAGGTGGTCTTCGTCGAGGCCTACCCCAAGGGGAACACCGACTTCTCGGCCATCATGACCAAGATCCGGGCGGCCAACCCGGACGTGCTGGGCGCCGCCACCTACTTCGACGACGCCGTGGCCATCACGCGCCAGATGAAGGAACTGAACGTGAACCCCAAGATGTACGGGGTGACGGTGGGCGGAGACCTTCCGAAGTTCTACGAGCTCCTGGGGAAGAACGCAGAGTACGTGTACGGCGCGAGCCAGTGGGAGTCGGAGCTCCCGTACCCCGGGGCCAAAGAGTTCAACACCTCCTACAAGAAGGAATTTCCCGGCGCGGATCTCTCCTATCACTCGGCCGGCGGCTACGGGGGCTGCCAGGCGCTCGTGGAGGCCATCAAACGCGCCGGCTCTCTGGATGGGGAGAAGATTCGGGAAGCCGTCTTAAAATTGGACTTCAACACCGTCTATGGCGGGTTCAAGGTGGATCAGGACGGGTTGAAGGTGATCGTCTGGCCGGATGAGCTGGCCACGGGGAAGGCCAGATTCCCGGCACCGCCTTGGAACCAGCGGTAGGTAAGTGAGCTGTTGACAGTGGACGCGGACGGCGCCCGCCGGGTACCCGGCGGGCGCCCGTGCTTTCGGGAGCATCCATGGGCGTAACCATCACCCCCACCATGGTCGGCCAGGTGGTCAGCTCCGGCCTCCTGGCCGGCGCGCTCTACTCCATGGTGGCCCTGGGCCTGGCCCTCATCTACGGGGTCATGCGGGTCATCAACATTGCCCACGGCACGCTGCTGATGTTGGGGGCCTACACCACCTTCTGGTGGTTCCGGCTCTTGGGGATCAACCCTTACCTCTCACTGCTGGTCGCGTTGCCGCTGATGTTTTTCGTCGGCATGCTCCTCCAGCGGACCCTGGTGACCCGGGTGGTGGACGCCCCGGAGCTCTCTTCACTGCTCCTGACCTTTGGGATCTCTATCGCCCTCGTGAACGTGGCCCAGCTCGCCTTCACCTCCGACGTGCGCTCGGTGGAGTTCCTGACGGGCGCCTTCCTGGTGGGCCCCTTCGCCCTGTCCAAATCTCGCCTGATCGCATTCGCCGTCGCCGTCGCGATCACGGCCATCGCCTTCTGCTTCCTCCAGAAAACCAAGCTCGGCAAGGCGATCCGCGCCACCTCCCAGAGCAGCGAGGTGGCCATGGTCTGCGGGATCAACGTCCACCGCATCCACCTCTACGCCTTCGGCATCGCGTCGGCCCTGGCGTCGGCCGGCGGGAGCCTGGTGGCGGTCATGGTGGCCATCCAGCCCGAGATGGGACAGGTCTATACCTTCAAGTCGTTCCTGGTGATCGTCCTGGGAGGGGCGGGGAACTACCCCGGCGCGCTCCTGGGGGGGATGCTCCTGGGGCTCGTGGAGCAGCTCGCCTCCCTCTTCCTGACCACCCAGCTTTCCGAGGCCGTGGCGTACGTGCTCCTGGTGCTCGTTCTGCTCCTGCGTCCCACGGGGCTCCTGGGGGGGCGCGCGACGTGAGGTGGGCGGCGCTGGCGGCGCTCACCATCGGGCTGCTCCTTCTCGGGCTCTACCCGCTGGTGGCCACCGGCTACGGGATCCGGTTCATGCTCCAGCTCTTCATGTGGGTGGCCCTGGCCCAGAGCTGGAACCTGATCTCCGGGCTCACGGGCTATGTCTCCTTCGGCCACGTGGCCTTCTTCGGGACCGGCGCATATGCCACGGGGATCCTGGTCACGCAGCACGGCTGGCACTGGGGAACGGCCTCCCTGGTCGGCGGGGTCGCGGCGGTGATCCTGGCGTTGATCATCGGCTATCCCTGCCTCCGGCTGAAGGGCCCCTATTTCGCCATCGCCATGCTCGGGCTCAACGAGGTGATGCGGGTCCTGGTCTCTTACTTCGAGGGGCTCACGGGCGGAGGCTCGGGGCTCTCCCTCCCCACGC
>JACPAT010000238.1 GCA_016180655.1 Candidatus Methylomirabilota bacterium | reverse complement strand
CTTCATATTCCGAAAGGACAAGTACATGAGGGTCGGTCTGGAACAATTCCGCCCCGCGTCTTACTCGGGGTTGGAGATGGATGTTCCCCCCTGGCGTTCCGGGTACCCGGCGCTGCCGCTGGGTGTCCTTGGCGGTGAAATATTTGGTTCATACTTCGGGAAACGTCACCGCCTCCAGGAAGACATCCTGGAAGTCCGGGTGGTCCGCCAGGGAGATATGCCGGATCTGGTGCGCTAGATCGTCCGCGCGCCGGCGCTCTGTCTCGGAGACCAACGCCATCTGTGCTCCCAGGGCGGCAGCATTCCCCACGTAGCTGACCCGATCCTGCGGCAGACTCGGGATGAGGCCGATCCGGATGGCGCTCCGGATATTCAGGTAATTGCCGAATCCGCCCGCCAGCATCAGTTCCTCGATCCGTCCATCCGGCGCCTCGCGAAGACGCTGGAGCATGGCGATCCCGCTCTTGATGGCCCCCTTGGCCAACTGAACTTGCCGGATGTCCGCCTGCGTCAGCAGGATGTCCTTGCCGGCCGCCGTCTCGGCGCCCCAGGCCAGGACGAACGCGGGCATCCCGCCGGGCAGCGCGGTCACGCGGCGGCGCAGGCCGTCTGTCACGCGGCCCGGTGGCTCGGGATGCAGCCGGCCCGAGGCGTCCAGGACGCCCGCATCCAGCATCCCCGCGATGGCATCCAGCAGGCCGGACCCGCACACGCCCAGCGGGGGCCCATCGCCGATCACATGGTACGCCACGTCCCGATCCATCCAGACCCGGTC
The DNA here is from genome assembly GCA_016180655.1 of Candidatus Methylomirabilota bacterium. Classification (GTDB taxonomy): domain Bacteria; phylum Methylomirabilota; class Methylomirabilia; order Methylomirabilales; family 2-02-FULL-66-22; genus 2-02-FULL-66-22. The sequence goes on along the minus strand of JACPAT010000238.1, from coordinate 18,289 downwards.
AATGGCCCCGTGGGCGCCCCGCATGCCGCACTGGATCTGGGCGCCCTCCAGGGCCGGCCCGGCCGGCGCCGAGCAGGCGGTGAGACCCTGCCGCGATCCGATGACCACCTCGCCATTCGTGCCGATGTCCACCGCGATCCGCGTTCCCCGGCTCTCGTAGATCCGCGTGGACAGCACCATTCCGACGGTATCCGCACCCACGAAGCCCGCCACCAGGGGCAAGAGAAACACCGGGGCGTTGGGGTGCACCCGAAGGCCCAGTTCCCGGGCCGTCACCCGGAGGCTCCGTCTCACGCTGGGTGCGTAGGGCGCCTGGCCGACATGGGTGGGATCGATGCCCAGGAACAGGTGGTGCATGGCCGTGTTCCCGACCGCCACCACCTTGTAGACCTGATCGCGGCTCACGCCGGCCTTGGCGCATATCTCCTCGATTTGGCCGTTCAACAACTGGAGGATCCGGGCGTGAAGCTGCCGGGCATTGGACGGGCTCTCCTGCGCGAAGGCGATCCGGGACATCAGGTCTCCCCCAAAGGCGGACTGGGGATTCAGGCTGGAGGCGGTCCCCACCACCTCACCGCCCGAGAGGTCCACCAGGTACCCGACCACCGTGGTTGTCCCGATGTCGAAAGCCACCCCGAAGGCCCGGGCGCGCGTATCGCCCGGTTCCAGCGCCAGGAGACCCTGGTCGAAGAGTGTGACGGTGAGACCATCGGAGGCGGACCGCAGAAGCGACGGAACGGTCCGGAGCACCTGGAGAGGTACCTCCGTCACGGGCTGAACCACCTCGCGCAGCAGCTCCTCCAGGTCCGAGGACTGATGGTCCTCCTGTGACGGCGGCTGCGGACGCACGAAGATTTTCCGGACTCCCGTATCCAGGGCGCAGCCGGTCGCCCTTCGCAGGTCTCCCGCCCCCGCCAGGATTTGAAATGCCGTTTCCTCCAGGGCCGGGGCAATCAGGACCGTCAGGTCGTCCGCCACCGCGGTCTGGCAGGCGAGCCGATATCGCTCTCGCACCTCGTCCTCGCCGAGCTGGATTCGATCGGCCAATCCGGCAGGGGGGGCCGTGCCGGAGACGACCTTCACGCGGCAACTCCGGCATCGTCCCCGCGCGCCACAGGTTGCGACGATGTCTCGCCCGACCTGCTGGGCCGCCCGCAGCAGGGTCGTCCCCGCCGGAACCAAGACCTGCTGTCCGTCCGGCGCAAACCTGATCGTGACCAGGTGTCCGCTCATCACAGAAAGACCGGTTGAACCGCCAAGGACGCCAAGAGCGCCAAAGGTTTATGCCGTAGTTGTCGCTGGGATCAAGCCGTAGATGCCCGAGATGGATTTCCGCGGAAGCATCACGCAGGCCTCAGTCAACTGGACCGGCAGGCTGTCCTCGCCAAACGCCGAAAACAGGGCGCGCTGTTCCTCCAGTCCCCAATCGGCATAGCCGGGCGCCATCCGGTGGGTGAGGTGCATCCCCCGCGCCCTGGCCTCGGACGACAGGCGCCCCCGCAATGTCTTGGTCAGCGCATCCATGGCTGCCCACCCGGCGGTGTCCAGGAGGAGCGCCTCCAGGAACTGCTCCTCGCCCATCAGCACCTGGGCCTGATTTTCCAGCTTGGGCCCAAGCGTGAGCAGAATCAGGCAGATCTCTGTCGCCCCCCGAAGCAGGCGAACCAATGCCCGACTCTGAAACCGGACGCCGTCTGCCACAATGATGGCGCCCTCCGCCTCGACGCGTCGCACGAGCACATGCAGGAGCCGCCCCTCCGGCTCCACCAGCGTCTCGGCAAGCGCCGCCATCGCCTGCGCCGCCTCTCTCACCGGCGCGGGCACGGCTTCGAGCTTCTTGTACTTCTGCAACCGCAGGATCAGATCCGGCGACACGTGCGGCCGGTCCAACGTCAAATGCGTCACGCTATCCAGCACTAGCTCCAAGAGCGTTCGGCAGTTTCCGCCAGAGGCGGATTCGGGAGTTCGGTTGTTCCCGGCCGGATGAACAGCCGAACCACCGAACCCTCGAACGCCCGAACGCCGTTACGCGGCTACGGCCGCGCGGCGCGCCGCCGCTGAACAAATTCACTCGCCAGCTCCACCCCGTCCTGCGCCGTTTCGCCGTACCCGTCCGCCTGGATCTTCTTGCAGAACGGCTCCGTGACCGGACCCCCGCCCACCAGGATGGTGTGCTTGTCCCGGATGCCCTTGGCCTGGAAGAACTCGACGACTTCCCGCATGCCTGGCATGGTGGTCGTCATCAGCGCCGAGAGACCCACGATGTCGGCCCCGGTCTCTACCGCCTTCTCGATGAACTTGCCCGGGTGGACGTTCACCCCCAGGTTGTGGACCTCGAAGCCGGACACCTTGAGCAAGGTGCCGTACAGGTCCTTGCCGATGGAGTGGACATCCCCCTTCACCGTCCCGATGACGGCGACGCCCCGCTTCGGCCGGCTCTCGCCCAGGGCCAGGATGGCCGGCTCCAGGATCTTCATGGCCTCCAGGAAGACCTTGGCCGCCATCATGAGTTCCGGCAGAAAGATCTCCATGGTCTGGAACTTGTCGCCGATGATCCGGATCCCTTTGGACAGCCCCTCGTCTATGGCCTCCAACGGGCTCAGGCCGGAGTCCAGCGCCTGGCGGGTGAGGCCCTTCCCCCCCTCCACGTCATAGGCCAGGACCGCTTGCTTCAGCCCTTCCAGAATCTCCTCCCGATTCATGCAATTCCCCCCGTGAAACCACAGATGAACACAGATTCACACAGATTCAAATTCCGAAACCCAAAGATGATATCTGTGTTCATCTGTGTGCATCTGTGGTTGCATTGTCTTTCGCGTATGTCTCTTATCGCAGCTTCAAGCCCAGCTCGCGCATGTGCTCCTTGGCCTCGGCGTAGATGTCGAAGTGCTCCGGGTCCGGCTCCAGCGTGTCCAGGTTGTAGCAATCCTGGAAGCGCTTCCCCTCTGGCGGCTTCGCCAGGTGCGGCTCGTACCGGGCCAAAAGCTCCTTGACCATCTCGTTGGCGTCGCGCCGGCTCACCCCGGCGGCGGCGTGGGCCACCTCGCAGGCGAAGCGCATCTCCATGGGGCTGTAGTTGTCCATGAGGATGCCCTTGGCCGGGTGCACGGTCTCGATGTTGGCCCCCGAGACCACGTCCGTGATGATGCGCGCCGCCGTCTCGTCGTACAGTTGCCGCGTGCAGGTGCCGGCGGCGGCGTATCCCAGGTCGAAGTACGGGAAGGCCATGTTGCGGCTCACCGCCTGGCACCCCAGGGCCACGCTGGTGAGCAGCTCCCGCGCCGTGGAGTTGGACTGGTTGATGTGGAGCGAGTAGAGCAGGTGGTAGGTGGCGCTCACGACCAGCGGCGCCGCCATGATGTAGGCCGCGTTGACCACGGCCGATCCGATGACGCCGCCCGCGAAGCCCCCGTAGATGGCCCCGGCCGCGAAGCCGACGTTGCCCCCGTAGGCCAGGACGGCGGCCGTCTTGTTCAGGACGTTGTAGTCCAGCTTGAATTCCGTGAGCGACACGATCAGCCAGCCGTCGGACGGCCGGATGCCGTGGTCGGAGTTCGTGATGGCCAGCACGCCCATCGGCGAGGCCGAGGTGGACAGAAGATTGATGATGGGCAGGCCGGGGCGCCCGGCGCGCCGCATGGAATCCCGCCCCAGGCGGACGGACTGGATGGCGGCGTAGATCTCCGACGGCGCGCCCGCCTGGACCGTCAGCCCGCGGATCTGGGTGAGGGCCGGGATGCTCATCGAATCGGCGTGGGGGATGCGCGCGTATCCCTCCACCACGGCCGAGGCGATCTCGTCCGAACTCACCGGGATGCCGCCGCCCACGTGGCACCAGGGGATCTGGGGATCCTCGGGCCGGCGCGGGCGCATGGCAGCCCGGTCCTTCCCCTCGCCCAGCCAGCACTCCCGCGGGGCGAAATGGATAGCCTCCTCCAGTTCCTCCCGGGTGAAGCAGATGACGCGGTTGGTGTCCGGGCAGTACACCCCCGTCTCCACCACGAAGTCCTTGGCCGCCAGGAAGATCCGGTCGGCCAGGTCATCGTCCCAGGGGATCACCACGTCCTTGGGGGGCGCCTTCAGCCCGTGCTGGGCGATCGCCTTCTGGAGGTTCGGGACCAGGCGCTCCATATCGTAGTCGTCGGGCGCCACGATCGGCCCCGTGGCCGCCCGCCGGCAGATCTCCAGGAAGCTCACCATGACTCGCTCCTATCCCAAATCAAGGAAGCCGCTCGACGGCTGCGACAATGCGTCCGCCCATCGCCGCTGCGTGCGCAGTCGAGTCTTGGCTGATGTATTCGACGATCTCTCGCAGATCCTCCTGGGAGCCTAGCGTCCAGCGGACTGAAGCCACTTGACCAGACCCCGTTTAACTTCCTCGTGTGACACCGTCTTGCCTTCTTCGAGTTCCCGAAGGCCGCGGTCTATTCGCTGACGGAAATACAGCTCATACATGATGTCCTCAAGGGAGGCATCATCGGGCATCTGTCCAATCACCCTCAGGGCTGCCTGCTTGATACTCTTGGCCATTCTTTTCTCCCTTTCTTGATCTGGACTCGGCTACCCTCAGGCACTGGTTTTGGGCCCCAGGCTATGACCCGTGGCCGCCCTCCGGCAGATCTCGAGGAAGTTCACCATGACTCACTCCTGCGTAGGGTGCTCAAGATGCCCTCGGGACTCACAGCACACGCTTCCCGCTTCACCCCGATCCCGCTCAGCGACCAGCTTGGCCCATGGGGATTCTCCCGCTTCGCCCGCATGGCCCGACGACGGGTCACCTCGTGGCGCTCAAGATCAACAATCATTCGAAAGTCTTGCAGGACATGGGTGCCAACAAGCGGCTCACACCCTGGTGGTCCAATCACGACATTTCCCGCCACAGTCTCGCCATTGTACAAAAACAAGCAGAATCCATAGGGACGCTCTATGACGCTGCCATCCGCCAATTCCAGGGGCACAGTTCCGGCCGGTTCTACCCCCACCGCCAGAGCTATCTCCGCTGATATCCAAGCCCTCGTAGCTCCGGTGTCGACCAAGAATTCAACCTCTTGCTGCCGGCTTGGGTCCCTGATGTTTGCTACGGTGAACTTCAGAAATAGCTCGCTCATCACGCGCTTCCTTCTGCTCGATACCGCCATGCCGATCGTCTGACCCAAGCGATCGGACTATGCCGAGCCGAACTCCCTGGCCTGAAGAATTTATCCGCTGCCCATAGGATGTCCGCTTCGGTCAGGGTTAAGACCGCAACCGTTTTCCCCTCGGCCGTGACGAATTCAACCTCGAATCCCCCACGGTCGGCGTACCAGTGCACGACTGCCCCCAGATCGCCCCTCTTCAAGCCATGCTCGGTCACATCGTGCGTGAGGACGACCGTCTCTAGCTCCTGGATCATCTTATTAAATCGGTACCGGACACCATTTAAGCGCTAAGTGCCCGATTCTCCAAGGTCACGGACGAACTTTTCGGGCGTCCGCGACGAGCGATCTATCGGGCCACGAAGGCCAGGCTCCCGACAGCGCGTTGAGACGTCCAGCGGGGATCCCGGGCGTCGGCGCGGGGGCATCCTCTGCCTCATACAGAGTCACCATGTGGGGTGCCGGCTCAACGTTCCCCCTCGAATCCGCATATGCTGGCTCATACGACGTCGGCTTCGTACTGATACACGGGGACCTGAACCATGCTCGTTGGCTTTTTCTTCTCTCGGAGAACCTGGTCAATGGCCTTTGCTACCTCCGGCCCGACGAATTTCTCTCCGCACTGGGTACATACTCCCAGGGGAACATTCTCAAAGATGAACAGTTGACCTTGCCACCTCAATTCACGCGGCATGAGGCGCTCATCCACAGCTCCCCCACAATAGAAACAATCACTGTATTTCCTGGTCATGTGTGGATACCTCCCTCAACGGTTCCTTGTGTATGGATCCTTCCACTTTGGCATCCTTGGGAATCGTGAAGGATTTCCAACCTCGGAGCGGCCCCCTCACACTGCCCCTCTCCCCCTCTGGGGGCGAGGGATGTAGAGTTGCTTTCTCTCCCTCGTGGGAGAGGGGAGGAGGGTGTCATGTAAGTTCGTTGGTAATGCGCTCTAGCATTTGATCCGCTCGTTCTTGGGATCGAACAGCGGCTCCTTCTGGACCAGCGCCGGCACCTGCGCGCCGAACATCTCCACGGTCACCTGGGTTCCTGGCCGGGCGTGCTCGATGGGCAGGTAGGCGTAGGCGATGTTTGTCCCCAGGGAGTAGCCGAAGCCGCCGCTTCGCACCCGTCCCACGACGCCGCCGTCGGCGTGGACCGGCTCGTTGCCATAGATCACGCCCGCTTCTCCGGGGAGCGTCAGGGCGCACAACTTGCGTTTGATCCCCTCCTGCTTCACTCGCAATAGCGCTTCCCGGCCGATGAAGTCCCCCTTGTCCAGCTTCACGAAGATGCCGAGGCCCGCCTCGTACGGGTTGTCATCCGGGGTGATGTCAATGCCCCAGACCCGGTAGCCCTTCTCCAGGCGCATGGTCAGGCCGTACTCCGCCGGGACGTAGAGTTCCCAGCCCAGCTCCCCCACGTACGTCACCCGCAGGGCCAGGACCGGCACCCGCCCCACCGCGATCTGCCGGGCCGTCATGTAGGGGAAGCCCTCGTGGGAGACGTCGTCCGGGGTCACCTGCCGCAGGATGTCGCGTGCCCGCGGCCCCCAAAGCCCGAAGGTTGCCATGCTGGAGGTCACATCGCGGGCCTGCACCGAGCCGTCGCGTGGCATGTGCAGCCGGATCCAGCCCAGGTCATGCGGCCCCCAGGCCGTCCCGGTGATCAGCAGGAAACGGTCGGGGGCGAGCCGCGTGACGGTCAGGTCGCATTCGATGCCGCCCCGCGACGTGAGCAGCGACGTGTAGGTCACCGTGCCAATTGGCCGGTCCAGATCGTTGGAGGTCAGCCGCTGCAAGAGGTCGAAGGCGCCGGGACCGGATACCTCCAGCTTGCTGAAGGAGGTCTCGTCGAACAGTCCGGCGCGCTCCCGCGTGGCCAGGTGCTCCCGGCCGACCGCCTCGAAATAGTCCGGCTGGCCCCAGTCAGTTTGCTCATGAACCGCCTGCCGCCAGGGTTGCCCGGGGCGGAAATAGTTCGGCCGCTCCCAGCCGGCCTTCTCGCCGAAGACGCAGCCCAGTTCCTTCAGGCGGTCGTAGGCCGGGCTCGTGCGGAGCGGCCGGGCCCGCTCGTGCTCGTCGAAGGGGAACTTCATCAGGTAGTAGTGCTCGTACACCTCCATGCACCGGTCCAGCGTGTAGGCGCGGCTGCCGTAGCGCGACCCGAGGCGCCGGATGTCCATGTGGTGCATGTCCATGGACGGCTCACCCTCGACGATCCATTCCGCAAGGACCTTGCCCGTGCCGCCGCCGCCCGCGATCCCGTGGGCACACAGGCCGGCCGCCACGAAGAAGCCGCGCACCTCGGGCGACTCCCCCAGGATGAACTCCCCATCGGGGGTGTAGGCCTCGGGGCCGTTGATGAGCTGCGCCACCTCGGCCCCCTCCACGCATGGCAACCGTCGGAGGGCGCCCTTCTGGATCTCCTCGAAGCGCTCCCAGTCGGGCGACAGGAGCTGGTCGTGGAACTCCCACGGGGGGCCCTCGATGCTCCAGGCCGCCGGGTGGGTCTCGAAGCCGCCCATCACCAGGCCCCCCACCTCTCCCCGGAAGTAGACCAAGAGGTCCGGATCCCGCACGACCGGCGCGGTGCGCGGGACCTCGTGGCCGGGGATCGGCTTGGTGATCAGGTACTGGTGGGCCATCGGGATGATCGGCACGTTCACGCCCACCATGGCCCCGATCCTCGCGGACCAGATGCCCGCCGCGTTCACCACGACGTCCGTCCGGATGCTGCCGTTGTCGGTCACCACCTCGCTTACCCGTCCGTTTGTGGTCCGGTGCCGTTGTCGGTCACCACCTCGCTTACCCGTCCGTTTGTGGTCCGGATCTCCAGCACCCGGACCCCCGTGTGAATCGAGGCGCCGCGCTTCCTCGCGCCGATCGCCAGGGCCTGGGTCAGGCCCGAGGGGTCGGTCCACCCGTCGGTGGGCAGGTGGATGGCGCCCAGCAACCCCTCGTCCGTCATGAGGGGGAAGAGATCCATCGCCTCCCTGATGCTGATGGATTCCAGGGGGAGGCCGAAGGTCTTGGCCCAGGCGACCTGGCGGCGCAGGTCTTCCAGGCGGGCCGGGCTGGACGCCAGCCGCAGGCTCCCCACCGGGTGCCACCCCGGATCGTGTCCGGTCTCGTCCTTGAGGCGGGTATAGAGCGACGCGCTGTACATCATCATGCGGGTCAGGGTCACGCTGGACCGTAACTGGCCGACCAGCCCGGCCGAGTGGAAGGTCGAACCGCTGGTCAGCTCCCCCTTGTCCACCAAAACGATGTCGGTCCAGCCCCTCTCCGTGAGGTGGTAGGCGATGCTACACCCGATGACACCGCCACCGATGATGACCGCCCGCGCGTGTTCTTTCATTCAGGTCCTCCCGACCCGTTTCACCTCTGGTGTGACTCACCCCTCGGCAGGCAACAGATGGAGCGCCTCCGGGAACTGCACCGCCACGGCGCTCCCCTCCGGGAAGCGGCCCACCCGGACCGGATCCCACGCGTCCACCCGCAGAGGCTTCCCCTGGAGCAGGACCGTGTACCGCACGACCTGGCCGGTGTAGGTGGACTCCGCAACCTCTCCCCGGAACGTGTTCCTGGGGAGCGGCTCGCGTGGCAGCGCGAGCAGGACCCGTTCAGGGCGAATCACCGCCCTGACCTCGCTGGAATTGGACGAGCCCCCCAGTGGGGAAGCGGGTGCCCTGAGGGTCAGCGTCCCGAACCACGTGTCGAAGGTCGCGTGGCTCGGCTCGGGCCCCGGGGAGAGCCTCCCCGGGATCAGATTGACCCGTCCGATGAAGGTCGCCACGAACTCCGTGGCCGGCGACTCGTACACGTCCAGCGGGCTCCCCACCTGCTCGAACCGCCCGTGCCGCATGATGGCGATGCGGTCGGACATGCTGATGGCCTCCTCCTGATCGTGGGTCACCAGGATCACGGTGAGATGCAGGGCCGTCTGGAGGCGCCGGATCTCGGCCCGCATGGCCACGCGCAGCGCGGCATCCAGGTTGGAGAGCGGCTCGTCCAGCAGCAGCACCTTGGGCTGGATGGAGAGGGCCCGGGCCAGCGCCACGCGCTGCTGCTGCCCGCCCGAGAGCTGGTGCGGCCGGCGCTCGCCGAACCCCTCAAGCTGCACCGTCTTCAGCAGCTCCTCGACACGCGCCGTGATTTCGCCCCGGGGCAGACGCCGGGCCTTGAGGCCGTAGGCCACGTTGTCCGCCACCGAGAGATGCGGGAAGAGCGCGTAGTTCTGGAAGACCATGGCGGTGTCGCGCCGGTGAGGCGGCACGCCGTGGAGCGGCTTCCCCTCCAGGAGGATGGACCCGCCGTCCGCCTCCAGGAACCCGCCCACCAGCCGCAGGAGCGTGGTCTTGCCGCAGCCGCTGGGGCCCAGGAACGTCACCAGCTCGCCCCCGTGCACGGCGCCGCTGGCCCCGGCCACGGCCGCCACCGCCCCGAACCGCTTCGTCACGTCAACGAGTTCGAGGACCGTATCACCCACCGCACACCCCGGAGATGCAACCACAGATGAACACAGATGCACACAGATATTTCATCAATCCCGGATGATGCGTTTGACCTGGAGTCGAGGGCTCCCAAAGTTCAGGAGCAGGCACAGCCGCATGCCTGTGGCCTTCAGATAGTTCAGGCATTGTGCCACGTGGATTTGATCCACCATCTTCACGGCTTTCAGCTCGACAATGACTGATGATTCAACCACCATGTCTGCTGCGTACTCCCCGACGATTAGCCCATCGTAGGTGACTACCAACGGGCGCTGCTGCTCGACCCGCAGTCCAGACTTACGCAGTTCGTGCACCAAGGCATTCTCGTAAACCTTCTCAAGAAATCCGGCCCCAAGCGTATTAGAGACGGTCATCGCCGCCCCGATCACCCTTCCCGAGATTTCATTCAGCCGTTCCTCATCTGTGTTCATCTGTGTTCATCTGTGGTTCCATTTCGGTTGCTTTCGCCTTCCTCAATTTTCTGCGTTCACCTGCGGTTGCCTTCCGGGTGCTTTCCCCTCCCCCAATGATCTGTGTTCATCTGTGTTCATCTGTGGTTGCATTTCGGTTGCAGTTATCTCCCCCGGATGATGTCGAAGCCGGTCCGCCGGGCGATCCACTTCAGCCCCACGACGCAGATGAACACGATGAGAATCAACATCACCGAGACGGCGCAGCCTTCCCCCAGGTAGCCCATCTCCGCCAGTTGCAGGATGTAGATGGAGGCCAGGTTCGCCCCCGGGGAGACCAGGAAGGCGATGGCGCTCACGGTGATCATCCCGGTCATGAAGGCGTAGATCAGCCCGGCCATGAAGGCGGAGCCGATATTGGGAATGACCACCTTGAGAAACGTGCCCACCGGCCCCACCCCCAGATCGGCGGAAGCCTCCTCCAGGGCCACGTCCAACTGGCGGAGCTTACTCATCCCCGCCTCCATGGCCGCCGGCAGCTCCCGGAATCCCGTATTCAGGACCATGATCAGGAGGGTCCCCGTGAGCGCCAGGGGCGGATTATGGAACGCCAGCAGGTACCCCAGTCCCAGCACCGTCCCCGGCACGGAGAGGCCCAGGAGGGCCAGGAACTCGACGGCGCCGCGACCCGGGATCCGCTTTCGCTCCAGGATGTAGGCCAGGACGATGCCCCCGACCGCCGCGAGGAGACCCGCGGAGAGGGCCATTTTGATGCTGGTCCAGAGGTATTGCAGCCCGAACTGCGAGACGAAGTGGGCCAGGGTGAACCGGTTCCGCACGCCGATGGCCTCGGTGAAGGCCCCCACGAAGATCACGCCGAACAGGGCGAGGATGACGAGACCCACGACGGCCGCGACCGCCAGCATGGGAATCAGGATGATCGGGCTGCTCCGCCGCGACTGGGACGAGGCCAGGTTGCCGGTGATGGTGGTGACCCGGGTCTCCCGCAGCAGATACCGGTGGATGACGAACAGGAAGAGGCTGGGGATCACCAGGAAGACCGAGAGGACGCTGGCCATCCGCAGGTTCTGCTCGCCCACCGCCAGCGAATAGGCGTCCGTGGCCAAAAGGGACATCCCGCCCCCGATGATCATGGGATTCCCGAAGTCGGCGATGGCCAGGATGAACACCAAGAGGGCGGCCTTGAGCGTGCCGGGCCAGGCCAGGGGGATCGTCACCGTGCGAAGGATCCGCTCCGGACGCGCCCCCAGATCGTCCGCGGCATCCTCGAGGCTGGGATCCAGGGAGACCAGCACATTCTCGATCAGGAGAAAGGCGATGGGCAGGAAGGACACCACCTGCACCAGCAGGACCCCCGGCCAGCCATAGATGCTGACGTTGAGGCCCAGGAGCTGGGTCACGAACCCTCGCCGCCCACCCAGGATGATGAGCGCGACGGAAAACGCAAACGGCGGCGCGACGAAGGGGAGCAGGCTGATGAAGGTGAGGGGGCCGCGCAGAACCCTGGGGCCGCGGGTGCAGAGGTACGCCATGACGAATCCCGTCGTCGTCACCAGGACCATGCTGGCCGTGCTCAGGATCAGACTGTTGATGAGGGCCCGATAGTATGCGCGGCGGGAAAAGAACTCCAGGAAGTTCTCCCAGGTGAACATGCCCTCCTTCGGCTGGAGGCTCCGGATCAGTACGGTGCCGATGGGCAGGACGGTGAACACCAGCACCAGCCCCGTGAGGAGGATGCCCACCGCCAGGAAGGCGGGGTCTCGGGCGGCCGCCCGGGCCTCCGCGCCGAGTCCCGCCAGGCGGGACCGGGCAGAGGCCCAGGGCGTCGTGGTCGCGACGGTCAGGGTCTGGTCAGACACCAACACCCCATCCGGACAACACTGAAAAGCGTTCGACCGTTCGGGTGTTCGGGCGTTCGAGTATTCTGGAACGTCCGAACCACCGAACGCTCGAACTACCGAACGCCCATGGTCGGTTACTTGCCAAACTTATCCTTCCAGGCCTTCATGATGCGCTCCTGGTTTGCGCCGGCCCAGTCGAAGTCATAGTTCATCAGCTTCGGCTCGATGGTCACCAGTCCCGGGATGCCCGGGCGCGTCACCTTGGATCGCAGCTTGGCGGCCGCCCGCATGCCGCGCTCGCTCCCCACGAAGTCCACCACCTTCTTGGCCGCCTCGACGTTCTTGGCGGACTTGAAGATCACGATGGTGTCCAGGTCCAGGGGGGTCCCCTCGGTGGGGATGATGAACTCGATGGGGAATCCCTTCTGCACTCGTGACATCACGGCCTGGTCCCAGGTGATGGCCGCCGCATACTCGCCGCGGGCAACCATCTCGGCCGGGGCGGAGCCGGACTTGGTGTACTGGGCCACATTCTTGTCCAGGGCCTCCAGGTACTTCCACCCCTTCTCCTCGCCCATGAGCTGGAAGAGCCCGGAAACGGCGAGGTACGCGGTGCCGGAGGTTCCAGGGTTCGGCATCACGACCTCGCCCTTCCACTTGGGGTCGAGCAGATCGTCCCAGCTCTTGGGCGCCGTCAGCCCCTTCTTGGCCAGGATGTCCCGGTTCACCGTGATGGCGTTGAACCAGTAGGACCACCCGTACCAGGTCCCGTCCGGGTCCTTGAACTCGGCGGGCACCCCCTCCCAGGCAGGCGACTTGTAGGACAGCAGCAGCCCCTGCTTCTTCGCCTGGCGGGCAAAGGCGTTGGGCATCCCCCACTGGACGTCGGCCCCGACTCTTGGCTGTTCCGCCTGGACGCGGGCCCACAGCTCGCTGCTGGACATCCGGACGTGGTTCACCTTGAGGCCGGTGGCCGCCTCCAGTTCCTTGAACAGGGCCTCGTTCTCGGGTGGATCGTTGGTGGTGTAGATGTTGACCACTTGCTGCGCCTGCGACTGGGGCAGGCCCGGGCCGCCCACCACCAGGGCCGCGACCAGGCCCGAGAGCACCAGCCCCAACGTGAAATGTCCCCTCCCCCTCGAAAACATCGTCAGGCTCCTTTCTCCCCGCCGCTCACTGTCACGCGGGGCGTCTGTGGTCGTCCGTCGGCTCGGCGTCCCGCCTTCGCCGGGAACTGGGCAATCGCTGGATGCACCACCCCACCGCCGATGAGGATGATGGCTGCATTATCCCGAACAGTGCAGTTTGGCGGTGAAATTCTTGGGATTATCTGGCGTGGGCTTGACATGTGTCGCTCTATGGGAATGAAGGGTCCGGGGTGACGGCGACGTTCCGCGGGGTGGATGAGGGGAGGGATGAATGCAGGGCTCCGCCGGAGTAAAGTCTGGCCCCTGCGCAGCGGTCAAGCCCTGACAGCAGGGCGGGCTGTCGCTCGTGCGGTCGCATGGCGCCCTTCCCCAGTCGCCTGGACCGAAGCTCGTGCCACCAGTACTGTTGGCGGGGAAGTCTCTCCTAGCGCCCCATCCGGGTCAAGCGAATTGTGCGGGAGCCTTCAGCCCAGGAATTCTTTGCGTGCTTTGCGTCCTCTGCGGTTCAATTATAGTGTCTGGGTTCAGGACAGGGACGGGTCACGGCCGGCGGCGGGCCCGGACAACCTCGGCGATCCGCCGGATGTGCTCGGGCGTGCTGCCGCAGCAAGCACCGACGACGTTGGCCCCGGCATCCAGGATGGGGGGATAAGCCTCGGGCATGGCCTCGGGCGGCAACTCGTACACCGTGCGGTCGTCCACCATCTTTGGCAGCCCGGCGTTCGGGTACGCCACCAGGAAGTCACCGACGGCCTGCCGCATCTCCCGGATGATGACCGCCGCGCGCGCCGGGCCGCCGTCCCCGCAGTTGCATCCCACCACGTCGGCGCCGGCCTCCAGGAGCAGGCGGGCCGCCTGGGCCGGGGTCGTCCCCCACATGGTCCGGTCAATGTTCTTGTCCCGGCCCCACTGGAAGAACATGCTGCACATCACGGGGAGGCCGGTCGCCTCCTTGGCGGCCCGGATGGCGATGATCGCCTCGTCCGGGATCATCATCGTCTCGATGGCGAAGAGGTCCACGCCGCCCTCGGCCAGGGCCAGGGCCTGCTCCCGGAAGTTCTCGTAAAACACCTCGGCGGGGGTATCGCCCAGCGGCTCGAAGGTGTCCGGGAGATGGCCCGTCGGCCCGATGGATCCGGCGACGAATTTGCCCGGCGGGCAGACCGACCGGGCCAGCGATGCCCCCTTGACGTTCAGCTCCCGGACGCGATCCTGGAGGTCATACGGCTTGAGCTTGAGTCGGGTGCCGCCGAACGTGTTCGTCTCCACCAGGTCGCTCCCCGCGTCGAAGTAGGCGCGGTGGATCCCCTGGATCACCTCGGGCCGGGTGTCGTTCCAGAGTTCCGGGCAGGCCCCGTCCACCAGACCCGCCTCGAAGAGCATCGTCCCCATGGCCCCGTCGAAGACCAGGACCTCGGACTGCAATCGTTCGAGGAATGCTTCCCCTGCCGGTTCCATGGGCGCGATGAACCTCCCTTCCTTGTGGTCTGGCACACGGGTTTTTTATCTCAGGAGAGACGAGGGTGACAAGCGAAAAGATCTCGGGGCAGAGGAATAAGAGGGCGGGGCCAGCGTCGCCGGCCCCGCACCACTCGCGTGCAATCGCGCGAACGGCGGGGTGAGGTTCGGAGGGCCCGCTACAAGGTGGTGGATTCCGGGCGCGGCGTCGGTCAGCGGGCCTGCAACTGCACAGGCTCCGGCCTGTCAACCTCGGCAAGCGTCAGGCACTCCTGACCGCAGTCCTTCTTCTCCGGCCACAGAGAGCAATCCTCTGCCCGAAGCTGCGGCCTGCCCAACGCCGAGGTGAGCGCAGCGCGCGAGGCGTCAATGCCAACCTCGGCCTTCCCGCCGGTTTCCGGGCAGCTCAGCATCCTGCGGCTGCGGAACCGACGAAAGGTATCGGCCACGAGGGGCAGCAGGACGTATAGTGCTGCGACGGCAAGCACGGCTATCACGACGACCCATGGATGGCTCATGGCTCCCTCCATTTCCCGCGGACCACGATCCGGCCCCGATTCTCCGGATCACCTTTTTATTCACAATCTACCTCCTCGTGCGGCCTGTCAATGATGCATCTGCATCAATTGGTCCGTGCGGGAGGCAACCCGGCGTGATGGACGTGGAGGGAATCTGATCGAGGCGAGAGCGGGTGGCGAAGAAGCCCGCTGTCGGGAGGCGGCGGGAGGCGGAACTCTGGAGCAGGGCAGGCGCAGCACGTCAGAGAGGGGAGGCTCCGCCTGGCCTGCCTGGACGATCGGGGCCTGCCTCGGAAGCCGTGGCGGCCTCGAATTCCTCCTTCGAGAGAAAGCGGCCCCCCTGCAGATCCTGGGTTTGGATGCGGTAGCCGGTGTCGAACATGATCTCTGCTGTCATCAGACGGAAGCACTTGCTGTCCATGATCTCCTTCCGGACGAAGAAGCCGCCCTTCTCCCCCTGGCTGAGGTCGTGCCGCTTGTCCAGTCGGACGTGAACCGGGGACTTGCACCGGCCGCACTCCACATAGATGTGGATGGCGTCATCGGCCTCCTTGGACGGCCTGGACGAGAAGAGCGAGGTCAACCTGTCCAGCAGTCCCATCGTCTCTTCCTCCTCGACGGCATCTGAGTCCCGTGCCCTCCGGTCCGGGCGCGGCAACCCATCGCCCAGCCTTGGGGTGTCTGAAACATATCTCAAGCAGAACGAGAGGGCAAGCCCCTCGGAGACCTCGCGGGGGTCGGGTCACACATGCCCCCTGCTGGGGCGGAAGGGGAAGAGGTAGACTGTCAGCGGCAGAAGCCAGGGGAAAGAGCTGTGGGGTGAGACGATCTCAGGCCGCCTCGCCCGTCGAGGGGTTCGCTGGCCGAGCCGCCGCCCACTCGGCGGTGAGAGCGCGAATGAACTCTTCGCGGCAATTCGGACAGATGCCGTGAGTCGTAGTGGACGTGCCGGCCGGAGGAATGGGGGGCGTCTCTCCCGCAGGAAGAGAGATCCCGCACCAAGCGCAAACCTGAATCCAGCCCGGCGAAGGCTCCGATCCGGCTGTCATCAGGTCCCTCCCCTTTCCTGCGGCCTTTTGCGAGGTTGCCGACCCTACCCGGGCAGCGCCAGCCCGTAGCTATCGAGGATTCTATGCTATCCATTCTTGTCATGGGAAGGCAATAGAACAACCTGCGGACATTGGAATTTTTTCTGTGGATAACGCAGATTTTCGCGTGGGTTTCCTGTGGACTGACTGTGGAGGGATCCGCTCCCGGAGCCGTCTGACCTGGAGTTCCGGTCCCGACGGGCCCCCGGTACACTATGGAGGAAGAATCCGGGGGGCTGGTGGGCGAAGGAGGTTTCGAACCTCCGACCCCCTGCTTGTAAGGCAGGTGCTCTCCCCCTGAGCTATTCGCCCTTTATTATTAGAGGATGCCTGGTGGTCAGGCGCCGCTAGTTTAGCCCAGGGTCCTTGCCTGTCAAGGCGAAAGTCCGCCACGGAAAGCATTCCGGAGGAATATGCGAAGTCTGAATGCAGCGTCTGACGAATAGAAGACCCCTATCTGCGTTCATTTGCGTTCATTTGCGGTTGCGTGGTCCTGGTTGTCGGTGAAGGCGTCGCGGAGGAGTTTGCTCTGGCGGTCGAAGGCCTTGCGGGGGTCGCGCGGCGCGTCCTTCATCAGGTGGCTCTTGTCCACCGTCACGGGCAGGAAAACAGAGGTGGGCATCAGGGTTCCTATGCAGAGGGTATCAGCCAATCAGGACAAGGGCCCGATGGCACGGTACAATGACATATTGACCTCCCATTATCCGGCAAACCAGCGTCGGGCGAGCGTGCCGTGTAGTACATCTCCGGTCTTCCAGTCGCGCGCCACAACCTTCCCGCCAGGGAGACATATTCCTTCCAGTGGTTGCCGTCCGAGCTTTGCCTTGCGCTTGATTTTGAGCGTTGAAGACACGATCTCGACGACGTCACCGCTGAACGGGCGAGCGACGACACAACTCGCTTCATCGGCGGCGAACGAATAGTTGCCAATGAATTGCTGCGTGCCAAGAGCCGCATCTTGCAGGCGCACGCTCCTGATAACCCGCCAGTCCTTTTGGGCGATCACCGCGATCGTGTCGTAGTCACTCGCCCAGATCTCCTGCGCCGAGCTCCTGTATTGGAGCTGCGGGTTGCCTCCTCGCGCGCCGAGTTCGACGATGCCGATTTTCCGGCCGGTCGCCAGATCGTGCAGGATGAGTTGAGAGCTTCGCTGCACGGATACCAACGCTGCGCGCTCACCCGGAACTTCCAGAACATCGACGACGGCCTGGTACCCCTTGTCATAGGAGTCGTCATACCACTCGAGCCTCTGCACCTCGACTTGGCCCGACGAAGGCGAGACCATGAACAAGACGAAGTCATTCCAGGGCGCGAAGCTCAAGTAACCAACATACAGCCGCGGAACTCCATTCCATGCCGCTGAATCGCCAACAAGTCCTCTCTCAACTCTTGTAACGGTGGCGCGCGCAAGAACCTGCGAGGGATCAGAAAAGGGGCGGACTGTCAGCTCAAAGCGCCCTCCGTCGAAGTGATGGCTCACAACGAAACGGTCTGCTGCGGACGAGTGAAGGGAGAGGTATTGCGCGCCGCTTCCAAGGGGAAACCGCTCAACCCGCGCGGTTGGCACGTCGAATCGCCAGAGAGTATCGTGGTCCACCCAGCCCAGTGAAGAAATGAGAATGGTTCGGTCAGCGTTTGAGATCATCGGTGCCCTAACGGCCAGGCATCAGCCGATCGCCGGACCGATGCGGAGCCGCGGGCAGGTTCATGGCTAGGTTAGACATCCAGCCTCTACTTTTCCGGTTCCGGGACCGAAAGGTTTCGGCAAATCTTTCGCGCCAGAAGATTGGGGATCTCGGTGTGTCTCGGAACCGCCTCAACCGCGCCAGTAGTGGGGTTCGTCCAGAGAGAGTGGGAGCGTCCTTCCCGCTTGAAGTGGCAGCCGTGTCTGCGAAGGTGCTGCAAAGCGCACTTCGCTTCACGTCACGACCACCGTCTCACGCTCGGCATCCGGTGGCACCCCCCGGAGTCCATCCTCCCGACGATCCTGCAAGATCAGCGAGATGGCATCCGCAAGACTTTGGCGGGCCTCCTGCTTTGTTTTCCCGAGGCCGTTCGCCCCGGGAATCTCCGGACAGTAGGCGATCCACCAATCTCCGTCCCGCTCGAAAAGCGCTGTAAACTCATTCCTCATGACTGCGTACCTCCGTCCTGCCAACCTTCCCGCTGTGGGAC
>JACPAT010000344.1 GCA_016180655.1 Candidatus Methylomirabilota bacterium | reverse complement strand
CTCTCTGAGGGTTGTCGGCATCTCCCACCCATGTACTAACCGGTTGGTCGGTAAGATATAAGAGCGAAAAAATCCTGTCAAGGAAGAAAATTTCACAAGTAATGTCAGACAAAAGATAACTTATTGATTTCACATTGTTGTACCGTTATGAAATTTTTTCAGACAGATTCCCTGATCACCAGGTATCCGACTGAAATTCTTGGAGAACTTTCATCGGGCGTGGGCGAGGCAGAAGGCCTGGGTCGAATTCGGGGACCGGGGGGATACCTGTGAGTTTTTTTGTGGAAGACCTGTGGAGCAGGCTCAAACTGCTGGGCCCCTGCTCCAGCGGGCAAGGATAAATCCCTCCAAGATGGTGGCCGCTTCCTCGTTCGGCGGATCGAAGGCCACTTCGACCCCGTGGGGCTGCCCGGCCAGGGTGTGGGAATCGGCTCCAATGACCTGACCGGTGACCTCCAGGGGCTCACCCTTCAGATAGATCGTCAGGCGAAGCTTCTGGCCAACCGGCAGCATCTCCGTGGTTGCCAGGCGAAGCCCCGCCATCCGTAACGTGGTCGCCCTGGCGTTGAAATACGGGCCTGCCCCCTTCACCCCCACCTGCAAGTCCACCGGAATCTGAGCGTTGAGGCTCGGTCCGCTCCCCGGACCCTCCACCTGGAGTGCGGTCTGGGGGGCCGAGGTCACCCCGATCCTCGCATGGGGGGTCCGCTCGAGGGGCAGGCTGGCCCCCTCCCACGCGGCGAATCCCCCGGCCAGGACGGCGACCCGGGTATACCCCTGATCCACCAAGAGCCGAGCGGCGCGGGCGCTGGTCGCCTCACCGGGGGAATCGCAGTACAGAATGATCCCCTGAGTGCGCGCCAGGGCGGCGCAGACCTGGACGATTTCCTCCGGACTCGCCCGCAGGGCCCCATTGGCCTGCACGGAGCTGGCGGTGTACGACGCGGGCGTCCGAAGATCCACGATCACCAAGTCCTGGCGCTGGGTCAGGGCGCGCGCCAGCTCCGCCGCCGGGAGCCGCAGAGGGGACGGGGCGGCGGGAGGAGCGGTCGTGACCGGCTCGGGGACCGCGGGGGCCGGCACCGGCCGTCCGCGCCGGCGCAGCACCACCCAGGCGCCCCCGGCGACTGCCAGGGCGGCGATGGCGAAGCCTCCGAACAGCAGGGGAGACGGCCACGGAGACGCCTGGAGCAGGCGAAGCTGGGTGTCGGTCTGCAGCCGCTGGACGTCCGGAAGGTTCGGCACGAGCCGATTGGCGGCATCCAGGCGGGATTGCGCGCCGGCCCAGTCCCCCCGCGCGTACCGGTCCACGGCCTCGTGCCACACGACGTTGAAGGGGCTGGTCTTGTCCAGCGCCACCCCCGCGGCCCGGGCGAACTCCTTCACGATGCCCTGGATCGCCTGCGTCTCGTCCGAGGTCAGGGAGATGAAGGTGAGCATCCCCACCACCTCCCCCTGCTCGTTGATGGCCGGCCCGCCGCTGTTCCCCCACGAGGCGGCCGCGTCCGTCTGAATGACCTGGCCGCCGCGGGCGTCCAGCTTCAGGCTGGAGACGTGTCCGGTGGTCACGCTGGCCTCCACGGCGCTCCGGCGATCCAGGAGATCGTGGTACATGACGACGCCGGGAAATCCGAGAATGCGGATGGGCTGGCCCACCTGCACCCGGTCGGAATCCCCCAGGGGGATGGTGGGCAGGTTCCTGGCATCGATCTTCAGCACGGCCACATCCTTGCCGGATTCCGTCGCGCCGCCGCCGGTCCCGGACACCCGCTTGCCCGGCCGCTCCGACAGGGCGGGACTGTAGGCCTTGACCTCGGCGACGAGCTTGTCCCGGTTGGGCAGGACCACGGCCAGCGTCTTCTTCAACTCCACGGTTGCCGTGGGCGCCACCCGCGGAACCAGGCGCTCGACCGCCGCCTTCTTGCGGTCATCGGACAGGCCCGATTCCAGGCAGGCCTGCTCGATGGCCTGTTGAAGGAACGCTTCCCGGACCTCCCGGTCGTCCTTTTCGTAGTACGGCTGGACCACATGCCCGTTGGTGAGGATGTATCCATCGGGGGTGACCACGTATCCGGTGCCGTGGGCCTGGCTGGCGGGGGGCGTGACCCGCTGGGGCGACCTGTTCGGGCAGCCCAGACGCACCTCGCCCGAGACCTCGGTCACGATGATTACCACCGCCGGTTTCGCCTTGAGGAGCATCGGCGCGGCCGAAGGCTGCTCACCGGCCCGCACGGGGCCCCCCACGGCGAGACACGCGATGCAGCCGCCGATGCCGAGGACGGCCCGAGGCGTCATGGTCCTGTCTCCTTGCTGCGGGAAGGAAGCGGCGCGCGCGGCCGGGGCGGGGTGTCACCGCCGGGGCTTCCCGGCCGCCACGGCGCAGATGTTCCCTGCCGCCGGACCCGGGCGAGGGCGCCAGGCCCGATGGTCAGGGCGGCTCCAGGCGATCGGCCGCGTCGGCACCGGCACCGATGACGCTTCCCGCTTGACTTACGCGGCGGCCGGTGTAAGCTTCCCGCGCGATTTCCCAGCGGAAGGGAGGGTTGCGGGGTCATGGCGGCATCCCAGCCGAAAGTCCTGGTGGTGGATGATACGGAGGCCAACATCAAACTGGTCCGCGCCTTGCTCAGGGGGGCGGGGTATGAGGTCGTGACCGCCACCTGCGGCACGGATGGCCTGGCGGTCGCGGCGGCCGAACAGCCTGACCTTATCCTGCTGGATATCATGATGCCCGACCTCACCGGCTTCGAGGTCTGCCAGCGCCTTCGCGCCGCCCCGGAGACTCGCCAGACCCCCGTCGTCTTCCTGACCGCCCTCCACGAGATGGAAGACCACATGAAGGCCCTGGACGTCGGTGGGGATGACATCCTGACCAAGCCCATCAACAAGCTGGAGCTCCTCACGCGGGCCCGGTCGCTCCTGCGCATCCGGGCGCTCACCACCGAGGTCCAGGAGCAGCGCCGGGTCATCCACGACCTCCTCAAGACTCACGTGTCGGCGGAGGCGGCCCAGCGATACCTGGCCGATCCCACCGCGAACCTCTCCCTCGATCGGCCGAAGCCGCCCTCCTAGTCCTTCCGGCCACCGCCTCCAGGAAGAGCGTCTTGTCGATCGGCTTCGTCACGTAGCCGGAGCAGCCCGCCTCGAAGGCCTTGGCCTCGTCCCCCTTCATGGCATATGAGGTGACGGCCAGCACCGGGATGTCCCGGGTCGTGGGGTCTCCCTTCAGTTGCCTGGTCGCGGTGAGGCCGTCCATGCCGGGCAACTGGATGTCCATGAGAATCAGGTCCGGTTGCCTTTCCTTCAGCGAGGCGAAGGCCTCCGGCGCACTGCCGACCTCCCAGACCTCGTATCCCTGCGACTTCAGCAGGAACTGCGCCAGCCGCCGATTGACCGCGTTGTCCTCAATCAACAAGATCCGTTTGGCGCCCATCCCACGCCTCCTCGGTCCAAGAAATGTTGCCTGGGTTCCCGCGGATCCCTCCCAGCCTGTGCGCCCCCGTCATAGGTCGGCGGCGGGGACGGTAAATGTGAGCGTGCTTCCCTTCCCGGGCGTAGAGGCAACCCGGACGGTTCCGCCATGCATCCTGACGAGCTTCTTCACCAGTGCCAGGCCGAGGCCCGTCCCCTCCTGCCGGGGGCGGGTGGGATCGGCGACCTGCTCGAACTCCTCGAAGATGCGCTCCAGGTCTTTCTCGGGGATGCCGATTCCGGTGTCCGCCACGCTGACCTCCAGCCACTCGGCCCCGGTCTCCGGTCCCCGGTCCCCAGTCGCCCTTTCCGGCTCGGGACGGGAGACCGGCGACGGGAGACCGGGCACCTGGCGGGCCGTGACCGTCACCTGCCCGCCCGCCGGGGTGAATTTGATCGCGTTGCTGAGCAGGTTGTACAGGATCTGCTTCAGCCGAGGCGGGTCCGCCCAGGCCGGGGGCAGGTCGGGGTCGAGGGTGCTGCTCACCCGGACCTGCTTCTTCGTCGCCAGGGGCTTCACCGTGCCCAGGACCCCCTCGACCGTGTCGGCCAGACTGACCGCCTCCGGGTGCCGCTCCATCTAGGTCCAGGACGTCGTTGATGAGGCGGAGGAGGTGCTTGCCGGAGGTGAGGATGTTGGTCAGGAACTCCCGCTGCTCCTCCGGGGGCAGATCGCCCAGATTCGGGTCCAGCAGGACCTCGGAGAAGCCGATGATGGCGTTGAGCGGGGTGCGCAGTTCGTGAGACATGCTGGCCAGGAACTGGGACTTGTGCCGGGATACCTCCTCCAATTGCCGCGCCGTGTCCTGGATCTCCCGGAAGAGACGGGCGTTCTCGATAGCCACGGCCGACTGGCGGGCGAAGGTCGTCACCAGGTCGACCTCCCGCGCGGAGAATGCCCCCGCTCGCATCCGCCGGACATTCATGGCCCCGATGACCCGCTCCCCATGAAGGAGGGGGACGGCGAGGACGGCCTGATATCCCCAGCGGAGCAGGAGATCCCGGTTCGGATACTCCGTGGTGGCCGCCACGTCCGGGACCTGGACCGCACTCCGCTCGACCACCGCCCGGGAGATCAGGGAGCGGCTTCGCACCGATTCATCGCCGGCGTTCCGGGGACCCAGGATGCGGCGCTCCTCGGCCTCGAGGAGATATGCCTCCGGCGTATTGTAGGAGGCGCGGACCTCGAAGGCGTCTCGTTCCTCAGCGTAGAGAAAAATGCTGGCGGAGTCGGATTTCGTGAGCTGGGCGGCATGGGTGCTGATGGTCTGGAGGGTCTGGTCCAGGTCCAGGGAGGCGCTGAGCGCGCGGGCCACCTCGGTCAGGGCCGCCAATTCCTTGTTGCGCTCCCGCAGATCGCTGAGGAGCCGGGCGCGCTCGATGGCCAGGGCGGACTGGCCGAGGAAGTCCTGGTCCTTCCGCTGGATCCGCTCGCTGAGGGTGCGGAGGAGATTCCGGCCCAGCTCCGGGTGCCGGGAGAACACCGCCTCAAATCGCCTGCGGGAGAGGGTCCACACCTCGCTGTCACTCAGGGCGGTCAGGGTTGCGGTGCGTGGCTGGCGCGTCACGATCGCCAGTTCCCCGAACCAGCTTGGCGCCTCGATGACTCCTACCGGGGGACTCTCTGGATCGCCCCCCTGGACGGTGACCTCCAGCCGGCCGGATGTCAGGAGGCAGAACTCCCGCGCCGGATCCCCCTGCCGGAAGATCGCGGTCCCTCTGGAGAGGCGTCGGCGCCTCATCTGGCGGGCAATCTGCGCCAGGCGGGTCGTCGGGATGCCTTCGAAGAACGGCATGGATCGCAGGAGGCCGACGAGTTCCCGGAGCCAGGAAGGATACGCGCGGGACTTGGTTCCTCGCGTGGCGGGGAGCCGCCGTCCCGATCCGACCGGGGACCGGGCCGTCCGAGGCTTTGTCGCGGTGCGCTTCCGTGTCGCCACAGGCCGCACTCCTCTCCGGCTCAGGACCGTCAAGCCGTGCGGGGGATCGTCGGGCTCGGGATGCCGCGCATCGGGAGGGTGAATGTGAAGATGCTCCCACGCCCGACGTCGCTCCGCACCCAGATCCGTCCCCCGTGGAGCTCTACGAACTTCTTGGCCAGGGCCAGGCCCAATCCGGTTCCCTCCGGCTTGGCCGCGTCCCTGGCCGTCTGGGCTTGCTGGAACTCCAGGAAGATCCGCTCGTGGTCTTCGGGGGAGATGCCCGGGCCCGTATCGGCGACGGCGATCTCCAGCCACTCGGCCCCAGTCCCCAGTCCCCAGCCCCCAGTCGCCCTTTCCGGCTCGGGACGGGAGACCGACGACGGGAGACCGGGCACCTGGCGGGCCGTCACAGTGACCCGCCCGCCGTCGGGGGTGAACTTGATCGCGTTCCCCACCAGGTTCAGCAGGATCTGCTTGACGCGGGCGGCGTCCATGGGAAAAGGACCGACCTTGTCGTCGCCCACGACCTGGAAGGTGATGGCCTTCCTGGCCGCCAGCGGCCGCATCGTGCTCTGTACGGCCTCCAGGACGTCGCCCAGGGCCGCCGGCGCGAAATTCAACTCCATGCGACCGGCCTCGATCTTGGAGAGATCCAGCACCTCGTTGATGAGGCCGAGCAGGTGTCGGCCGCTGTTCAGGATGTCCATCAGGAACTGCGCCCGTTCCTCTTCGGTGACCTGCAGCGAGGGATCCAGCAGCACCTCCGAGAAGCCGATGATGGCGT
>JACPAT010000237.1 GCA_016180655.1 Candidatus Methylomirabilota bacterium | reverse complement strand
CACCTCCTGGACGATGGCGATGCGCTGTCGGCGCTCCACCAGCAGGGCGGATCCGACGATCAGCAGGATGATGAGCAGGTTCACCATGAGCGCCAGCTTGGCCTGGAAGCTCAGGTGTGCCACCCAGTCCCGCCAGGACCACGCGGACCGCTTGCTGCCCTGGTCCTCACTCATTTGGCGAGCCAGATCTTCCGCATGGGAATGTAGGGGTCGCCCAGGGCGCTGACCTCGACGCTTCGGACATACGGCTGGAAGAGCCGCTCGTAGTTCAGGTAGCTGAGCGGAATGAGCGGCGAATCCTCCATGATCAACTTCTCGGCCTGGCGGTACAGGTCAATCCGTTTGAGATAGATCTGCTCCGCTCGCGCCCGATCCAGGAGGTGATCCACCCGGTCGTTGCGGTAGCGAGTCATGTTGTTCCGGCTCTGGGAATGAAAAAGGCGATAGAGGAAGTTGTCCGGCTCCGGCAGGTCGGCAACCCAGCTATACCGGAAGATGGGGAACTTGCCCTCATACACCTGGCTGTTGAAGCTCGGCCAGTTCGTGTTGTAATGCAGCTCGAGCTGGATGCCCACATCGGCCAGGTACTTCTTGATGGCCTCGTGCTCCCGCTCGATGTCGGGCGGTCTGACGCTTGACCAGAGCTGCAAAACGGGGAGGCCCTTCCCGCCCGGATATCCCGCCTTGACCAGGAGGGCCCTGGCCCGTTGGGGATCGTACGGAAACGGACGGAACTGCGGATCATAACCATAGGTTCCTGGTGGGAGAAAGCCGTGGGCCGACTTGTATCGGTTCTTGTGGATGTCCCGGACCAGCGCTTCCCGATCTATGGCATAGCTGACGGCTTGCCGAACCAGCGGATTGGCCAGGGGCCCCTGGCTCGTATTCAAGCCGAGAAACCGAGTACCCAAAATCGGCCGCCGGACAAACTGGTAGCGGCGGTTCTCCTGCACCCGTTCAAGCTCCGCGGCAGGGATGACGGTGTCCTCCACTCCCCCGCTTTCGAAACTGGCGAAAATCTTATCCCATGGCGCTCCGGGGTACACCTTGTATTCGAGTCTGTCCAGGAACGGCCGTCCGGCATAGTAGTCCTGGTTCGCCTCGAGGGCGATCTCTTCGTCCTTCTTCCAGCGGACGAACTTGAAGGGTCCGGTCCCGACCGGCCGCAGCCCGAACGCCGGCCCAAGCTCCTCGATGGCCTCCCGTGGGACGATCTTGATGTACCCCATGGCCAGGCTGGCGACGAACGGGGCCGATGCCTCGGCCAGCTCGATCTGGACGGTGTACCGATCCAGGGCGTGCAGCCCCTGGACGGTCTTGGCCCTGCCCTCGACAAAGTCCCTTGCGCCCTTCACCTTCAAGAAGACCTCGGCCGCCTTGGAATTCGTTTTTGGGTCCAGGATCCGAGTGAAGGAGTAGACCACATCGTCCGCCACAACCTCGCGTCCGTTGTGGAATTTGACACCCTTCCGCAGGAAGAACAACCAGTTCAGGCCGTCGCGGGAGCCCTTCCAGGATTGGGCGATGGCCGGAATGATGGTGAGGCTCCCATCGTACTGGACGAGGCCATCAAAAATCTGCTGGGCGACCGTAAAGCCGTAGATATCGCCGATGAGCGCGGGGTCGAGGGTGGATGGGTTGTTAACGAGGGGCCGCCTGTAGGTGCCACCATACTTCGGAGCGGCTGCATGGGCTTTGTCCTGCGCCCACGCTCCGCCTGTCAGCAGGCCCGCGATCAAGATGAGCAGAGCCGGGACGACGTGCAGCATGGGCATACCCAGGAGAACAGAACGGGCCAGAGTGACGAACCCTAAACTCCGAAAACTCCGAAACAATCAATCGCAGTGTCGGTATAGCGTCAGTTTTCAGGGATGTCAAGTCGCATCCATTATCCAACGGTTCAAGGTCGGACCCATAAGACACAAAAAGCGAAGGGAAGAGTGTCGTCTCGACCTGCTTCCCTTCGCTCTATTGTGTCGTTCGAATTTCGGACCTTACAGGTCCTTTCGCCAGCCAACTCCCCAGGGCGGGAGATTGTGGAGCATTGGGGCGATTAGTCGCCGCCTCCACCCTCGGCCATACCCACGCGGCTGAACACCTGGGTCGAGGAGTCGATCTCCATCGCCGGCATGACCGCAAGCAGGCCCAGCACCACCAGCACCAGCACCATGAGCTTCTTCATGATCATTCCTCCATCACCCCTCGCTGTTTACTGCACCCTGACGGATCCCAAGAGTTTTTTCGGACTTAGAACGTGACCGCTTGACGCCACCAGGATGGAGCAGGGTTCATGCCAGGAAAGATCGGGGAGTGTGAGGGGAGCTAAATCTCCACAATTGGCGCATAATTATCTCAATGGGACAGGACAGCTCTCGAATATGAATTTGCCTAATAGTTTGGGCAGTCCTCGTCGCCTCACTGCGAAACATTGAGAGGGAATTACCGGAAACTGCAACGATGGAAGTAAGTTACTCCATCTCACAAATTCTTGTGCAGTGTGCACAATAAATTGGGCAGAATACTTGGTCAGGCGGTGAGCGCGTGGGGGCGGGAATCGATGCCCAGACGCTGGACCTTCCAGAGCAGCGTGTTCCGATGCAGTCCAAGGATCCGGGCGGCCTCGGTCTGATTCCACTGGACCTTTTCCAGGATATTCAGGATGTACTGCTTCTCGAAGTGGTTGCGCGCCTCGCGCAGGCTCAGCCCTGACTTCTGAATGTGCTCGATCGTCTCGGGGCCCAGGATCGAGATATCCAGGGGCAACTCGCGCAAGGAGACGGTCTCGCTCTGGGCCAGCGCCACGGCGCGTTCGATCACGTTTTCCAGCTCGCGGACGTTGCCGGGCCAGTCGTACTGGTACAGGGCCGCGGTGGCCCCGGCGGAGAAGCCCTTGACCTTGCGGTTGAACTCCCGGTCGTACTTTGCAATGAAGTGCTCCACGAGGAGTGGGATGTCATCGCGCCGCTGCCGCAGCGGCGGCAGCGTGATGGGGACCACGTTCAGGCGGTAGTAGATGGTGGCGATGGCCCCGGTGAAGGCCCCCTTCTCGTGGCCGAAGAGCTCCGACTCCAAAAGCTCGGCCGGGATGGCGGCGCAGTTGACGGCGACGAAGGGGCGCTGGCCCCGATGACTTTGCTGGTGGAGGGCGCGCGCCAGGACCTCCTTCCCGGTCCCGCTCTCGCCGCTGAGAAGCACCGTGGCGTTGTTGTCGGCGATCCGCGTGATCAGGGTGTAGATCTCCTGCATCCGGACGTTGCGGCCCACCAGATCCTCAAAGCGGTGATCGCGGGCCACCTCCGACCGGAGGTACATCACCTCCTTCACGAGTTCCTGCTTTTCGACCACGCGCTTGATGAGGGCCAGGATCTCGTGAATGTCGAAGGGCTTGGTTATGTAGTCGAAGGCGCCCAGCTTGATGGCCTCGACGGCCGTCTTGAGGGACTTCACCGCCGTCACCACGATGACGTCGGCCTGCTCGTTCAGCTCCTTGATCCTGCGGAGCACTTCGATCCCGTCCATGCCCGGCATGCGGATGTCCAGGAGCACCAGGTTGACATCCCGGGAACTCAGGATGCGCAGCGCCTCGGGGCCCTGGGTTGCGAAGACAAGGTCGTAGTCCTTCGCCAGCACGGCCTCGAAGGATTCCCGCACGCCGACGTCATCATCCACGACCAGGATGCTTGGCCGGACCGGAGAGGCCTCGGTGCTTGCCATGCCGCGCTCCTGCGGACGATCCACCCTCGCGCGGGCCCAGCCCCGATGCGCCGCTGCCCGCGACGGAATGCCTGATCGCCGTCGATACACGCGCTAAGTAGCCCAAACGGCAGGGGATGTCAAGGACAAAGCCCCTCCGTGGCGCGTCTTGACAAGGGCAGGGAAGTGTGCGAGCGTTCCTTCGACGACCCTCAGGCTCACCCATGGACCTCCAGGAAAAGATCCGCAGCCTGCCTGACGCCCCCGGCGTGTACCTCTTCAAGGACGCGCGCGGCGACCTGCTCTACATCGGCAAGGCCCTCTCCCTCCGCAAGCGGGTCCAGTCCTACTTCACCGACCGGGACTTCGGCTACGACGCCGAGCGCCTCGGCGCCATGCTGGGGCAGATTGCCGACGTGGAATTCCTCCTCACCGCCAATGAGTTGGAGGCGCTGATCCTGGAGAGCAACCTCATCAAGCAGCGGCGCCCCCGGTACAACATCGTCCTCCGGGATGACAAGCATTACCCGTTCATCCGCCTGAACCTGAAGGATCCGTTCCCGGCTCTCCAGGTGAGCCGGCGGATCAAGAACGACGGCGCCCTCTATTTTGGTCCTTACGTCCCGGCCGGGACCATGTGGGACCTCCTGGCGCTGCTCAACCGGACCTTTCCCCTGCGGACCTGCCGCAATATCGCGGGGCGCACCCTGTGCCTGGAATATCACCTGGGCAGGTGCCTGGGGCCGTGCGAGGGGCTGGTGACCCAGGCGGAGTACGCGGAGATCGTGCAGAAGGTGCGGCTGGTCCTGGAGGGGAAGGACCAGGAGGTCATCCAGCAACTCGAGCGGCAGATGCACGAGGCGGCCGAGCGGCTGCAGTATGAGCGCGCCGCCAAGCTGCGCAACCAGATCGCCTCCCTCCGGCACGCGACGGAGAACCAGCGGGTCATCTCCGCCCGGGGCGAGGACCAGGACGTCTTCGGGCTGGTCCAGGAGGGGAACGAACTACACATCCAGCTCCTGGTGGTCCGGGGCGGCCGGCTGATCGGGCAGGACAGCTTCGCCTTCGAGGCGGGCACCCAGCCGACCTCGGGCCACCGGCCCGCCCCGCTCCGCCACGCGGTCCGGGGCGGAGTCGGCTGGGTGCCCCCGGAGGGCGCGGGCGGTGTGCTGGGATCGCTGCTGGCCCAGTACTATCTGGGGGCGCGCCACATCCCCAAGACGATCCTGACCTCGCACCTGCCGGCGGAGGTGGATCTGCTGGCGAGCATGCTGTCGGCGCGAGCCCGCCACCCGGTGGAAATCCGCGTCCCCGAACGCGGCCCCAAGGCGCGCCTGGTGGAGATGGCGGTGGGTAACGCCCGAGCGTTACTGGCGCAGAGCCTCACCTCGACCGCGGCGCGCGAGCGGGCCCTGGCGGAGGTGCAACAGGCCCTCGGCCTGCCCCGCCTCCCCCGGCGGATCGAGTGCACCGACATCTCCAACATCTCGGGGGTCCTGGCGGTGGGCTCCCTGGTCACGTTCGTGGACGGGCAGCCACGCCGGCAGGAGTACAAGCGCTTCCGGATCCGGACGGTGCTGGGCGCCGACGACTACGCCATGGTGCGGGAGGTCCTGGGGCGGCGATTCGGCAAGAAGGACTGGCCGTTGCCCGACCTGTTACTGATCGACGGGGGGCGCGGCCAGCTCAACGCGGGGATCCTGGCCGCGAAAGAGGCGGGGCTCACCGATCTACCCCTGGCGAGCCTGGCCAAGGAGGAGGAGCTGGTCTTCCGGCCGGATGCCCCGGAGCCGATTCGCCTTCCGGACGGCTCGCGGGGAAAGCATCTGCTCCAGCAGGTGCGGGACGAGACGCACCGCTTCGCCCTGATGTACCACCGCAGCCTCCGGGGGAAGAGCGGCCTGCGCTCCGTCCTGGATGAGGTCCCGGGGATCGGGGCCCGGCGAAAGCGCCTGCTCCTCCAGCGATTCGGGAGCCTGAAGCGCCTGCGTGCCGCCTCGGTCGAGGAGCTGCGGACGGTGGGGGGCCTGCCACAGCGTGTGGCCGAGGCCGCCCATCATCTCCTGAGTTCAGCGGGAGAGAAACCGCAACCACAGATGAACACAGATTAACACAGATTTTCCGGGACAATTGATTCGGGAGAATCTGTGTGCATCTGTGTTTATCTGTGGTTTCAATTCGAGTGTCCTTCGGAACGAACAGGGGGAGAGATGAAGCGAGAGGTGATCAAGACCGAGAAGGCCCCCAAAGCGATCGGCCCTTACGAGCAGGCACTGAAGCTCGACGGGTGGGTATTCACCTCCGGCCAGATTCCGCTGGACCCCCAGACCGGCGCCATGGTGGAGGGAGGCATCGGCGCCCAGACCCGCCAGGTGCTGGAGAATCTCCGGGTGGTCCTGGAGGCGGCGGGCACCTCCATGAGCCGGGTGGTGAAGACCACGGTGTACATGACCAACCTGGGCGACTTCCAGATGATGAACGAGATGTACGCCGAGTACTTCCCCCAGGACAGGCCGGTGCGCTCCACCGTCGGCGTGGCGTCGTTGCCCCGCGGGGCGTTGGTGGAGATCGACGTGATCGCCCAGGCTTGATCCCACCCCTGGCGGTCACTTGATGGCCACGGCCTTGACCTGCTTGAAGTCGGTCCACCCCTGGATCACCTTGATCACCCCGTCCTGCACCAGGGTGGTCATCCCCTGCTCGCGGGCGACCTTCAACAGCTCTTCGGCCGTGGCGCGTTTCTGGATCATCCGCTTGATGTCGTCGGTCCCGATCAGGAGCTCGTGCAGGCCCGTCCGCCCCTTGTAGCCGGTGTTCTTGCAGGCCTCACACCCCTTGCCGCGGTACAACACGAAGGTGTCGTCGTACTTGTAACCCAGCCTGACGAAGGCCTCCTCGCCGAAGCTCAAGGCCAGCTCGTCGAAGGCCCCCTTGGGCGGATGATACTTCTCCTTGCACTCCTTGCAGATGGTTTTGCACAGCCGCTGGGCCAGGACGCCCAGCAAGGCGTCCGCGAAGTTGAAGGGATCCATGCCCATTTCCAGGAGGCGGGTGACCGTCTCCACGGCGCTATTGGTGTGCAAGGTGCTGAAGACCAGGTGCCCGGTCAGGGAGGCCTCGATCCCCGTTTCGGCCGTCTCCTTGTCGCGCATCTCGCCCACCATGATGACGTCGGGGTCGGCGCGCAGGAAGGCCCGCATGGCGGCGGCGAAGGTCAGGCCGATCTTCGGCTGCATCTGGACCTGCCGCAACCCGTACTGGGTGATCTCGACGGGGTCCTCGGCGGTCCAGATCTTCCGCTCGGGGGTGTTGATGTAGCCCAGGATGGCGTGCAGCGTGGTGGTCTTGCCCGATCCGGTGGGCCCCACGCACAGGATGATCCCGTAGGGTTTGGCGGCGATGTTCTTGATCTCCCGGTGGTTCCGCTCAGACATGTTCAGCTTCTCGAGGGGCAGGGGCTCGCTGGCCGCCAGGATGCGCATCACTATGTCCTCGTTGAAGCCGGCGGTGGGAACGGTGGCGACGCGCAGCTCGATCTCCTTGTTGCCCACCAGAAACTTGATCTTGCCGTCCTGGGGCTTGCGCCGCTCCGCGATGTCCAGCCGGGACATGATCTTGTACCGGGAGACCAGGGCCCGCCGATAGGTCGGCGGGATCTTCTGGTACTCGAAGCAGCTCCCGTCCACCCGGAACCGGATCATCGTCTCTCGCTTCTCCCCGTAGGGCTCGACGTGGATGTCCGAGGCCCCCTGCTTGTAGGCGTCCGTGATGATCTGGTTGGCCAGCCGGACGATCGCGCTATCGTTTTCGTCCATGGCCGCGGTGCTGACGTCCTCCTGCTTCTCCAGCTCGGCCTCGCTCACCAGCTCCCCCATGATCTCGGCAAGGGAGCCCTTGGCCGCCAGGGGATCCGCCTCGCCGCTGGCGGCGTACAGGAACTGCAGGATGTCCCGCCGCAATCCGACGGCGAACTGGACGTTCCGGCCGGGGAAGATGCGCTTGATGTCCTGGAGCCGGTCCAGGTTGTTGGGGTCGTCGATGAGGATCTGGATCCCGTCCTTGTCGCGCTTCAGCGGGATCCAGAAGTTCTTCTTGAGGTAGTCCATGTTCAGGGTCTTGAGCAGCTCGGGATCGATGACCGTGCGGCCGTCGTACTCGATGAAGGGGCACTTGTAGAACTGGCTCAGGGACTTCCCCATGTCGGCCTTGGGGACCTTGTATTTGTCCAGCAGGATGGACTCGACGTCCGTCTGCCCCTTGCGGGCCTCGGCGATGGCGACATCCAGTTCGGCCTGGGTGATGCGGGAGTTGGCCACCAGGGAGTCGAACTTGGTGGGAGTCTTCCGGGCCAGTTTGAACTGGGTATAGAAGGCGATTCCCAGCGTCTTGGTGATCTCGACGACCGACTCCTCGTCCTTCTTGGTGAAGCGCCCGCCGCTCTTCTTGTTGACGAGCTGGATGACGCCCACCAGGTACTTGTTCTCCGCCACGATGGGGTAGGTCAGGATCTGCTTCGTCCGGAAGCCGCTCTTCTTGTCCCAGGAGCTGTCGAAGATCAGGGCGGGGCTGATGCTGTTGAGCTCGACCCGGCTGTAGGCGTCGCCGATGTTGATGGGCCGGCGGTACTTGGCGACGAAGCCGGCGATGCTCTGTTCGCTGATGGGGACGCGGATCTCCTTGACCTCGTCGATGTCCAGGAACTTGGAGTAGATCTCCTTCCGCTCGGCATCCACGGCGTAGAGCGTGAGCCGCTCCGCGTCGAAGAGGCCGAGGATCTCGTCCTTCAGGTCCACCAGGATGTGATCCAGATCCTTGGCCGAGTGGATCTGGTTGATGATCTGCTGCAGATGCTCGGCATAGGCGAGCCTCTGCTGGAGTTCCTGCAAGGCCTCGGGTTGGACCGTCGTCTGCATGGTCGGCCTCCGCACCGCCCCACCCCGCGTGGGAAGGGCGGGGACGATCGCCTCCGGTGTTCTGGTGTTCGCGGGTCCGGGGCCTGCAAGAGAGTGCCGGCCGGAACCGATATGCCTGGGGAAGACAGGCGGGGTCAAGGGTAGTCCGGATCGGGCGGCGAAGGCAAGCCGAAAGAGGCCCCGGCCCGGCGGGAGGGGAAGGAAGTCGTCGGGTGGCCCATCCCCCATGGTGGGGCAGCCCGCCCGGGGTCTTCGGCGGGGACGGCTTCGGGAAAATCTGATCGCAGAGGGAACCATCTGCCCTCATCGGTTGTTCTTGACGGGTGAAGGCTGACAGAGTAGGGTGCACCGTCTCACAATCGTTGACCATACGAAGAGGAGGGTGATCCCGTGAAGAAGCTGGTGCTCGTTCTCGTGGTGGCGTCCCTGGTTCTGGCTGTGGGCATGCCGGCGTACGCCTTCAAGTGCCCGAGCCTCATAAAGCAGGCCAACGACCAGATCGCCAAGATGTCCCAGAACAGCGACAAGGTGAAGAAGGCCAAGACGCTGGTCGAAGAGGCGGACAAGCTGCACAAGGCCGGAAATCACGCCGACTCGGTCAAGAAGGCCGAGGAAGCCCTGGCCGCACTGCAGTAGCCGCCTCACAACTGGAGCGCGACCCTGACGGGCCACCCGGGTTTTTCCCGCGTGGCCCGTCGTCTTTCTGGCCCCCAGCCAGGACCAGAATTCCCGAGGTGGCGGCACGGGTGAAGCGGCGCCGGTCACTCAGGGCGGAAGGGCGGACGGTCCGAAAATTCTTGTTGGACCACACGGGTGGGCTATGGTATGAAAGGACCCTCTCGCGATCCGCGGCGGCTCGCCAGCGGGTGGCGACCGGGCGCTTAGCTCAGCCGGTTAGAGCGCCGTCTTCACACGGCGGAGGTCGCTGGTTCGATCCCAGCAGCGCCCACCACGAAGTTCCAAGGGGTTGGCCGTCGCAGGCAACCCCTTTTTCTTTCGTCCAATGACACTCAGGGTCGGTCAGGGCGTCGAGGACTCTGGCGGACGTTCCAGCGGGGCGGGGGTGAGACCGGTCGTGAGACAGCCGGACAGCACGCGGGGTGCAGTGCGGGGATGAGAATGGAAGCGCTCTGGCAGGGGCTGCGCCGAGGCTACCGGCACGTGAATGCCTTCCTGGAGCAATTCTACTATCACGGACCCGCGGCCCACGGGATCCAGGGGGTCCTGCGCGAGTTCCTGGACGGTCCGCCGGATGGTGTGCAGCTCACCTGGTCGCAGGGCCAGCACGGGCCGGTCTGTGACGCCCGCGACGGGCGCGGGACCTACCGGATCGAAGTGGCACGGCAGGACGGCCAGTGGTCCGCTCGCTCCTGTTCCTGCCTGGGATTCCAGGAGTTCCGGCGGGAATGTCGCCACCTCCGCGCTGCTCGCCAGGCCCTCGCCTCTCGGGAAGGTGTGAGGCTGATCCAGCAGAGGTGAGGGCGATCGCTCTGGCCGGGACGTGGACTACACACATAGTGGATGGGGGAGAATCTAGATGATCGGATCGCGAGGACTCAGCTGCGATGGGGCGACGAGTTGCGGATCATGGTGGCGGGGGCGGGGCGCCTCCCTGTTGCTCGTGAGCGGACTCCTCCTGGTGCTCCTGTGCCGCTCCGTCTCCGCCGCGCCGCCCCGGACCAGGTCGGCAGGGGCCTCGCCGCCCGAGACGCTCGCCTGGATCACGATCAATGCCGCCACGGGGGATGTCCTGGGCAGCCAGGAGCCGGATCGCCCCGGCGCCCCGGCCTCCATGACGAAGATGATGCTGGCCCTCCTGGTGATGGAGGCCGTCCGGGATGGCCAACTGAAGCTCGCGGATCCTGTCCTGACCTCGCCGCTGGCGAGCAAGATGGGCGGCTCCCAGGTGTTCTTGAAGTCGGGAGAAGCCTTTCCGGTTGAGGACATGATGGCGGCGTTGCTCATCGGTTCCGCCAACGACGCGGCGGCGGCCCTGGCCGAGCGGCTGGCCGGCAGCGTCCCGGGGGCGGTGGGCCGGATGAATGAGCGGGCGGCCGCCCTCGGGCTCACCGCGACGCGCTTCGCCTCGGTCCACGGCCTGCCGCCCGGGACCGGGCAAGAGGGGGACGTCACCACGCCGCGGGACATGGCCCGTCTGTCCCAGGAGCTGGTGAAGTTTCCGGATATTCTCCGGTGGACCTCCACTGCGGAGGCCCCCTTCCGCCAGGGGGTATTCATTCTGCGCAACAGCAATCACCTGGTCGGTCGGTTTCCCGGGGCGGACGGGCTGAAGACCGGCCACTTCCGGGAGGCGGGATACAATGTCGCCGCCACGGCCAGGCGGGGGAGCCTCCGCCTCATCACCGTCGTGATGGCGGCGCCCACCAACAAGGCGCGGTTCGCCGAGGCGGCGCGCCTCCTGGAGGAGGGGTTCAGCCGATATGTGGAGGTCACCGTGGCGAAGGCCGGGGTCCCGCTGGCGACGGAGATTCGCCTGCCCAGGGCGACCGGGGCCCTCCGCCCTGTTACCGGAAGCGACCTGCGCATCTTCGTGAAGCGGGAGGAGCGGGACGGCATTCGCACCACTGTAGACGTCCAGGCCGGCATGCGGGCGCCCCTGGGCAAAGGCCAGCGGATGGGCAGCCTGGTCGTCCGGATCGGAGAGCGCGAGATCGCCCGCGCGCCTGTGGTCGCCCCGGCGGATGTTCCCCGGGCCTTCTTCTGGTGGCTCACTCCCTGGCGGTAGGGGGAGGGCGGACAGGCAGGGCACGCTGTCCAGGCCCGGGCTGGAACCCGGCCCCGATTCTCGCGGGGACTGCCGTCTTGTCCTGGCGGAACCCTGTGAGTATAATAGTGACGTCATCCCATGGGTGCTCCGCCCGGGTGCGATGGCGCAGGCCGGGGGTCTGGACGGATGCTGACCTCCATTCTGTATTGCCTGTACGAGCGGCGGCTGCTGGCCGAACTCCGCCAGGCGCCGCTCCCCCATCACATCGGCCTGATCCTGGACGGGAATCGTCGCTTCGCCCGGCGTCTGGGGCTGCGGGACGTCCTGCAGGGGCACGAGCGCGGCGCGGCCAAGCTGGAAGAAGCGCTGGAGTGGTTCGAGGAGCTGGGGATCCGGATGGTCACCATCTGGATCCTGTCCACCGAGAACCTGACGCGCCCCCAGGAGGAGCTGGAGCGGCTCCTGTCCCTGATCGAGCGGAAGATGCGCGAGGCCGCGGTGGATCCGAAGATCCACCGGCGCCAGGTCCGCATCCGGGCCATCGGGCAACTGGACCTCTTGCCGCCCTCCCTCCGGGAGGGCATCCGGATCGCCGAAGAGGCCACGGCGAACTACGAGAACTTCTCGCTCAACGTGGCGGTGGGCTACGGCGGCCGCCAGGAGGTGGTGGACGCCGTCCGGGGCCTCCTGCGCGACTGGGGGCGCCAGGGGCTGACCCTCGGGGAGATCGCCGACCGGCTCACCGCCGACGTCATCGGTAAATATCTCTACACCTACGACCTGCCCGATCCCGACCTGATCATCCGGACCAGCGGCGAGGTGCGCCTGAGCGGCTTCCTGCTCTGGCAGAGCGCCTACAGCGAGTACTACTTCTGCGATGCCTACTGGCCGGCCTTCCGCAAGATTGATCTGCTCCGCGCCATTCGAAGCTACCAGCAGCGCCAGCGCCGGTTCGGCCGCTGATGAGCGCCGGTGCCGCGAAGCCGGCGGTCGTGGACCTCGCCGAGGCGTTCCGCCGCGAGACGGGCCATACGGTGCAGTTCACGTTCGTCGCCTTCCTCACCAGTCCACCCGCCCGATCGAAGTTCATCGCCGTTGGATTGGATTATAAGGAGTGACACCGCCCGCGCCCGATGCCTCCCTCAGTCACAAAGGGGTCAGGCCTTACAAATTTGAAGTTGCAGCCCGATGAGGACTTGTGATGTCGTACGGCCTGACCCGGGCGCAAGGCATTGGGCGAGGATTTTGTTGTATTGTTGGGCCTGACCCCAGGCACGGCGGATGTGCTTGGTTTCGGCCGATCCCCCGAGGGGAGGCTCGCCGTCGCGGCGGAAGCTCCTGGCCTGCTCCGCCAGCTCACGCAGGCGCCGCTGCACCAGGGAGTTCACCGTCCCCTCGGGATCGGCCCCGTCGGGCCCTGCCACGGATGGCCGCGAAAGGGCTGCAATGGTACGGGGCGACGTTGACGATCCCGGATTCCACACCTATAGTAGCGACGCTTCCTCCAGAACGACCCTTTTCTTGCGGGGCACGCCGTGACGTATGCCAGCTTCATCTGGACGAACATCGCCAGGAATCCGCGCCGGACGATCCTGACGATCGTCAGCATCGGCCTCTCCCTCTTCGTGCTCTCGACCCTGATGACGGTCCTCACGGAGCTGAACCGGGAGCCGGAGGGGGAGGACACCCACCTCCGGCTGGTGGTGCGGCGCGCCACCTCGCTGGCCGACCGGCTGCCCGAGGCCTATGCCGCCAAGCTTGAGCGCGTGCCCGGTGTCCGGCTGGTCCACGCCCTGACCTGGTTCGGCGGCATCTACATTGACGAGCGCAACTTTTTCGCGAATTTCGCCTGCGATCCCGACACCCTCTTCGCGATGTTCCCCGAGAACCGCATTCCGCCGGAGCAGATCAAGGCATTCCGGGCGGAGCGGATCGCGGCCATCGCCGGGCGCAAGCTGGTCGAGCGGTTCAAGTGGCGGCTGGGGGATCGCATCACCCTCCAGGGCACGATCTACCCGGTGGACCTGGAGTTCGTCCTCCTGTTCAAGAACAGCGACGCCGAGACCAAGACCGAGACCGAGCGGGCCTTCCAGCTCGGCTTCATCTCCATGCTGGGGAACGTCAAGACGCTGATCGCCAGCATCTCCAGCGTCGTGGTCTTCACCATCCTGCTGGTGACGGCCAACACCATGGCCATGTCCATCCGGGAGCGGGCGCGGGAGATCGCCATCCTCAAGACGCTGGGATTCGGCCGGCGCCGGCTGCTGGGCGTGCTGATGGGAGAATCGGCCGTCATCGCCCTGACCGGGGGCGTACTGGGGTGCGTGGGGGCGCGCCTCTTCTTTTCGGTGGTGGACGTCTGGCGGTACACCCAGGGCCTCTTTCCGATCTTCATCGTGGAGCCCTCGACGGTCCTGCTGGGCATCGGCCTCTCGGTCCTGATCGGCCTGGCCAGCGCCGCGCTCCCGGCGAGCCGGGTGAGCCGGCTGACCATCGCCGAGGCGCTGCGCCGCGTCGGGTGAGATTGTCCCCCCAATGGCTATCCCGCTGACGTATAATCTCCGGAACCTGCGGGTGCGGGCCTACAGCACGGTGATGACCGCCCTGAGCATCGGACTCGTGGTGGCGGTCTTCATCGGGGTCACGGCCCTGGCCCGGGGCCTGGAGGAGGCCTTCGTGACCACCGGGACGCCCCTCAACCTGGTGGTGCTGCGGCAGGGCTCGCAGGTGGAAACCAGCAGCGTGGTACGGCGGGATTCGCTCCAGGTCATCAAGTACCTGCCGGGCGTGGCGGTGGACTCGATGGGCCTGCCGCTGGTCTCCCCCGAGCTGATCGTCCTGCTGAATCTGCCGAAACGGGACGGTGGGCAGGGCAACGTCATCGTGCGGGGCGTCTCCACCAAGGGGTTCGAGTTGCGGCCCCAGGTGCGCCTTGTGCGGGGGCGTCCCGTCCGGCCCGGCCTGCGCGAGATCCTCGTGGGCCGCGCCGTGGCCGAGAGGTTCCAGGACGCGGAGCCGGGGGCGGCGCTGCGCTTCGGCCGGAGCCTCTGGAGAGTCGTCGGGGTATTCGACGCCGGGCGCACCGCCTTCGACTCGGAGATCTGGTCCGACGAGTCGGAGCTGGCCCAGGATTTCGACCGGGCGGATTATTCCTCGGTCCTGCTCCGGGCCGAGAGCGGGCCGGGCCTCCAGGCCATCCAGCAGCGGATCTCCGAGGACCGGCGCCTGCACCTGAAGGCGCTGACGGAACAGGCCTACTACGCCGAGCAGACGAAGGCGGCCGGCCCCATCAAGGTCCTGGGCAGCTTCATGGCGGTCGTGATGGCCATTGGCGCCAGCTTCGCGGTGATGAACACCATGTACGCCGCCGTCGCGCGTCGCAGCCGCGAGATCGGGATCCTCAGGGTCCTGGGCTTCCGGCCGGGGAGCATCCTGCTCTCCTTCCTGGCCGAGTCGCTGCTCCTGGCGCTGGTGGGGGGCGTCGTGGGGTGCCTCCTGGCGCTGCCGATCCACGGGCTCTCCACCGGGACCACGAACTTCCGGACGTTCAGCGAGGTCTCTTTTGCCTTCCGCATCACCCCCGACCTGTTGCTCGGCGGCCTGGCGTTCTCCCTCGTGATGGGCGGCCTGGGGGGCTTCCTGCCGGCCCGGCTGGCGTCCCGGCAGCCGATGATCGAGACGTTGCGGGAGGGGTAGCGGGGAGAGCCGAGGGCGAGCGGAGAGCCGAGAGCCGCGAGCCGAGAGCGGACAACGGAGTGAGAGTCGAGCGCCGAGCGCCGAGCGAAAAGCCGAGAGCTGAGAGCCGGGCGAAGAAGCAAGAGCCGAGAGCCCCTTGGGGAG
>JACPAT010000236.1 GCA_016180655.1 Candidatus Methylomirabilota bacterium | reverse complement strand
GGTCTCCCGGATGCGGGGGATCACCTGCTCCGTGAGCATGGGCTTCATCTCTGCGGGGACGCCGGGCAGGCAGGCCACGCAACACCCGCGGTCCTTCAGAAACAGGCCGGGCGCCGTCCCGTTGGGATTGTGGAGGACCTTGGCCCCTTCGGGGACCATGGCCTGCTTCCGATTGTTCTGCGTCATGGGAATCTTGCGGTGGGCGAACCGCCGCTCGATGTGGGCCAGCACGTCCGGGTCCAGGTGCAGAGGGCGTTCCAGCACGGCCGCCACGACGTCGCGGGTCAGATCGTCCTCGGTGGGTCCCAGGCCGCCCGTCGTGATGATCACGTCTGCACGTTCCAGGGCCCGCCGCAACGCCGCCTCGATCCGGCCGGCGTTATCCCCCACCGTGGTCTTGTAGAAGAGGTCGATGCCCGCCTCGGCCAGCCGCTGCGCGATCCAACTGGCGTTGGTATCCACGATCTGCCCCAA
The DNA here is from genome assembly GCA_016180655.1 of Candidatus Methylomirabilota bacterium. Lineage (GTDB taxonomy): Bacteria > Methylomirabilota > Methylomirabilia > Methylomirabilales > 2-02-FULL-66-22 > 2-02-FULL-66-22. The sequence goes on along the minus strand of JACPAT010000236.1, from coordinate 10,041 downwards.
CAGGATTTCCGTCCCGATGGTTATGATCTCTGTGCCCATCTTAGCCAAGTGTTTCCACGTTGATGCACACGGCCGCATATGGCCTATGGCTTATAGCGTATGGTCCAAGCCGAACCATAGGCCATACGCTATGCGCCATATGCCGATTAGAGGAAGTCGAAGTTCGCCTGGAGGAGCCACCAGGCCGCGCGGGCCAGGAGGCCGGCGGCGACGTCGTCGGCCACGATGCCGAGCCCGCCGGGCAGCCGTTCCAGGCGTGGGATGGGCGCCGGCTTGACCACGTCCATGAGGCGGAACAGCAGGAAGACGGCCGCCACGTCGTACAGACCGGGCGACAGGGCGATGGCGGCCACCCACATCCCCACGATCTCGTCGATCACGACGTGTGCCGGATCCGGTTCGCCTGCCTCGCTCGCCGCCCGACCCGCGACCCATACCGCCAGGACGGCCAGCAGGACCGTGGCCCCCAGGTACACCGGCCTCGGGAGGCTGAGCAGGGGGAAGCACAGCACCGCCCCCAGGAGGCTGCCGGCCGTCCCCGGGGCGAAGGGAAGCCGCCCGACGCCGGCGCCAGTGGCGACCAGGCGCAATGCGGCTCCGGTCCCGTCGCCCGTCCTGGAGGCGGTCACAGGAGCGCGGTGTCGCATGACTCGCCCCCTGCCTCCAGGATGTCGGCCGCCAGGTCATGCTCGTAGGCCTCCCGGATCCGGGCCCGCACCATCGTCCCCGGGCGGACGCTCGCCCCGCGGAGGTAGACCGTGCCATCCACCTCCGGCGCATGCGCCATGGTCCGCCCGCACTGGACGCCCGGGAATTCCGGGGACGGGCCGTCCACCATCACCTCCTGGACGGTGCCGAGCAGGGCGCGTCCCTGCTCCTCGGCGATCCCCGCCTGGACGGCCATCAGGCGCGCGCGCCGCGCCTCGGCCACCCGGCGGGGAACCTTGGGACCCAGGGATGCGGCGGGCGTTCCCTCCTCATCCGAGTAGCAGAAGACCCCGACCCGGTCGAAGCGCATTGCCTCGACGAAGCGGAGGAGGCGGGAGAACTGCGCCCCGCTTTCGCGGGGGAAACCCGTGATGAAGGCGGTGCGGATGGTGATGTCGGGGACGGCCCGCCGGACCCGTTCCACCAGTCGCCGGAGGCTCTGCTCGTCGCCGCCGCGGCCCATGGCCTTGAGCACGGCCCCGTCACAGTGCTGCAGCGGCATGTCCAGGTACCGGCAGAGTCGCGGCTCGGACGCCAGGAGCGCGATGAGCTCGGGTGTGACCCGGGTGGGATACAGGTAGTGCAGGCGGATCCAGCGGAAGGCCGGGATGTCCAGCAGGCCCTCCAGCAGCCGGATCAAACCGTGCATCTCGCCGCGATCCCCCCCGTAGTCGGTGGTCTCCTGGGAGATCAGGATGAGTTCGCGGACCCCCGCGGCCGCCAGCCGCCGCGCCTCGACCAGGAGGTCCTCCCGCGATCGGGATTGCATCCGACCCCGGATTCCAGGGATGGCGCAGAAGGTGCAGGATCGATCGCAGCCCTCGGAGATCTTCAGGTAGGCATAGTGGCCCGGCGTCAGGAGGCGCCGCGGCAGGTCGGCCGTGACCAGCGCCGTGTGACCCGTGACCCAGGTCCGGTCCCCCGCGCATCGCCGGAGGGTGGCGGCGGCGATGTCCGCGATGCGGGGAAATTCGCCGGTCCCGACGAAGGCATCCACCTCGGGCAGCAGGGCCGGCAATTCCTGCCCGTAGCGCTGGGCCAGGCATCCGCTCACCACCACCGCCTGGCAGCGGCCCGTCCGCTTCAGCGCGGCCGCCTCCAGGATGGTCCGGATGGATTCCTCCTTCGCGTCTTGAATGAAGCTGCAGGTGTTCACGACGATCAGGTCGGCCCGTTCCGGCGCCTCCTCGATCTGGTACCCCGCCGCCGCGAGCTGCCCGAGCATGACCTCGGCGTCCACCTGGTTCTTCGGACACCCCAGATTCACCAGGCTGACCCGGACCGGCTGTCCGTCCTTGGTTCCGTCGCCGTCGGTCATCTCCACCGCTTGATCCATGCCGCAGTCAAGAAATTCGCTCAATGGAAAATTTCAAACGGACAACTGACAACCGGTCAACTCTCTGCATTGCTTCACTTGGCCGGTTGTCCGTCGCCTGCCTGCCGCGGCGGCCACGGCGCAGGCAGGTCGGTTGTCGGTTTTGCATTGGAAGCTTCCGACAGACCCCTCGCCGGTGTCGCGTGTAGACGGGGAAAACGGACGAGGCAAGAGAGGCTGGAGATCCTCAGGGACCCGCCGGCTCACGTCGGATCGGCCGGGCGGTCGCCGCGCGGCGCCAGCTCCAGCCGATTGCGGCCCCCGGACTTGGCCCGGTACAGGGCCTGGTCGGCGTCGTGCACCAGCTCCTCGATCTTGCGCATCCCGGGGGAGAGCGTGGCCACGCCGATGCTCACCGTCAGATCCCCCTGCGGGTTGGAATCCTTGCCCCGGAAGGCATGGCCGGCCACCGCGGCCCGGACCCGCTCGGCCTGCAGCGCCGCCCGGTCCAGGTCGGTTTCCGGGAGGATGATGGCGAACTCCTCGCCCCCGTAGCGGGCCAGCATGTCCACGTCCCGGGCATTCCGGCGCAGGACTTCCGCCGTCTCCCGCAGGGCCTGATCCCCCGCCAGGTGCCCGAACTGGTCGTTGTAGCCCTTGAAATGATCCAGGTCGAGCATGAGGAGCGTGAGGGGGCGCTTGTACCGCTGGGCGCGCCGCACCTCGCGCGCCAGCTGCTGGTAGAAGTGGCGGTGATTGGCCAGCCCCGTCAGTTCGTCGGTGATGGCAAGCTGCCGCGCCTCCTCGAAGAGCCGGGCGTTCTCGATGGAGATGGCCGCCTGGCTGGCGAAGGTCGAGACGAGCTGGATCTCATCCTGGTCGAACTCGTGGCGATCGGTCATGTACAGGTTCATGCACCCCAGGGGGCGGTCCTGGGCGATCAGGGGGATGGCCAGGAACGCCGCGTATCCCTGCGCCTGCGCCGCCTGGAGCCAGGGGGCATAGACCGTGTCCGCGGCGATGTCCGGGATCGCCACGGGACGCTTCTCGCGAACGGCGATCAGGCTGGGGCTGCTGCCCTGGCGCGACCGGATTGCCTCGGTCGCCTCCAGCGCCTCGTCGAACAGGTTGTACCCGGCCGCCGTGGACAGGACGCGCCCGTCCGGGCTCAGCAGCATGAGCGACATCGCCTGCGCGTGCAACAGGCCGGACACCATCTGGCTGATCCGGCTCAGGATATCCTGGAGATTGAAGGTCGAGGCCATGGTCCGGCCGAGCTGGTACAGCGCCTCGAACTCCTGGACCTTGCGCCGGCTGTCGTCGTACAGGTCCGCGTTCTCCAGCGCCATGGCCACCTGCCGTCCGATGGCCGCCAAGAGCGCCGTGTCCTCTGCCAGGAACTGCTGGTCGGGGCGACCCACCACCGTGAGGACGCCCAGGCCCCGGTCATGGGACCAGAGGGGGACGGCGCACACGGGCCAGGGCGGGTTCCCGGAGGCCAGTCCGAGGCCATCCCCTTCCGCGGCATCGGACAGGACCAGGGGTTCCTCCTGCTGCAGGGCCCGCCAGGTCCAGCCGGTTCCGGGAGGCAGGCGACGCAGCGCCTCCCCGGGCTCCGCTGCGAGGCCGTGCCAGGCCCTGAGGACCAGGTGCCCGCTCTTGGGCTCCACCAGGTGCACCAACCCCTGGGCGAGGCCGAGGGTGTCCAGGGTGCACGTCAGGGCACCGCCCAGGATCTCGTCCGGGCTCAGGGAGCGGCTGACCGCCAGGGCCACCGCGTTCAGGGCCTGGAGTTCCCGGTTGCGCCGGACCAGGGCCTGGCTCATCCCCTGGATCCGGAGCAGCACCTTGATCCGGGCAATCAGTTCCTCGGTGTTGAAGGGCTTGGTGATGTACTCGTCGGCCCCGATCTCCAGTCCGAGGACCTTGTCCCGCACCGTGTCGCGGGCGGTGAGCATCATCACCGGGATGTGGCGCCAGCGCCCGTCCGCCTTCAGCCGCCGGCAGACCTCGTACCCGTCCATCCCGGGCATCATCACATCCAAGAGCACCAGGTCCACGGGGTGGACGGCCAGGCGGCCCAGGGCCTCGTCCCCCGAATGGGTCACCAGCGTGGCGAAGCCGCGGGCCTCGAGAAGAACCTGGATCATGCGGGCGATCCCCTCCTCGTCCTCCACGACGAGAATGGTGGACCGCTGCCCTGTCGTCACGGCCGGCATCCTGAGCGGACTCCTCTTCCGCAGACTGCTCCCCCGTGCCCCCGGGTGCATCGGGGATCGTCATCCCCGGTGAATCGCGTCCCGCGGGGCTGGGGGGTGTTTCCCAAGGCCCTTCATCATACACAATCTCCCCAGTGTGGCCCAACAAAAAACGGCACCCGCGGGGGTGCCAGCGTCGTCTCGCCCGGTTTCGCCCGTCAGGCGGCCGGGGGCCCCTTGGGGAGAGTGAAGGAGAACGTGCTGCCCTTCCCCACCGCGCTCTCGACCCAGATCCGGCCGCCGTGCTCCTCCACGATGGCCTTGCAGATGCTCAGGCCGAGCCCGGTCCCTTCCACCTTCTCCTCGGCTGGCAAGGGGACCCGGTAGAAGCGTTCGAAGATCCGATCCAGGTGCTCCGCCGGGATGCCCATGCCCGAGTCCTGGATCTGCACCAAGAGCTCGGCGGGCAACTCCTGCACCGTCACGCCGATCTGGCCGCTGCGGGGCGTGAACTTCATGGCATTCGACAGCAGGTTGGTGAACACCTGGTCCATCCGGAGACTGTCGGCCGGCACCAGGGGCAGCCCGTCGCCTGCCTGCAGCGTCAGGGAGATCTGCCGGTCCTGGGCCAACCGCCGCAGGCGATCGATGGTCCCCCGCAGGCCGACGACGACGTCGAAGGGTTCGCGGCGGATCTCGAACCGGCCCGCCTCGATCCGCGCCAGGTCGAGGATGTCGCTGACCATGCGGAAGAGGCGATCCGTATTCTTCTGGGCGATCCCCAGGAGCTCCCGGCTCAGCTCGATCCCCACCCCCTCGTGCAGCAGCACCTCCATGGACCCCTTGATCGCCGTCAGGGGCGTATGCAAATCGTGGGAGACCATGGCCAGGAACTCGGAGCGCAGCCGCTCCAGCTCTTGCAGGCGGGCATTCAGGGTGGACAGCTCCTCGATCTTGCGGGCCAGGTCCGTGATGTCCTGCATGATCATGAAGAAGCCGCTGTCGGGGTCGTCCGGCAGGATCCAGGCGAAGGCGATGCGCAGGACCCGGTCGCGGTACCGCAGGCTGACGGCGTCCCCGGTCTTGTCGGGGCTGGCCCGCAGGCGCGCCACCGCCTCCTGCAGCGTGGTCCGATGGTCGGCCGTCAGGATGTCGGTCAACGGGGTCCCGATCAGCTCCAGCTCGGGTCGGCTCAGGATGGCCAGGCCCGCGGGGTTCACGTACAGCACCCGCTGGCGACCGTCGACCTCCACCACCCCCTCGCCGATGGCCCGGAGGATCGCCTCCTTGTGCCGCTTGATGGCGAGCAGCTCCTTCACCTGCTCGCGCGGGACCGCCTTGTCCAGCCCCAGGATGGACTGCGGCCCCCCGGTCGGGGTGCCCTCCAGGCGGCGGAGCGTCGCCAGGATGTTCACCCGCAGCTCGTCCAGCCGCCCCTTGGCCACATAGGCGTCGGCCCCGATGGCCAGCATCTTCTCATGGTCCTCCACCAGCGTTCCCGAGAGGATGATGACCGGGATCTGGCGCAGCCGGGGGCTGCCCTTGATGTACTGGCACACCCGGTCCCCGTCAATCTTCGGCATCACGATGTCCAGCACCACGAGGTCCGGCAGCTCCCCGTCCAGGAGTTCCATGGCCTCCATCCCGTCGTAGGCCTTGGCCACCTCGTAGCCCTCCTGGCCCAGGACATCGCCCAGGAGTTCGACGTAGAATCGGTCGTTGTCGACGACCAGGGCCCGTTTGGCCACGGCCACCTCAATTTCGGATTTGGGATTTCGGATTTCGGATTTCACCGAACCGTCAGAAAAATCCGAAATTCGAAATCCGAAATTCGAAATCAGTTACGAGCGGTAGTTCGTGAACTGCATGTGAACCCCCAGGTCCTGCTCCCGGAGGAACTGGATCACGGCCTGCAGTTGGTCCTTGTCCCGACCGAAGACCCGGACCTGATCCTCCTGGATCTGGGCCTGGACCTTGAGCTTCGTCCCCTTGATGAGCTTCACCAGTTCCCGGGCCTTCTCCAGCGGGATCCCCTGCTGGAACTCGAGCCGCTGCCTGACCTGTCCGCCTCTGGCGGACTCCACCTTCCCGCGGCTGAGGGCCTTGAGCGGGACCTGCCGCTTCACCAGCTTCCCCTCCAGGATGTCCAGCATCTGCTTCAGCTTGAATTCGTCTTCGGCGGTGAGCAGGAGAGCGTGCTCCTCGCGGGTCACGCTCGCCACGCTCCCCTTGAAATCGAAGCGCTGGCCGATCTCCCGGGTGGTCTGGTGCATGGCGTTGTCCACCTCCTGCAGGTCCACCTTGGAGGCGATGTCGAAGGAGCACTCGGACGCCATCTCGCTCCTGATCCTTCATCTGGGAGCCGCCGCTCCCGCCGCCCCCCCCCGTCACCGCGAGGGCGGGGGGACCACCGTGACGCCCGCCGGGGGGGTGAACTGGAACTGCTGGTCGCTGAGGCCCGAGTTCAGTTTCAGGTCCGTGAGCGCGATCACGGTCGTGTTTCCGGCGGCGTCGAAGAGCGTCGTCTTCTCGACCGTGTACCCCTGGAGGTTCACCTCCAGGAGCATCCGGGCGATGCCGGCGTCCGCCCGCAACGGCCGGAGGTCCAGGACCTTGCTGGAGGGCGAGGCCCGGGTCCCGGCGTGCTCCACCGCAGTGATGGCGAAGTCGCGGCGCAACTGGCAGTCCCCGGCCAGGAACGCCAATGGCAGCCGGGAGGAAAAGACCTCATCCAGGGCTTGGGCCCTTGCCTGCTTGTCCACGGGGGAGTAGTCCCACAGCGTCTTTCCATCCGTCACGAACAGCCGTGGTTCCGGCGTCTCATACTCCCAGCGCACTTTCCCGGGCCGCTTCAGCATGAACGACCCCCCGCCCTCCCTGACCGCGCCGAGGCTCCGGTTCGTGACGGTCTGTCGAAATCTGGCCGACAGATCCTGGGTCTTGGCGCAGATGACCTCCACCTTGGCCACGACCTCGTCCACGTCCGGGCCCGCCTTGGCGGCCGCCGCCGCCAGCAGGCCGGGCGGTACCCCCGGACCCAGAACGAGGCCCCACGCGAGGGCGCAGACGGGGAGCCACACCCGCCGGCGGGAACGATCGCGCGGCGCCACCTCAGGACTCCGCCCGGGAGACCAGCACCTCGCGGGGCCGCGTCCCGTCCATGGCGCTCACGATCCCCTCGCGCTCCATGCGCTCGATCATGCGGGCCGCCCGGTTGAAGCCCACCCGCAGGCGTCGCTGGATCATGGAGATGGAGGCCTGCTGGGTCTGGACCACCATCTCCACCGCCTGGCGGTACAGCTCGTCGTTCTCCTCGTCGTCCTCCGCGGTCTTGTCCGGCTCCGGCGGCAGCAGGGACCAGATGAACTCCCCGGGCTTGGGCTGGGGCGCCAGGAAGTCCACGACGCGGCGGATTTCCACCTCGGTCACGTTGCAGCCGTGGATGCGGGTAGGCTTCGAACTGCCGGGCGGGATGTAGAGCATGTCGCCCCTGCCCAGCAAGGCCTCGGCGCCGTTCATGTCCAGGATCGTCCGCGAATCCACCTTGGACGCCACCCGGAAGGAGATCCGGGCCGGGAAGTTCGCCTTGATGACGCCGGTGAGCACGTCCACCGACGGGCGCTGGGTCGCCACGATGAGATGGATGCCCACGGCCCGCGCCATCTGCGCCAGGCGCATGATGGCGTTCTCCACCTCGCTTTGCGCCGTCAAGATCAGATCCGCCAGCTCGTCGATGATCACCACCAGCATGGGGAGGCGGCCCCGGTGCGATCCCTTGCTCAGGTCGTCCTCGGGGGGCGGCTCCAGCTCCATCCGCCGGTTGTAGCTCTGCAAGTTGCGCGCGCCCACCTGAGCGAACAGCTTGTACCGCTCCTCCATGTGCAGGACGACGCGCTGGAGGCGCTTGGCGGCGTCCCTGGGGTCCGACACCACCTTGTCTGCCAGGTGCGGAACCCCGTTGTACACCGACAACTCCACCCGTTTCGGGTCGATGAGGAGCAACCGAACATCCCGCGGTTCCGCTTTGTACAGGAGGCTGAGGATCAGGGAGTTGATGCACACGCTCTTGCCCGAACCGGTCTCCCCCGCGATGAGCAGGTGAGGCATCTGGGCCAGGTCCGCTACGATCGGGCTCCCGCCGATCTCCTTGCCCAGGGCCAGGGGCAGCTGCAGGGCCTCGTTGGCGAAGTCCTTGGTGGCCAGCACCTCCCGCAGGTGGACCGTGGCCCGGTGCTGGTTCGGGATCTCCACGCCCACGGCCGCCTTGCCCGGGATCGGCGCCACGACCCGCACGCTCAGGGCCTTCAGGCCCAGCGCCAGATCATCCGCCAGGGCCACGATCCGGTTGATCTTGATCCCCGGGCCCGGCTCGATCTCGTAGCTGGTGATCACCGGCCCCGGGTTCACCGCGGTGACCCGGCCTTCCACGCCGAACTCCAGCAGCTTCTTCTCCAGGATCTGGGAGTTCTGCGCCATCTCCTCCTGGCTGGAGCCGACCTGCCCGGCCGGCGGCACATCCAGGAACTTCAGCGAGGGCTTGGTGTAGCCCTGGGTGGGGGAGAGGAATGGGAAGGCCGCCTGCTGGGATCTGGGCGCCTTGGCCGCCTTGGCCGGGGCAGCCGGAGGATCTGGCGACATGCTGATTGTCGGGGAATCCGCCGGCTCCGCGACCGGCTCGGTCGGAGGCGCCGCGGCGGAGCGGGCAGCCGCCCGCCGAGCACGCCAGTCCGCCACGGCGGACCGCACCCGGGCCGAGATCCGACTGACGGCGGCCGAGGGCCACGCGAGAAAGGAGGCAAGCGGCCGCTCGGAGAGGCAGATGACGGCCAGGGCCAGTCCGGCCAGGGCCAGGACCGCCATGCCGAATCTCCCGAGGGAGAAGAGGAGCAGCCTGGACAGCTCATCGCCCAGGAACCCGCCGGGCCGCTCGACGCGCCCCCCCGGCACCAGACCCACCTGGTGGAGCAGACTGGCCAGCAGGCTCAACGAGGGAACCAGCAGGATCAACCCGGCGGCCCGGCGCCACGCGCATGCCAGGCGTCGGCCCCCGACCCAGGTCCAGCCCCACAGGAAAAGGGCCGGCGGAACGAGCAGGGCCGACAGCCCCAGGAGGCCGAGCAGATCCCCCGCCAGCTCGGACCCCACCCGGCCCACGGCGTTGCCGATCTGCCGGTCAATGGCGGTGGCGTAGCTGAAGAAGGAGGGATCCTGGGGATCGAAGGTGGCCAGGCTGGCCAGCGTCAGGATCGCGACCGCCATGGCCAGGACGCCGATCCCTTCCCGCGTCTTGTCGTGCCGGAAAAAGGCCGCCAGGGCTTTCAACCATTCGCTCGGCCGGCTCAGGTCCATCGCCACGCTGGCCCCTCACCCCCCTCCCGGGTCCCAGAGGTTATAGCGCGCCACCCGCCAATCTCCAAGTGCTTTTTCGCCGCCTGACGGCGGCTGGGGGTTGGGGGCCGGGGGCCAGGGGCTGGAATCGACCGATCCCCTGACCCCCAACACCTGCTCTCCCGTGCTCCTCTGCTCCGCTGCTCGCCACTCTCGGCACTCGGCGCTCCGTCCTCGGCTCTCGGCTCGCGGCTCTCAGACCTCGATGATCACCGGCAGGATCATGGGGCGCCGTTCCACGGTTTTCTGGAGGAATTTCCGGACCACCGACCGGATCCGCTGCTTGATCAGGCTCCAATCCGTCTTCTCCTCGACGCTGCAGCCGTCCAGCACCGTGAGGATCAGCCGCCGGGCCTCCTCGAAGAGCGCGTCGTCCTCCGGCAGGTGGGCGAACCCCCGCGAGATGATCTCCGGCCCGGAGACCACCTGCCC
>JACPAT010000235.1 GCA_016180655.1 Candidatus Methylomirabilota bacterium | reverse complement strand
CGGAGCGTCCAGCGGACCGTCTGGCCGAAGAGCTTGGCGAACTCGCCCCACTTCACCCAGAGAATGCCCCACTTGGCCTTGGCGTCGGAGGTGAAGGCCACCGTGCGACCCAGGCCGAAGCGCCAGGCCGCCAGGATGGGATCCCGCTGGTGAGAGATCAGGATCGTGTCCGCCGTCGGCTTGGGCGTGGTGGACACGTACCCGCCCAGGGGCGGGACCTGGTCCCAGCGGACGTCCTGGGCGATCTCGTGGCCCGCGTGGCTCAGCACGGGGCGGAAGGGCTGCTCGATGATGGAGGCCTTGCTGGCCAGTTGCGTCTCCAGGGTCAGGATCCGGGGGATGCTGTAGACGTCCTCGGTGTAGTAGAAGCGCCCCCGGCCCCAGCGGGAGAGGTCCGTCATGAAGCGGACGTCCGAGTCCTTCCCGATGGCCACGGAGGAGACGGTGATCTTGTCCTTCTGCATCCGGCGCACCAGGCCCGCGAAGTCCGCCACCGTCACCTCGCCGTCGGAGAGAACCAGAACATGCCGCAAGAGGGCCTGCCGGTCATAGATGGCCTGGTACGCCTCCTTCAACGGGGGAAACAGGTCGGTGCCCCCGCCCGCCTTGATGGTGGCGATCTCCTTGAGGATCCGGTCCTTGTCCTTGGCGGGGCCCATGGGCACGACCCAGCTCCAGGCGGTGTCGAAGGCGATCACCCCGACCTCGTTCCGCTCGTCCAGGAGTTCCACCACGAGCTGGGCGGCCTCCTTCGCCAAATCCAGCTTGGAGAAGCGGGAGTCCACGCTGGTCTCCATGCTGCCGGACCGGTCGATGACCAGCACCGCGGCCAGGGAGGGGATCTCCACCTTCTGCCGGGCCTCCATGGTCACCGGCAGGGCCTCCTCGATCGCCGTGTGGTAGTAACCGCCCACGCCGAAGCTCTCCTCGCCGCCCAGCATGACCAGGCCGCCCCCCTGGTCCCGCACGTAGTTGCGCAGCAGCTCCATCTGCGGTTTCGTCATGCGCAGGGCGGAGACGTTGCTCAGGATGATGGAGTCGTACCGGGTGAGGCCTTCCATGCTGGCGGGCAGGGCCTCGGGCCCGACCATCTCCACCTGGAGGTTCTGCGTCCGGAGCGCGTTCAGGAGGTGCGTCCCCTGGTCCCGGTCCTTCTCCACGTACAGGACCTGCGGCCGCCCGCGGACCGCCACCAGCCCCACGCCCCGGTTGTTCTCCTCCACCACGTCGTCGGGCGCCTCCAGGCGCGCCTGGAAGACGTGGAATCCGCCCTGGTCGATGGACTGCTGGTAGGCGAACACGTTCTTCCCCGGCGTGAGCTTGACGGGCTGCGCCCCCACGAACTCCCCATCCCGGTAGAGGGAGATCCGGCCCGAGGTCTCCTTCGCGCTCCAGGCCACCACCCGGACCAGGAAGGATTCGCCGAACTTCACCTCCTGGGGAATCACCAGGCGCTCCACCAGGACCTCGCCCGCGTACTCGTTCCGCAGGGGCACCACGTGGATGTCCGCCCCCTCGGCCTGCGCCCGCTGGGCGGCCTCCCGCGCGCTCCCCTGGTTCTCGTTGCCGTCGGTCAAGAGGACGATCCGCTTGGCTCCCTCCCGGGGGAACGCCGCCAGGGCCAGCTTGATGGCCCCCCCGATGTCCGTGGCCCGGGAATCGGCCACGCCGGGCGGCTTCTCCGACAGGGGGCCACTGCCCAGCGGGGTCTCCAGCGCCGGGCTGCCCCCGAAGGCCACCGCCCCGTATCGGTCCCGCTTGCCCGCGGCCTTGACCGCCTCCTCCACGTACTGCCAGGCCTTCACCCGGTTCTCCAGCGAGACGCTGTCCGAGGCGTCCAGCAGGAACAGGACGTTGAGCTGGTCGGTGGTATGGTAGAGCCCCGCCCCGAAGAGCCCCAGGAGCAGGAGCAGGACCACGATGCCCCGGAGGACGGCGGCCCCGAGCGGCCAGCTCCCCTGCGCCTGGCGGTGGTACAGGGCCCCCTCCAGGCAGAGCAGGAGCAGGCCCAGGAGGGCGAAGAGCCGCCACAGTTCCTGGCGCGAGGGGAAGGCGGCGGCCTCCTCCTCGGGGGCTCCCCGGGTCCGCTCTTCGCGGACAAGGGCCTGAGCGCGGGGAGCGACGTTGGATTCCCCGTCCGACAGCAGGTTCACGGCGAAGCGCTGCTCCCACGTCCCCGCCCGCAGCGTGTAGACGCCCGCCCGGGCGGTGTCGACGAAGCTCACCCGGCCGTCCGCGTCCGCCCGCAGCGTCCGGCCCTTGCCCGCAGGATCGGTGAGTGTGGCCTCCCGCACGCCCGCCGGCAGGCTGGCCATGAGGGGCTGACCCGCGCGCAACTGCAGGCCCGCGTCTTCGATCTGGCTGGGATACAGCCACCGGAGGGCATGGCTGACGAACAGGGGGAATGCCACCCGGAGGGGGAAATCGGTCCGGTACAGATCGAAGCCGACGAAGACCGCCTTCACCCGCCGTTCGTCCAGGGCGTAGATGAGCGGCGTGAGGTTGGACTCCACCAGGGCGCGCCCGCTCCCCACGGGGCGGACCCGCATGGCCTCCTGGACCGCCACCTTGGAGAGGTCCAAGTAGCGCATCACGGGATGGGTCCGGTCCCAGTCGATGATGGGCGGCTCATCCACGCGACCGAGGAGTTCCAGCGGGATCCCCTCCGGAAGGGTATTGATGAAGAGGTACCGCCCGGCAGGCACCGTCTTGGCCGGGACGCTGTCCAGGATCACTACGTCGTACTGGGCCGCCTTGGCCAGGGAATCCAGCGTCCCCGCTTCCACCTGGATCTGGGGGTCCGCCGACAGGGCCTTCTCCAGGAAGGCGTTGCCCCCGGAGATCAGGAGCGCCCGGAGGGGGCGCGGGGGCGGGAGGACGGCCAGGGCCCGGTTGTCCACGCGGAGGTCGTCCTCAACGTTGATCTCCGCCCGCAGGATCCCGCCGCCGTTGTGGGTGAACGGGATGAGCAGGGAGCGCTTGACCTCGGGGCCCAGCGTGACGCGCTCCGCCTTCAGGAGCGTGCCGTCCAGCGTCAGGGTGAGATCGAAGGTGGCGGCCTCGCTGCCATAGTTCGCCACCGACAGGAAGGCCTGGTAGTCATAGGCGCCGAAGTAGGTCTTGCGCGTCTCGAAGGCGGTGATGCCGATGTTCCGGCTGCGCTGGGCGAACCGGTGCCAGCGGATGGCCGCCCCGCCCACGTCCGGCACGCTTGGCGCGTCGAAGGCTCCATCGGTGAAGGCGTGGATCACGGCCGGCCGGCCGGCCGGCTGCAGGTTGGCCTGGGCCAGGCGGAAGGCCCCGGAGAGCTCCCCCTCGACGTCCAGCGGCTCGAGGGCCTGGACGGCCTGCCGCAGCACTCGCTGTTCCTCGGTGAAGGGCACCAGGACCCGGGGCTCGTGCCCGGAGACGATGACCATGGCCTGCTGGCCGGGGCGCAGCCGTTCCAACTCGGCCAGGGCGGCGTGCTTCGCCGCGGTGAAGCGCGACCCCGGCAGGTCCCGGGCCTGCATGCTGGCCGAGACATCCAGGATGAAGACGTTCCGCTCGTAGCCCGTGGCCAGGATCGTCCGCACCGGCCTGGCCAGGGCCATCGCCAGCGCCAAGAGCGCCAGGATCTGGAGCAGGAGCAGAAGGTTCGGCTTCAGGCGGCGGAAGGGGGCGCTGGCCTGCTGGTCCCGCAGGCTCTCCCCCCAGAGGAGCGTGCTGCTGACCAGCGCCTGCTGCCGGCGGATCTTCAGCAGGTGGAACAGGATGACCACCGGGATCGTGAGGAGCAGGAGGAAGGCGGCCGGGCTGAGGAAGGTCATCGCAGGAACCCGCCCCGCCGCAGGTGCCGGAGGATCAGGTCCTGAAACGGCACCGCGGTGCTGGTGCGCAGGTAGTCAATCCGGTGGCGGGCGCAGAACCGCTCGGCCTCGGCGAAGTGGCCGTGGAGGCGCGCCTGGTACCGTTCCAGCGCCCCGCGATCCACGCTGACCTCGCGGCTCACGCCCCCCTCCGCATCCACGAGCGTCAGATCGCCCCGCAGTTGCGGGCGCAGCTCCTCCTCGCTCACCACGTGCAGCAGGAAGACCTCGTAGCGACGCTGCAGAAGCGCCTTCAGGCCGTCGGCGTAGCCGCCCGGATCCAGGAGGTCTGTCAGCACCACCACCACGCCCGGCACCCGGTTGCGCAGGGCGTAATTCGCCAGGCAGCCGTTCAGGTCGGTGGGGCCCCTGGCCTGCACGCTGGACAGGAAGTCCAGCAGCGGGAGGATCTGGCCCCGCCCGCGGCGGGGGCGCAGGACGCGGATCAGCTCGCCCGAGAAGTGCCCCAGGGCCACCCGCTCCAGATTGCTGAGGCCGATGTACCCCAGTGCCGCCGCCACCTGCAGGGCGTATTCCAGCTTCGGCGGCTGCCCGAACCCCATGGAGGCGCTGCCGTCCACCAGGAGGTGGAGGCACAGGTCCTCCTCCTCCACGAACAGCTTGAGGAGCAGCTTGTCCAGCCGGCTGTAGATGTTCCAGTCCACGTAGCGGAAGTCGTCCCCCATCACGTAGGGACGGTAGTCCTGGAACTCGACCCCCGCCCCCTTGCGGAAGCTGCGCCGCTCGCCCTTGGCGCGGCCCGTCGCCACCTTGCGGGAGACGATGGACAGGGTCTCCAGCCGCTTCAGGAACTCCGCGTCAAAGATTCGTTGCGCCATCCCTCACCTGGGGCGTGATGCCTGAGGACAGGATGCGTGACGCGTGAACCGTGAACGGCGCTCCGGCGAGATGCTCACCGACTCTCCAGGGAGCGGAAATACTCCTTCACCTGCTCCCGGTAGTTGAACGGGATCGGCTCTTTGGTCAGGGCCTCCTCCATCATCTTCCGGTATTGCGAGAACACGTCCATGTACGGCAGCCGCGAGGGGTTCTCGGCTCCCGGCCCCGAGAGGTTGGTGTCGTAGGCCTCCATCTGGCCCTCCCGCAGGTCGCCCTCCAGCATGGCGTCCTGCTTCTCGCCGCCGATCCGCCCCGTAGGATCGCCCCGGGTCTGGAGCGACTTGCCCTTCCCGGGCAGCGACCCGCCCGGGGACCCGTCCTCGCCCTGCTCGCCTTCCCCCTCTCCCCGATCCTGTCCCGATCCCGCCTGGCGGGACGGCCCCTGGCGAAGGTTGCGCCCCCGGCCCCGGGACGCCTCGTCGCGGTCGCGAAGACGATTCAGGGCGCGGGCCAGGGCATCCAGCATCTTGTCCGGAGGGCCGGCGCCTTGTCCCTCCAGCTCGCTCATGAGATCCTCGGGCAGCCCGCCGGCCCCGAACCGCTGGCCGCTCTGCCCCAGCTCGGACAGCAGGCGCTCGATCTGCTCCCACGTGAGGCCCTGCATCCGCCCGGCCTTGAGCTGCTCCTGCATCCGCCGGATCATCACCTGGTAGGGGCTCTGGGTGACGTCCCGGCTCAGGTCCGGGATGCTCTCGGGGCGCGCCAGGAGCTTCAGGCGCTCGTCCCCCTGCTTGATGAAGCTGCCGAAGTCGGGACGCTGCTGGCTCATCTTGGTATCCCGGAAGATCGCGGCCAGGTCCCCCGAGCGATCCCGCGAGGACAGGGGGCCGCGCTGCGTCTCGCGCTCGCGCGTCTTCGGGAAGAGTTCGTCGGGGATGGCCGGGGTCGCCAGCTTCTGCTCAAGCGGCTTCTCCCGCGCCTGCTCCTCCTCCGCCCTGGTCGCCTGGATGCTGGGATCGCCGGCGACGGTCGGCAGGCGCAGGGGCAGGGGGGGCAGCAGGAAGAGCGCCAGGGCCAGCGCCGCCACGGGCGGGGCCCAGCGGGCCTCCGGTGGGAGCCGCATGGGGAACGCGCTCTCCGGCCGGATTTCCCGGAGGCGCGACGCGGTCTCGGCGAGCTGAGCGCGGACCACGTCGGGCGCGTCGGCCAGGGACAGGTGCTCCTGCGCGCTGGTGAGGCGCTCTTTGAGGTGCAACCGGCTATCCGCCAGGCGCGCCGCGTGCGCCAGGGGGAGCGGTGTCAGCAGGCCATAGAGGAATCCCAGGAGCCCCAGGCCTCCGGTGAGGCTCAGGGCCGCGAGGGGGCCGGCGACCGGAAAGAGCCCTTTCACGAGGAGAGGCGCGAGGGCGAGCGCCAGGCCCACCACCAGGAACCGGACGCCGGCGAAGAGGGCCCGAACCAGGCGGAGGCGGCCCGAGAGCGAGCGCAGGGTCGTGACGATCAACTCGCGGTCATCCATAAGTATCGCGTGGCTCCGTGCCGTCAGCACCCCCTAGGGGGGAGGCCGTCGCACACCTCCTCCCCCACCCCGGATCGCGTCTTCGCCAATCCCAATTCCGCATTCCGCATTCGCCATTCCGCAGTTCGCAGTTGTTCTCTGTTCCCCCCTCCGGATCGTCCCGCCGCCCACCACCAGGTCCGGGTCGCTCACGTCGTAAAAGACCGCGGCCTGGCCCGGGGCCACGGCTCGCTGGGGTTCCTCGAAGCAGAGGCGCAGCCGGTCGCCTGGCAGGGGAATCAGCGCGGCGGGCGCGGGCGCCTGGGCGTACCGGACCTTGGCCAGGACCCGCCGGGGTTCGGAGAGCCGCTCGATGGCGATGAGATTCACCCGCTCCACCTCCAGCTCCCGCGTCCAGAGATCCCGATCCTCGCCGACGATCACCTCGTTTCGCGTGGGGTCCAGATCGATCACGTAGAGGGGCTGGGAGCTGGCGATCCCCAGGCCGCGCCGCTGCCCCACGGTGTAGAAGGCGATCCCCTGGTGCTGTCCGCACGCTGTGCCGGCCGTATCCCGGATCGTCCCGGGCTGGATGGCGGCGCCGACGCGCTCCCGGAGATAGGCGCGGTAGTCCCGGGGCACGAAGCAGATCTCCTGGCTGTCCGGTTTGTCGGCCACCGCCAACCCCAACTCCCTGGCGAGGCGGCGGGTTTCCTCCTTCCGCAGGTGCCCCACGGGAAAGAGCGCCGCCGCCAGTTGCTCCTGGGTCAGGCTGTAGAGGAAATAGCTCTGGTCCTTGCGCGCGTCCGCCGCGCGGCGAAGCCGGTAGCGTCCCGTGTCCGGATGGTACTCCACCCGGGCGTAGTGCCCGGTGGCCACCCGCGTGGCGCCCCAGCCCCGGGCCCGGGCGTAGAGCGAGCCGAACTTCAGCCGGGAGTTGCAGGGCACACAGGGGTTGGGCGTCTCCCCGGTGAGGTAGGCCTGGGTGAAGTACTGGATGACCTCGCGATCGAACTCCGCCTCGTAGTTGAGGACGTAGTAGGGGATCGAGAGCGCCTGGGCCACGCTCCGCGCGTCCTCCACCGCCTGGGGAGAACAGCAGCTGTCGAACCGCGCTTCCGGCGCGGCCGGGCGCAGGCTGGGCCAGATCCGCAGGGTGATCCCGACGACCGGCACACCCTGCCGGGCAAGCAGCGCCGCCGCCACGGCGGAGTCCACGCCGCCGCTCATGGCCACGACGATCATCCCATCCGCGGCGTCGCGAGGGTTCACGTCCGCGCCCCCACCACCGCGCTGGGCCCCGCATGCACCCGGCGCATCCGTTCCACGATCGGCGGCAGGACCTCCACCACGTGATCGATCTCCTCCGGCGTGGTCCCCCGGCCCAGCGAGAACCGGACCGAGCCCTCCACCCGCTCCCGTGAGAGCCCCATGGCAGCGAGGACATGCGACGGCTCCAGGGAGCCCGACGAGCAGGCCGCTCCCGAAGAAATCCCCACGCCGCATAGATCCAGGGCCAGGATCACCGACTCGGCCTCGACGCCGAGGAGGGCCAGGTTCGCCGTGTGGGGCAGGCGTTCAGTGGAATGCCCGTTTCGCAGGACGCCGGGCAGCGCCGCCATCAGCCCCAGCTCCAGCCGGTCCCGCAGATCGGCCAGGCGCTTGGCCGCGCCCTCCTGGTCTTGAAGCATCAGTTCGGTCGCCCGGGCCAGTCCGACGGCGCCCGCGACGTTCTCTGTCCCGGCGCGACGCGAGCGCTCCTGCGTCCCGCCGTGGATCAGGGGCTGCATCTTCGTCCCGCGCCGGATGTAGAGGGCCCCGATGCCCTTCGGCCCGTGGAGCTTGTGGCCCGAGAGGGAGAGGAGATCGACGTGAAGCGCCTCCACGTCCAGGGGAAGCTTGCCGAAGCTCTGCACGGCATCCGTATGAAAGATCACGCCGTGCTCGCGGCAGATCCGCCCCACGGCCGCAATGGGGAACAGGACGCCCGTTTCGTTGTTGCCGTGCATGAGGCTGACCAGGATGGTGTCCGGTCGGATCGCCCGCCGCACCTCGTCCGGGTTCAGGAGCCCCTGCCCGTCCACGGGGAGGCGGGTCACCTCGAATCCCTGGCGGGCCAGGTGGACCGCGGCGTTGAGGACGGCGTGATGTTCCACGGCGGAGATGATGACGTGGCGGCCCCGCTTCTCCTGGGCGGCGGCCACCCCCAGCAGGGCGTGGTTATCGGCCTCGGTCCCCCCGGCGGTGAAGACGATGGTGTCCTTGTCGCCGACCCCGAGCGCCCGCGCGATGGTCGCCCGCGCTCGCTCCAGCGCCTGGCGCGCCTCCTGCCCCCAGGCATGCAGCGAGCTGGGGTTCCCGAACCGCTCCCCGAGGTAGGGCGTCATGGCCGCCAGCACCTCGGGGTGCAGCGGCGTGGTGGCATTGTGGTCGAGATAGACTCTCATCCTGGTGGCTCGGGCCCGAGACGTCCGCCGTCAGCAGACGCTCGCGGGCAGAAGAGGGGTGTGGTGCTGGGGAGGACCGGACGGCGGGCGGAACACACCGGGAGAATCGATACGCAACGACGCTGAAGACAGCGCCTGGCACTCAGGGGGCCGGGGTCACGCCCGCTCGGCCGCCTGCAGGCCCTCCTCTTTCGGCTGGAGGCGAACGACCTTGCCTTCATCCGGGCTGGCCATCTCACAGTGCCCGTTGAACAGGGCGCCCTCAGCCACCACCAAACAGGGGGTTCGGATCGTGCCGGTCACCCGGCTCGGCCGCAGGAGCTCAACGCGCTGCTTCGCGGTGATGTTCCCCTGCACCTGGCCGCTGACCACCAGGGTTCCGACCTCGATCTCGGCCTTGACCTGCCCGGGCTCGCCGATGATGAGCACCTCCTCGCCGACGATCTCGCCTTCCACCTGACCGTCAACGCGAACGGCGCCGGCGAAGCTCAGCACCCCCTTGAACTGGGTTCCCTCCCCGAGGAAGGCGCGGATCTCGCCGAAGTCGGCTCCGACCCGTTCCTTGTCCCGCTTCAGCACGGCAACCCCCGAGAGTGAAGAAAACATGTTGCTGTCAGATCGACGACGGGCGAGTGATTCGCGCGCAGGCATCCGCTGGATGAATGCCGCCAAGGTAACAAAGGAAGTTGGGGCTGTCAATTCGAAAGTCGGCGAATCCTGTCGCTCGGCGCGCGCTTCCTCCAGGCATCCCGCCGGAGGCAATGCGGGGCGCCGCGAGCCGCCCGCAGGTGAGCCTCAGGCGGAGGGACTCCTGGCCGGACCCTGCCGTGTGCCGCACCATCGCAAGACGGTGATGGCCAGGATCTTGGCCGCGCTGACCACCTCGTGAATGGGAACGTGCTCGTTCGAGCTGTGGGCGAGCGTACAGTTCCCCGGGCCGAAGACCAGGCTGGGCATGCCCCCGTACTTCTGCAGCAAGGGAAGATCACAGCCCGCCGGGAATCCCACGATCGCGGGCCGCCTCTCCATCACATCCAGGAAGGACGTGCTCATCAACCTGACCAGGGGGTGATCGGCCGGGGTCCGGGCGCCCTCCTTGTTCAGCCCGAGCCACTCGATGGCCGGGGGATGCTGCCGGAGCCACGCATCCGTGGACGCCACGCGTGCCACGCACCCCTCGAGGTCCTGCCTCGCCTCGCCACAGGTCTCGTCGGGAGCATAGCCCATCAGGCCTTCGAAGACGCACGTCTCCGGGACCTTGGATGGAATCCGGTCGGCGGAAATCTTGCCGATGACGATGGGGGCAAAGACGGGATACCGCTCGAACAGCGGGGTCCGGAGTCGCTCCTGACGAGCCCGCTCCAGCTCCTTCAGCGCCGTCAGGACGGGGAGCGCCTTCTCCAGGGCGCTCACGCCCTCGTACGAGCGGATCGGGTGCGCCCCCTTGCCCGTGACGGTGACTCGGAAGGCCTGGCCCCCCCGCGACGCGGGGCAGAGGTCCAGGTCCGAGGGCTCGAAGACGATGGCGGCGTCGGCCCGATACCCCCGCTGGATCGTTGACAGCGTCCCGGCTCCCCCCCATTCCTCGTCGATGACGCTCTCGAGGACCAGGTCCCCCGCC
This sequence comes from Candidatus Methylomirabilota bacterium, assembly GCA_016180655.1. GTDB lineage: Bacteria > Methylomirabilota > Methylomirabilia > Methylomirabilales > 2-02-FULL-66-22 > 2-02-FULL-66-22. Next base: position 444 of record JACPAT010000235.1, on the reverse strand, counting down.
AGCGAGAGGCCCAGGTCTCGAACGCACTGGGCGACAAACACCATGACTGCCAGGCCGGCCTTGTCGTCCGCCGCCCCCCGCCCGTAGATCCTTCCGCCGGCGATGGCGCCGGACCAGGGGGCATGCTGCCAGGCCTCCGGGGGGCCCGGATCCACGACATCCACATGGGCGTTCAGGATGAGGGACCGGCCCCCGCCGCGCCCCTCGACGACTCCGACGACGTTGGGGCGTCCTGTGAAGTTGGTCCCCCTGAGCGAATACGCCGGGTGCTGTTCCAGCCATGAGGCATCCGGCTCCCACACGTCAACGGAGTCGCAGGGCCCTCGCAAGAGCGCCGCCACCACCTGCTGGCATTCACCCTCTGCGCCCACGACGCTGGGGACGGACACCAGGCGCTGCAGTTGCGCCACCAGATCCCCCTGGTGCCGCTGGATCCAGCGGCGC
>JACPAT010000234.1 GCA_016180655.1 Candidatus Methylomirabilota bacterium | reverse complement strand
AGGCCCTCCAGAGCCTCAAGGGGACGGCCATGGGCATTGAAGGCCGCACCCTGTTGCTGATCGGGGACGAGGAAGAGCTCCGATTAGGGCTGCGAAGCCATTGCCGAGGGTGGGACGTCCGGTTGGAAGAGGCCCGCACAGGGACCGAAGGCCTGACCAAGGCCCAGCTCGTGACGCCGGAGACAGCGGTGGTGGATTTGGTCCTGCCGGACATGGATGGCCGTGATGTGCTCCGGCAGATCCAGTGCTGGGCCTCGCCCATGCCGGTGATCATGCTATCCATCCTGGGCGACTCCCGGCTGGTGGTGGAGGTGATGCGGCTTGGCGCCTGGGATTTCCTGACGAAACCTGTAAACTGGGAGCAGATGCAGGAGTCAGTGCGAGGGGCTATGGCCGGTCGGTTGGGGGACCCGTCACACCGGCAGAAGCCATATGATCCCGATGGGGGTGGAGAAGCCGAAGGCTGGAGAGAGGGGCTATGGATCGGCGAGAAGATGCGGCGGGTATCCAAACTGGTGGACCAGTTGGCCAACACCGATGCCACGGTACTGATCCGCGGAGAAACCGGTGTAGGAAAGGAGCTGGTAGCACTGGCGCTTCACCGGCGATCATGGCGCCGCGGGAGACCCCACGCCAAGGTCAACTGTGCGGCTCTTCCCGGAGAGTTGGTGGAGTCCGAGCTTTTCGGCTACGAGCGGGGAGCCTTCACCGGGGCCCATCAACGGAAGCCTGGGAGGTTCGAGCAGGTCGACGGGGGCACGATCGTCCTGGACGAGGTCGGCGAGATGCCGCTTTCGACGCAGGGGAAGCTGCTCCAGGTCTTGCAACACGGCGAGTTCACCCCCCTGGGTGGACGGGGGAGCCTGCGGGTCGATGTCCGCGTGATCGCCTGTACTAACCAAGATTTGGAGCGAGCCCTAGAGGTGGGAACATTCCGGAAAGACCTGTACTATCGGCTGAACGTGATCAAGATCTGGATCCCGCCCCTACGAGAGCGCCGGGATGAGATCCCCGTCCTTGCGAAATATTTCTTTGACAAGTTCACCCGCCGCTACCACTACCCCGACGCTGTAGGAATTTCCCTAGCGCTCATGGAACACTTCCTGACTTACGACTGGCCCGGCAACGTTCGCGAATTGGAAAATGTCATCAAGAGAATCGTGGTCTTGGGCGAAGAGGCAGGGGTGCTGGAAGACCTGGCCCGGCGTCCGCAACCGGAGATCGCGGGGCCCTCGGTAGATTCCGTGCACAGCTTGGTCCCTCTGAAAGAGGTCGCGCGGCAGGCAGCCATGCAGGCCGAACGGGCCTTGATCCAGGGGGTGCTGACTGAAGAGCGCTGGAATCGAATGAAGACCGCGCGGCGTCTCGGGATCAGCTATAAGGCCCTCCTTTACAAGATGCGGGCCTCTGGCATTTCCCCGAAACCCTGACCCCCAAAGAAAAAATTTTCCTATCTTAGGAAATCCCCTTCACTTCGCACAACTTAGCCCGCAAAGCCGCCCGTCCATTTCCTCACCTTGCTCACCCCGGCTCATGTCAGATGGAGTTTCGTCCCACGCCTGATTTCTCCTTCACTTGCACCGGCGAGTCCTGCGGAGAAGGTTTTCGGGACGAAGCTGGCACGGGGATTGCCTATTGAACTCCAAGGTTCTCAGCAACGAATCGGCCGGGCGGTTGGAGGAAATAGCCGCGCGGCTCCCTCAGGTTTCCAAGAAAGACATAGCAGGAGCTCACGAAGAGTCGTCCAGTTGCGACCCGCTCTTTCCCGGTCTACCCCCAGGGGTTGGGCCGTGACGTGCGATAGCAGGTCCTCGCCGTTCCCTGAGATCATCGGGGCATCTCCCCGGATGGGGGAGGTCTTCGCCATGATCCAGAAGGTCGCCCAGGGGGACGCGAACGTCTTCCTGTACGGCGAGAGTGGAACCGGCAAGGAACTGGTCGCCAGAGCCATCCACTACCACGGTCCCCGAAAGGACCGGCCCCTTATCCCGCTGGACTGTGCCACGATTCCGGCAGGGCTCATGGAGAGCCAGCTCTTCGGCCACGTCAAGGGGGCCTTTACCGGGGCCGTCCAGACCCGGGACGGGGTCTTGGCCTTGGCGGATTCGGGGACCCTCTTCATCGACGAGATCCATGACCTCCCCCTCCACTTCCAAGCCAAGCTCCTCCGCTTCCTCCAATCCCGAGAGTTTACTATGGTGGGCGGGGCCCGGCCCCGGAAGGTGGATGTCCGAATCATCACCTCCGCCAACAAGGATCTGCATCGGGCCGTTCTGGACGGGGCCTTCCGCGAAGACCTGTATTACCGCATGGCGGTCGTCCAGATTTCGCTTCCGCCTCTTCGGGAGCGGCGGGAGGACATCCCGCTGCTGGTGGTCCACTTCCTCCAGCGCTGTAATGCGAGATACCGAAGGGCCATCTCCCATGTAAGACCTGAAGCCATGGAGGCCCTGATAGCCTATGATTGGCCGGGGAACGTGCGTCAGCTAGAAAACGCAATTGAGCAGGCCGTGGTGCTGGCCGAGGCCGAGGTTCTGGGCCTGCCGGAGTTTCAGGACTTCTTCAACGTGGATGGAGTCACACCCCCATCCCGTCTGCCAGTATTTGGCTTGAGTCTGCGGGAGCTGGAGAAATGGTACATCCTGGAAACCCTGAGACAGATTCGGGGCAATCGCACTCAGGCCGCCAGGCTCCTGGGGATCAGCCTCAGGGGCCTCCAGTATAAGCTCCATCGGTACACCAGGGAAGGCGAGGGAAACCCAACCGGCCAGACGCCGTGGATCATGTCTCCAGCGGGCGGGATCCCGGAACAGAGACCTCGGGGGAGCCAGGCCGCCTAGCCCCGTGTTGCACCCTGTCCCACCCCCCCTCCAAGTCTCCTCCGCCGCCTTGTTGTCTCCTTTCCTGCTCCGAATGGGGCCAAGCCGATGACGGGTTCACGAGCTGTCATACCGGGGGTCTTGTTGCTCTTCCTCGCCCCCCGGGCCATCCCAGCGCAGCAGCCCAGGGAGCCCTCAGAACTTCCACCCCCGCGAGCAATGGAGATCATGCTGACGACCGGCAGCGAGTATACCGACAACTTCTTCCGCAGTCGGTCCGCGGCGCAGTCGAACTTTCGCCAGACCGCTGTGTCTGACCTTGCGCTGAAGCTCAGCGGGCCGGCTCATCGCGCTGACCTGCGGTACCGTCCCACGGTCGCCTATTCCACGCTGCTAGAGGAGGTTGCCCATTTCCATGCCCTGGAGGCAGCAGGGTCCTACGATCTGACCCCGTTCCTCACGCTGCGCGCATCGGACAATTTCACGCGAAGTGACAACCCGACCATAACTGACCCAAACACGCTTCGCGTCGGGCGAGTCACCACGAACCAAAATCTTGCAGCCCTGGAGCTTCCGTACCGGACCGAAACATGGTCGCTCACGCCACAAGGTTCCTGGCAGATCACGACCAACGAAGGCAATGAGGGTGCCGCGGAGGAGCGAAGCAATATTCTCACATTGGGGCTGAACGGCGCCGTGACCTTGGTGCCCTGGAACGCCGGTCTTCACGCCGGCCTGGAGACCATACGCGCTCAGTTCCGACTGTCGGACGATTTTTCCGGCGAGACGTACAGGCTGGGCGCGAACCGATCTTTCGGTCCGCAGGTCGAGCTGACAGCCGACGGATCCTTGACGGTCCGGCGGCCGGATGGCCGGGAGGCCTTCACCATCGCGCATGTCCTCTTTGGGAGCCGCTATCAACCGTGGGAGACCTTGGCGCTCCGCGGGGGCATAGGTTACGATCACACGGATGTCACAGAGCGGGCAGGAACGCAAGGCTTGACGTATACCGCCCAGGCCTCCTACACGGGGGCATCCTTCACCCTCCTCGCCAAGTCAGACCTGTCGATCCAGGAAAGCTTTACGCAGGCCCAAGATGTCGGCCTCGTGCGCTCCTTGAACTTCGAGCTCAGGCTGACCTACCCGGCCACTGACAGCCTGACCCTGACGGGAATCGGGAAGTGGGGCCGAAACGAGTTCCTCGAATCGGGGGCTGACCGGAAGGACACGGTGCGAAGCTGGATCCTGTCGGCGAGCCTCCAGTTGACGCGCACGCTGCGCCTGAACGGATCCTGGGAGCGAACGCAACGGGATTCGACGCTCACCGCACAGGAGTTTTCTGTCAACACATTCCGACTGGATCTCTTGGCTGACCTGCGATAGGAACCTCCAACACGCAACTCTTGCGTGGTCCACGCAGGATCTGTCGCCTCCTTCCCCGGCTCCCGCGCAAAGATTGCATTCGGCCCTCCTGGATTCTCACCCCGGCCCTGGACCCAACCGCGGGTAACTGCCGCAGCCACCGTGCATTCACGCCGGAACGAACCGGCCCCAAAGATTTGGCACAGGACCCGCACATGGGATGCCCAGACACCCCGCGGCGGAAAGAGCGCTCCTCTCGTCTACAGGACACGGCCCAGCAATACGTGACACGCCCAGGACCGGAACAGATGGATGTCACGGCCATCCGGGAACTGCTTGAGCGCGATCCGGTGTCCCATGCCATCGCGGGTTACCTGAGCCGCCACCCCCAGGCCATGGATACAGCCACAGGCATCGCCCAGTGGTGGATTCACCACGAACTCCGCCCCACCCAGGAGGCCCTGGCCAGGCTGAGCGATCTTGGCGTTATCCACTGCCGGTCCGAAGGCTCCACGAGTATCTACGCCTCAACCCGCGATCCCACTCTGCAGCGGTGGCTCATCCACTACGTGGACCAGCAGCACGGGTGTAGAAGCGCCCGCCGCGGGTAACCCTCATGTTGAGGATCTTTCGGCACTATGTCTCTTCCCGCGTCATGGTCCTCCTGGGGATGGAGGGAGGGCTGATTGGCATCTCGCTCTTCGTGGCGCAGAGCGTTGGGCTGGGCCCATCAGAGCCCTCGCTTCCTCAGGCCCTGGTCCTGAGCCTTTTGATCCTGCTCACTCTCTACCTGGCCCAGCTCTACGACGCCGACCGCTTCTATGGCCGGCGGGAACTCCTCCTCCGCCTGACCCTGGCCTTCGCGGGGGCATATCTTCTGATGGCGGCCCTTGGGTACCTCATCACACCCCTCCGCCTGCCCCGAATCCCGTACCTGCTCTCCTTCCTGGTGGCCCTTCCCGTCATCTTCCTCGTCAGGATCGCCGACCATCACTTGATGCGGAATGCCCGACGCCAACGGCGGGTGCTCCTCCTGGGATCCGGCCGGCCCGCCCGGATCATTGCCGAAACCGTGAACGGGGCGAATCCGAAGTACGAAATGGTGGGCTGCTTGGACGGGCACCCGGCCCGGATCGGCCAAGCGGTCAACGGGGTCAAGATCCTGGGTAGCATGGGGGACCTGGCCCACATCTCGACCGCCATGAGGCCCAGCGTCATCGTCGTGGCCATGACAGAGCAGCGGGGTTCCTTCCCCCTCTCCACTATCCTGGAGTGCAAGTTCGAGGGGATCGAGGTGGAGGAGTGGCCGAGCTTCTACGAGAAGCTCACGGGAAAGATTGTCCTCACCGACCTCAGGCCGAGCTGGCTGGTCTTCTCCGACGGTTTCCGGAAGAGGCCGCTGACCCTGGCCATGAAGCGAGGGATGGACATGCTCTTGGCTTCGGTCGGCCTCCTTTTCGCCCTCCCTCTTTTCCCGCTGATCGCCATCCTGGTCAAGGTGGACTCCTGGGGACCGGTCCTCCTCCGCCAAGAGCGGGTGGGCCAGCACGGGCGCATCTTCTCCCTTCTCAAGTTCCGCTCGATGCGCGCTGATGCCGAGCAGGATAGCGGGCCGGTGTGGGCCCAGGAACGGGACCCGAGGGTCACGCGGGTCGGGCGAATCCTGAGAATGACCCGGCTCGACGAGATCCCACAGCTCTGGAACGTGCTGAGAGGGGAGATGAGCCTGGTGGGTCCCCGGCCCGAGCGCCCGGGGTTCGTCGCCCAGCTTCAGGAGCGAATCCCCTTCTACGCTCACCGTCTCTCCGTCAAGCCGGGGATTACGGGATGGGCCCAAGTCAAGTACCGGTACGCCGCCACGCTGGAGGATGCCAGCGAAAAGCTCCAGTACGACCTCTACTACATCAAGAACGTCTCCATCTTCCTCGACCTCCTGATCCTCCTCCACACGCTCCAGGTGGTCCTGCTGATGAACGGGTCACGCTAGTGGAACGGCCGAATCTGGACAGCCAGGCCCATCTCCGTTTGCTCGGACGCATCCTCCGGAGGCGGTGGAAGCTGATGCTCGCCCTCTTCCTGGGTCTGGCCATCCCGATCAGCGCCAACAACTTGCTCTTGGAGAAGAAGACCTTCGAGGCCGTCGCCACCCTCTTCGTGGACGCGAGCCCGGAGGAGTATTCCCTCATCAAGGAGTGGATCCCGGGGAGCGACATCCCTCTGCAAATGGCGGTTCTCAGGAGCCGTTCCCTGGCCGAGCTGGTGGCGGACTCCTTGCCCCGGGAGTCGATAGACGAACTGCTCAAGGAGGGGTTGTACCGGGACTACGTCCTTGAGCTACGCAACCGCTTTCGCAAGATCCTGGGACGGGAGCTGGTGGTCTACAGCCCCAAGGAGCGCGCGGTGATGGAGCTCCAGAATGCCCGGACGAGCTTCGCCGTCAAGGGCTCCCAAGTGGAGATCCGGACCATCGCGACCAGGCCGAAGGTGGCCATGGACCTGGCCAACACCTACGTGGAGATCCTGCTGGCGCGGTCCCGGTCCTTTGTTCGGGAGGAGGCCCGGGCGGCGAGGGAGTTCCTGGAACAGCAGCTCGCCCAGGCCCAGGAGACGCTGAAAGAGCACGAGGAGCGACTCACCAAATCCCGGACGGCAGGCGGGGGACTGCAGCTCACGCAGCGGGCAGAGCTGGACCTCACCAGGCTGGTGCAGGCGGAGGCAAATCTGGCCGAGGTCCAGCTCAACAAGGAATTCGCGAATTCTCGGCTGGCCTCCCTTCGGGCTTACACAGAGAAGGGCGGCGCGGACGCGGGAAGCGCCGAGCACCAGCGGCTGAAAGAGAGGCGGGCGCACTTGGAAGATCGGCTCGCCGCCCTCCTGGAGCGCTACACGGAGCAGCACCCCATCGTGACCGTGACCAAGTCGGAGATCCAAGAGATCCAGAGGAAGCAGGGGGCCCTCCCGCCGGAGGTCCGGGGCCCGGGCCGTCTCCTCCTCCCCCTCGGCGACGTGCAGAAACAGATAGCCGACGTGGAGCGGGAGACCGCCGCCCTCCAGATCAAGGAGGAGATGCTCCAGCAGCGGGCGGCGAGCATCAGGCGGAGCCTCACCGGGAGGAGCGGCGAAGAGCTGGAGTACAGCCGGATCCTGCGGAGGGTGGACAGCCAGCGGAACTTCACCTCTCTTCTGATGGACAAGCTCACCACGGCGCGCATCCGGGAGCAGGGCGAGGTCAAGAGCCTCCGCGTCATCGACCTGGCATCCCTCCCCATGGCCCCCAGCGGGGCCCGGACTACCAAGAAGATCGCCATGGGAATCCTCCTGAGCCTCGCCCTGAGCCTGGGGCTCGGGGGCCTCCTGGAGTTCTTCAAGGATCCGGTGGAGACGGAGGATGATGTCCGCCAGGCCACCGGGCTCCCTCTCCTCGGCTACTTGCCAAGGCTCGGGGCCAAGGAGATCCAGAACGGGACGGCCGGGAGTCCGTTCAACCTTTGGGAGGACCCTACGCGCCCGATCCTCTTCGCCGAGCGGTGCCGGGGCATGGCGAGTCTTCTGGAGGCGATGGGGAGGGAACGCCCCCTCCGGACCCTCATGGTGACCAGCGCCGCCCCGGCGGAGGGGAAATCCACAGTCCTGGTGAACCTGGCCTGGGCCTATTCCGAGTTGGGCAAGCGCCTGGTTCTGGTGGACTCTGACCTGAGGCGCCCCGCCCTCTCCAGGGCCTTTCGCCTGTCCGAGGGCCCTGGCCTCACGGACGTCCTGAGTGGCAACGCCAAGGGGGATGCCCCCCTCGTCCAGCTTCGCGAAGGGGTGCAGGTGCTCAGGAGTGGCGCCTCCCACCCCGCGCCCCAGTCCCTCCTGACCCGGGAGCCGACGGCAAGACTCCTGGCGCAGCTCCAAGCGCGAGCCGATCTGGTGCTGTTCGACTCCGCGCCCCTCAGCGCCATCGCCGACAATTTTCATCTGGCCGGCCTCGTGGATGGGGTCATCCTGGTTACGAGGGCGGGGGAGAGCCAGAAACGTGAGCTGACCAGGGTCAAGGCGGAACTGGAGCGGTTCGGTGCCACGATTCTGGGTGTTGTCCTGAACGCGCTGTCCCCCTCCGCCGTGAAACGCTCCTACGGCAAGTACTACGCGTACTACACGGGGGGGGCGTCCTCCGCCAGAGGCTGGAGGCGTTGGCTCCCGTGGCTGCAGGCCACCGTGAAAGGGCGACGGGCGCGGCGCGCGGTCAGCGACAAGGGAAGAACCCATGAAGAAGAAGGATCTCCATAACCGATTGCTGGCTCGTTCTGCGGTGATGGCGCTCCTCCTCCTGGCGGCCCCGACCGCCGGCCGGAGCCAGGACTACACCATTGGCACCGACGACCTCCTCCACATCTCCGTGTGGGACTATAAGGAGCTCGACCATCTCATCCCTGTCAGACCGGATGGGAAGATCTCCTTTCCCCTGGTGGGCGAGGTGCAGGCCGCCGGACTCACGGTACCTCAGCTCACCGAAACGCTGACCGAGCGACTCGCCAGTGCAGTGAAGGCCCCGCAGGTCTCGGTGGTGGTCAAGGAGATCCGCAGCTTCAGGGTCTACTTCGTCGGGCGCGTGGCGAAGCCCGGGGTCTATCCCATCAAGGCCGGGACTCCCCTCCTTCAGGCCCTGACATTGGCCGGCGGCCTTCTCGACGGGGCCGACCTGCCCGCCGCCTATATCGTCCGCGGAGATCAGAAGATCCCCGTGGACCTCCGGCGGCTCATCCACGAGGCGGATCTGAATCAAAACCTCCTTCTACGGACCGACGATACGGTGGTAGTGCCGGAGGTGGTGGCAGGGATTAACCCGCAGGAGATCCTGGAGCGGCGGATCTACCTTCTGGGCAAGGTGCAGAAGCCGGGCGTGTACACCCTCCGCAAAGAGGTCCCGATCCTCCATGCCCTCTTCCTGGCCGGCGGGTTGGCCGATGGGGGCGACCTGACCTCGGCGTTCATCGTGCGGGGGGACGGGCGCCTGCCTGTCAACCTCCGTCAGCTCATCCAGAAAGGCGACCTCTCGCAGAACCTGATGGTCCAGCACGAGGATGTCATCGTCGTCCCCGAGGGTGGCGAGATCCAGAACGCCGTCTTCATCATGGGGGAAGTTCAGAAGCAGGGTGTGTACCCGAGAACCGAGGCCCTCAGCATCCTCAAGCTCGTCGCGCTCGCCGGCGGGTTCACCAAGTACGCGGCCTCGGGCCGAGCCACCCTCATCCGGGAGAACGGAGACAAGAGCAAGACCCTCATCAAGCTGGACCTGGATGACATCATGCGGTACCCCGCCGCCAAAGAGGACGTCTCCCTCATGCCCGGGGATGTGGTCATCATCCCCCAGCGGCTCTTCTAGGAAAGACCATGGGCCAGCCCCGGTACACGGTGGAATACGACAGTTACCTCGGGCTTGACCGGTGGCAGGTGGTGCCGGGGGAGCGCCTCCTGGCTCCAAGCCTGCCGGCCGTCCGGCCAACTTGCCGGGTGGTGGCCCTCGGCGGCGGCACGGGCCTTCCCATCCTCCTGCAGGGCCTGAAAACGGCACTCTTCCCCGCCGGCTGGACGTGGGTCCCGAAGAGGGAGCGAGATCGTCTCACGGCCATCGTCACCGTCGCCGACGACGGGGGCAGCTCGGGTCGCCTGCGGCGGGCGTACCGGGTCCTTCCGCCGGGAGATATCCGGAACTGCCTCCTCGCCCTCTCGGATGGCGATCCCACGATGGCGGCCATCTTCAACTTCCGCTTCAGCGGCGAGGGAGAGATGGCAGGCCACAGCCTCGGGAACCTCATCCTGACGGCTCTCAGCCAGCTCGAAAGCGATTTTTCCGAGGCGGTGGAGCGGGGCAGCGAGATTTTGGCCATCCGGGGACGGGTCTTCCCCTCGACCCTGGAGGAGGTTGTCCTCAGGGCCGAGTTCCCCGACGGGAGCTGGGTGGAAGGCGAATCGCGGATTCCCCTGGTCCGGCGTCCCCTCAGCCGGGTCCGCCTTCAGCCGGAAGATGTCCGCGCCCTCCCCCAGGCCGTGGAAGCCATCCGCGCCGCCGACCTCATCGTGATCGGACCGGGCAGCCTCTACACCAGCCTTATCCCGATCCTTCTGGTCAAGGAACTGGCCGAGGCCATCGCTGGGTCTGGGGCCCGGGTCGCCCTGGTCATGAACCTCATGACCGAGCCGGGGGAAACTGACGGCTACACGGGGGGAGACCATCTCCTGGCCATCCGGCGCCATGCCCCGCGCGTTCCCATTCACACCGTGCTGATCAACAGCGCGCCCATCCCGGAAATGCTGATCGAACGCTATGCCGCTGAGGGTGCCGCACCCATCACCATGGACCCCGAACCCGTGAGCACACTGGGCTGCCGGCCGGTGGCACGGGACCTCCTTGGGGTCGGGCCCACGATCCGCCACGACCCGCACAAGCTGGCCCAAGCCGTCCTTGAGCTGGCCACGGAGCTGCCGGAGTGAGGCAAACGATTAGGGAGACGTTATGTGGAATGCCCTGACCGTTGACGTGGAGGAACACTTCCACGTGAGCAACTTTTCGAGGGTGATTCGGGAGGAAGACTGGGGCTCGTTGGAGAGCCGAGTGGAGTGGAACAGCCTGAAGC
>JACPAT010000233.1 GCA_016180655.1 Candidatus Methylomirabilota bacterium | reverse complement strand
CCCCCTTGAAGGGGACATAGATGAACTTCAGCCCGAAGGCCTGCTCCATCTGGATGGTGATGATCTGGTCCTCCTGGGCCGTCCCCGTGCCCCCCATCTTGAATTTGCTGGGCTCCCTCTTGACGGCGTCGAAATACTCCTTGGCCGTCTTGTAGGGGCTCTCGGCGTTCACCCAGAGGACGAACCAGTCGAGGGCCAGCCGGCCCACGGGGGTCAGGTCCTTCCAGTTGAACGGAACGCCCGTGGCGAGAGGAGTGGTGAAGAGATTGTCCAGGGTGAGGGTGATCACGTGAGGGTCGCCCTTCTTCTCCTTCACGTGCATGAACCCCTCGGCCCCGGCGCCCCCCGACCGGTTCACCACGATCAAGGGCTGGGGGGAGAGCTTGTGCTTCTCGACGAGCGGGAAGATGAAGCGGGCCATGATATCCGCCCCGCCCCCCGTTCCCGCCGGAACCACGAATTCCACCGACTTCGTGGGCTGCCAGGCAGCGGTGGCGATCCCGCTCCACAGGCCCGTCACTCCCACCGCCAGGGCGGCCACCAGCGCCCATCGCCACGCTTTCAGGATCTGCTGCGTTCTCATGATTCTCCTCCCCTTCCCTTGCGGGAATGCCAAACAACTACACCGAACCTGAACTGTCCGCGGATCCCCTCGGCACCCTCACCCCGTCCCTCTCCCGCATCAAGGGAGAGGGAGATGTTTTGAGTGCCTCTCCCCGCCGGGGAGAGGGCAGGGTGAGGGGGGCGATTAGGCCTGTGCTCGCGGCGGCGGGGCCGGCACGGCCACCGGGATCCCTGGCGCTTTTAGTTTGGCGTCCACGAAGGCCTGCATCTTGGCGATGTGAGCCTCCTGGAGGTGCGCGAAGCGGCCCTGCAGCTTCATGTACTCGCGGACCGGCTTGTACTCCCTCGGTTTGTGCTGGTACTTGTACTCGCCGTTTTCCCACTCGTACAGGATCCACATGCCGGTCTGGATGGCCAGCTTCGCGATCTCGACCGTCTTGGACTCGTTGAACTTCCAGCCCTTCGGACAGGGGGCGTGGATGTGCAGAAAGGTCGGCCCCTGCACGTTCAGGGCCTTGCGGACCTTGTTCATGAGGTCCACTGGGTAGGCCACTGACGCCGTCGCCACGTACTTCACCGCCGGGTGGCCGCCGATGACGAGCTGCGGCGGATCCTTGGGGAACAGCTTCTTCCCCTCGGGGATCGCGGGTCCCGGAGGCGTGAAGGTGGTGTTCGCGCCGTAGGGTGTCGTAGGCGAGGTCTGGATGCCGGTATTGGCGTAGGCCTCGTTGTCGTAGCAGACGAACAGGGCATCGTGGTTCCGGTACATCATGGCCGACATGGCCTGGAGGCCGATGTCCACCGAGCCGCCATCACCCGCCATGACAATGACGTTGGGCAGCTCCCCTTCCCGCTTGCCCTTGCGGATCAACACCTGGTAGGCGGCCTCGACCCCCGAGGCGACCGCGCCGCCGTTGGTGATCTGTGTGTGCATCCAGGGCACACGATACGGGGTGCAGAGGTAGCTGGCGTTGGCCACGTACATGCATCCGGTGGGCCCGAGGAAGATGGTGTTGGGGCCGGCCGCCTTGGCCACCAGCTTATACTGCAGGGCCGGTCCGCATCCCGCGCAGGTCCGGTGGCCCGGCACGTAGTACTCTTCCCTCGGAATGTTCCGGATCTTCTTGATCAACGGAAGGTTCTGGGTCTTCACAGCAACTGCCATCGCTGGCTCCTTTCGTTCGCTCATCGTGACACGAGAATCCTGGAACACCGCCCCTCGACTCACGCCTCACGTTTCGCGTTTCACGTCCGCCTACGCCTCAGCTTCAAAGCCGACCCAGTACACGGTCTTCTTGGCCTTCCCGTCCTTGATCATCTCGGACAGGATGTCGGCCATGTAATAGAACTCCTTGAGCGGCACCATCTCGCCGCCCAGGCCGGCCATGAAGGAGGTCGTCAGGGGCCGCTTCGGGAGGTCGTACAGCGAGGCGCGGACCTCGTGCAAGAGGTTCCCGCCCCGCATCGCCCCGCCGTAGGAGGTGCTGGTCTCAACTACGCCGACGGCCTTGAACTTGGACAGGGCCTCGGCCACCTCCTGCGTCGGCCACGGTCGCACGAAGCGCAGCTTCACCAGGCCGATCTTCACGCCCTGGCTCCGCAGGTGCTTGATCGCGTGCCGGGCCGTCATCGTATGGGCCCCCATGATGAAGAAGGCCATCTCGGCGTCGTCGGTCATGTACTCTTCCACGAAGGGAGAGTAGTCCCGCCCGAAGATCCGGTTGAAGTCGGCAATCGCCTCCTTGATTACCGCAGGGGCGTCCAGGTGGGCCTGCGCCCGCTGCAGGTCCATGATCGTCCCCTGGTCGGGGCGGATCTGCGGCCCGTGCGAGACGGGGTGCTTCGGATCCAGCGGATGCGGCAGCGTGTAGGGCGGCAGGAACTCGTCCACCTGGCTCTGATCGGGCAGCAGCACCTTCCCGGGGATGTGGGAGACGAAATATCCGTCCTGGCAGACGAACTGGGGAAGGAGGACCCGGTGGTCTTCACCCACCCGGTAGTTGATCAGGCAGTTGTCGAAGGCCTCCTGCGGGTTCTCGGCCCACCCCATGAGCCAGCCCTGATCCCGGCAGGACATGGCGTCCGTGTGCTCGGACCCGAAGTCGCCCGGGGGATCCAGGGCGCGGTCGGCGATCATCATTTGCACCGGGACGCGTCCGCCGGCGATCGGGGAGTAGGTCTCGAAGGCATAGGTGACGCCCACGCCGGAGCTGCCGGTCAGGACGCGGGCACCCGCCGCCGAGGCCCCTAGGACCACCGAGAGCTGCGCGTGCTCGCCCTCGCCGTAGATGAACTCGGCGTCCAGCTCGCCGTTGGCCACCATCTTGGCCAGTTCCATCATTAACGCCGTATAGGGTCGGATGGGATAGGAGCAGATGACCTCCACCTTGGCCATTTTGGCCGCTTGGGCCGAGGCGGCGCATCCGCTCAACACCATCTCCTTTGCCATGGGTTTTCCTCCTTAGTGCTTGATTTCATAAATCCGTATCAGGTTTCCCCTGATACGGATTGCCCTTTGCCAAGGCCGTTTCGTGTAGGGTTGGCTGGCGCCAAACCTACAGGATGTTATAAAATCAAGCACTTAGAACGGTTTCTCAAGTCGGACCACGCCGTCCTCGAAATCCAGCTCGTAGGCTTTGCTCAGGGCCTCAGTGGTGCACTCGTTCACGCAGATCAGGCAGCCTTTGCAGTACTTCGCGTTCCAGACCACCTCGTCCTCGGCCTCGTTCAACTGCCAACAGGCATCCGGGCAGTAGACGATGCAGTTCATGCACAGGTTGCACTTCTCCTGGTCGATCACCGGCCGGTACTCGCGCCAGTTGCCGGTGATCATCATGGTCTGCTCCGTCACCGGCGCCGGCGTGATGCACCCGAGGGGCACCTCTTTTTCCTTGGGGATAATGAACATCGCCTGACCTCCTTGATATGGACCCCACCCCTACAGGGTCTTCACCACAGCCTGCTCATGCCCCTTGTACAGGGCCTCCTTGTTCTTGACCACGGCCGCCAGATTCTCCAGCTTCACGAGGTTCGTGCCCCGGACGAGGGCGCCCAGGATGGGTGCCGCCATGCCTGCCCCGAGGCCAACCGCATCCACACCACCCTCGCTGCCGGAGAAGTCCACCGTGGCCTCGCCGCAGATCCCCTTGGCATCCACGCAGACGATCGCCTTGAGCAGGTCCCTGTTGGGGATGAACTTCAGGATGTCCTCCGGCTTGCGGTCGGTGTTGACCACCAGGACGCCGCCCTTCTCCATGCCGCGGAGAACGTTGATGCCCTTCACGAGGGTGGCGTCCGCCACGATCACGACTTCGGGCTTCTCGTTCTCGTACTCGTAGCGCTCCTCGATTTCCTCGTCGCTGATGCGGGCGTACTTCCGGAGGGGGACGTTCACCCGGTCGGGTAGGTCCACGTAGTTGTCGAAGGCCTGGGTGAACTTGCCCTCCTTCTTCGCCGCGTTGGCCAGGCCGTTGGCGATGTCCCGCCCCTCCTTGTCCTGTACTACCCCTCGAGCCCATACCGTTATCTGCTTCACCTTGCTAGCCATGCGTCCCTCCTTGACTGCGGGGGGTTATTGTCCGCGCCACTCTATGGTCACGCCTTGGCGAGCCGCCCTTACGCCTCCCTCCGGTCCTCCCGCATTGCCTGCGGGACTACTTCATGGTTCGCACCTGCGCCTGGGCCTCCCGCAGGTGTCTCAAAGCGACGCGGAAGGCTCCGGAAGGCCTCCCGCGGAATTCCTCCAGCGCCAGGATCGCCGCCTTCTTGCAGACGAGCTCCAGGTCCGCGCCCGTCCATCCCCCGGTGGCCTCGGCGATCTCGCCGAGGTCCACATCGTCCTCCAGGGGCAGCCCCTCGGTGTGGATCCCGAGGATCTCCCGCCGCTCGTCCCGGGTCGGGAGGGGCAGCTCCAGCACATAGTCAAATCGCCCCGCTCGCAAGAGCGCGGGCTCCATCAGGTCTGGGCGATTGGTTGCTCCCAGGACCACCACCCCCAGCGAGCCGTGCAGGTCATCCAACTCCCGGAACAGTTGGCTGACCAGGCGGGGGAACAGGCTCCCCGCCTCTTGCACGGACCGGGCCGGGACCAGGGATTCGATCTCATCGAAGAACAGGATGCAGGGAGACGCCTGCTTGGCCCGCTTGAAGACCTCCCGAAGCCCCTTCTCCGACTCGCCCACCCACTTGGAGAGGAGGCTCGGCTGATCCACCGTGATCAGGGTGAGCCCCAGCTCGCCCGCCAGGGCGCGCGCCAGCAAGGTCTTGCCGGTCCCCGAGGCCCCGGTGAGCAGGATCCCCTTGGGCGGGTTGAAGCGCGTGTGGCCGAAGAGGGCCCCGCCCCCGCGCACGAGCTGCATGATGGAGGAGAGGGTCCGCTTGATCTCGGTGAGGCCCCCGACGTCCTTGAAGGTAATCCGCGGGCGCTCCGCCATAAACTCCCGCGTGGCCGTGGGCTCCACGACCCTGAAGGCCGCCATGAAATCGTCACGGGTCACCTGGACCGCCAGCGCATCCAGTTGCGGTTTCAGGTCCACCTCGAAGCGGACCTGCGGGATCAGGCGGCGCAGGGCCACCATTCCCGCCTCCTTGCAGAGGAGCGCCAGGTCCGCCCCCACATACCCGTGGGTAATCTCGGCGGTCTGGTCCAGCTCCACGTCCGGGTGGAGCGGCATCCGGCGCGAGTGGATGCCCAGGATGGCCCGCCGCCCCGCCCGATCCGGGATACCGATGGTGATCTCCCGGTCGAAGCGCCCCGGCCGGCGCAATGCCCGGTCCACCAGCTCCGGCATGTTGGTGGCCCCGATGACCACCACTTCCCCGCGCTCCACCAGGCCGTCCATCAGGGCCAGCAGTTGCGCCACCACCCGTTTCTCCACGTCCCCAATGACCATGGCCCGCTTGGGCGCCAGGGCGTCGATCTCGTCGAGGAAGATGATGCTGGGGGCGTTCCGCCGCGCCTCCTCGAAGACCTGGCGCAGCTTGGCCTCGCTCTCCCCGTAGAACTTGTGGATGATCTCGGGCCCGTTCACGTGGATGAAGTGGGCCCGGACCTCGTTGGACACCGCGCGGGCGATCAGCGTCTTGCCCGTCCCGGGCGGCCCGGTGAGCAGAACCCCCTTGGGCGGATCAATCCCCAGGAGGCCGAAGATCTGGGGGAACTTCAGCGGCAGCTCGACCATCTCCCGGACCAGGGCGACTTCCCGGTCCAAGCCGCCGATGTCCTCGTAGGAGACGCGGTAGGCCTTCTCCGCGGACACCTCGGGCGCCTTGAAGGCGATGGCGGTGTCCGTGGAGATGAGCAGCGCGCCGCGCGGCACAGCCCCCTCCACCGTGAAGGAGCGCGGGCGCGCTCCCAGGAAGGTGACCTGGAGGTGGTCCCCGAGGACGACGGGAACGCCGAGGAGGAGCTGGCGGAGGTGGGGGATCTCTTCGTCGGTGGGCACCGACTGCCCGGCCTGGACCGGGGTGAGGAGAAGCGATTCCGCCACCTTGAACGGGACCTTCCGGATCGCGGCGTACTCATCCACGCCGATCTGGGCATTGTCCCGCGTGGTTCCGTCCATCAGAATGAGGAACTGCCCGCAATGGCTTAAAGGCGCCTGGGCTGCCCGGGCCACCGAGGAGCGGCGCCCCGTGATCATCAGGACATCGCCGGGCGCGGCGTGCAGCCGCTTCAGGTCGTCGGCGTCGAGGCGAGCAAAGCCCTTGCCCACGTCCTCGAGGAACGCCTCTGCCACCTTGAACTGCAATCCGCCGTCTTTTCCCGCATCAATCACGAGGAGACCCCTGGCACGTGTGTGGGGGCGATGGTCGCAGGCCCCTCGATCGCTTGCTGCTCTGAGGAGAAAACCAGCCGTTCGATGGCATGGATATGCTCGCGCATGCGGCGCTCGGCGGCCGCCGGATCCCGCGCCTCGATGGCGCTAAGGATGGCCCGGTGCTGCTTCAGCGACCGGGCTGGCCGGTCGCCGTGTTGCAACGATGTCTCCCGAGTCTTCCGCAGCAGGTCCATCAGGTTGTCCACGATCCGCAGGAGGACCTGGTTGCCGGTAGCCTCGGCGATCAGGAAGTGGAACATGGTGTCCTGCTTCACGCCGGTCTCGCCCCGCTGGACCTGGACCTCCTGCTCGCCCAGGACGCCCCGCAACTTCTCAACCTGCTCCGCGGTGGCCCGCCGCGCGGCCAGAGCCGCCAATCCCGGCTCCAGCACCCGGCGGACCTCGAACAGCTTCCGCTGGGTGCTCCACGTTTGGAAGAGGGTGGCGATGATCGGGTCGCGTGCGTGACTCCCAGCAAGGGTGGCCACGAACGTTCCCTCGCCGGCGCGCGCCTCCACGATCCCCAGCGATTCCATGGCCCGGATGGCCTCGCGCACCGCCGAGCGGCCCACCCTGAAGGTCCGGGCAAGCTCCCGCTCTGCGGGGAGGCGGTCCCCCGGCTGGAGGCGACCGGACACGATCAGGTCGCGTACCTGCTCGATGATCTCTTCCGAAACGCGCGTCTTGCGCACCGCGCGGAAGGCCTTGCGATCCACCGCCTGCACGAGGGTCTCCTGGCGCTCGCTGGAGCGGGAACGGGGCAGCCCGAGGAACCGTATGGAGACGTCACCGCGGGGGCGACGCTGCAATCCGGAGGGAAACGATCAGAATGGAACCGATGCTGGAGGCCAGATGGTCCGGTGGTCTGGCCGCACAACCAGAATCTGGTACGCGGCTCAGATGGCGTCAAGCTCTTATTTTATAAGAACTTAGGAGACCGGAACAGTCCCTAAGGAGCGGGATCTTCACAGCCGCTCGCCCTGGTGTTCGTGGAGGCAGCACCTCTCTGAGAAACAGGCAGGACGGCGAGGAGCGGCGTCGTGCGACGCCGGTGGAGGGCTGACGAGGACCAGAAGGCCGCGGACACCACTCGATTATTCGACGTGGCGGAAACAGCAACGCCCCCCAGCCCGGTAACGGGGTGAGCACCGCGCGGTCGCCGGCTAGGCGACCGCCATCGGGGCGATCCGCTAGATCACTCCTGGGGCTGCCACGGGGGGTTGTGCGAGGCAGGTTAGGTAATGGGGATCTGGGTGAGCACTAGGCGGTCCTCGACGGCCAGAACTCCGGGCTGGGCCGCGGCCAAGCGGACGGCCGCTTCCCGGCCGGCCACGGAACTCACCGTTCCCGCCAGCTCGATCCGGCCCTGATGGCAGCGGATCGTGATGTTGAGCCGGGTTGTCTCTGGCGTGGCCTTCAGCGTTGCCCGCAGCCGGGCGGCGAGGCCGTGATCCGCCAGGGAGGCCCGGGACGTCTCCGTAGCCTGCCACTCCGGACATGCCAGGAGATGGCAGAGGAGGTCGCCGCCGTTCTCCAGGGTGAACCGATCCGTGCTGAGGGTGAGATCGTACAGGAGTGTGTCGGCCCATTCCACGTCGAAGAACTGCCGCATCCGCGCCCGGATGGCTCGGTCGGACTGCTGGATCCTGGCGCGCGCCTCCTCCTCGCCCACACCCAGGCGCTCCATGGTGCGACGCAGCCGGAGGTCCATGGGCGCGCAGATCCGGACCCGAAGGGCATGGCTCACCCCCCGCAGCAGCAGGGTGGACCATCGGCCCACGATCACGACGTTGTCCTTCAGGGCGAACTCGAAGACCTGCGCCGCGATGAAGGCGAAGTGACGGCGGGCGGCCTCGCTCAGGCTGTCCCACAGGCCGGGCCTGGCCTCCACCGTGGCGACCAGGTGCTCCTCGACGGCGTCATAGACCTGCGCCGCCTCGGCGATGATCTCCTGCCGGACGAAGTCATATCCGAGCCGGCGAGCCACCTCCTGCCCGATATAGGTCCCCAGGCTCCCCATCTCCCTGGTCATGGCCAGGATTGGCATGGCGCACCTCAGGTGCCCTTGTGACCCGAGGGATGTCGGAACGGGTCCTCCGCTCAGCCCTCGGCTGCCTTCTCTCCCTCCTCGACCTTGAACGTCCGTCCAACCCGCCGGGCGAGGGGACGTATCGCGGGAAGAAGGAAGAGGAAGATGGTCAGAATCATGAACCCGGCTGCAATGGGCCGGGTGAAAAAAATGGCCAGCGATCCTCCGGAGAGGATCAGGCTCTGCCGCAGGGCCTCTTCAGTCATGTCCCCCAGCACCAAGGCGATGACCAGAGGCGCCAGGGGGTATTTCAGCTTCTTGAAGACATATCCAATGAGGCCGTACACGGGGAGGAGCCAGATGTCCAGAGTCGTGTTGTGCACGGCGTAGGCACCGATGGAACTCAAGAGGATTATGAGCGGCGTCAGGATGGCGTAGGGGGTCTTGAGGATGGCGGCAAAGAGCGGAACCATAGAGAGGCAGAACAGGACCCCTATGACGTTGCCAATGTACATGCTGGCGATAAGCCCCCAGACGAAATCTTTCTGCTGAGTAAAGAGGGTCGGGCCGGGTTGGAGTCCCCAAATGTAGAGCCCTCCCAGGATGACCGCCGCGGTGGGCGAGCCGGGGATGCCCAAGGTGACCAGGGGGAGGAGCGCGCCGATCCCGGCGGCGTGGGCGGCTGATTCGGTGGCCATGACACCCTCGGGAACGCCGGTCCCGAACTTCTCCGGGTGTTTGGAATACTGCTTCGCCATCCCGTAGCTCATGAAGGACGCCGGAGTCGCCCCGGTCCCCGGCATGACGCCGATCCAGAAGCCAAGGATTGTCCCGGTGATGAAGGTGAGGAGATTCCTCGGCAGGATCCTCACCACCACCCAGATGTCCCGCAGACCAATTTTCCCCTGGACTCCCTTGAATTCTAACGCTTCCTCCGCCGCCAGGAGGATCTCCCCGATCCCGAAGAGACCGATGGAGGCGGTGATGAAGCTGAACCCGCTCAACATCTCGATGGAGCCAAAGGTGAGGCGGGGCTTTCCCGTCACAATATCCAGGCCGACAGCGGCCAGGAGGAAGCCCACGCACGCCGACGCAATGGTTTTGGCGGGCGAACCGGCCCCCAGCCCGGTGAAGGTGCTGAAGGCTAGTGTCAAGACCGCGAAATTCTCGGCCGGACCGAACTTCAGCGCCAGCTCGGCGAGGGGGGGTGCGAAGAAGGTGAAGAGAAGGACCGAGATGAGGGCCGCAAAAAAGCCAGGGATGAAGGCCGAGGCCAGCGCCTGCCCTGCCTTCCCCTGTCGTGCCATCGGGTGGCCGTCGAACATGGTGGCCACGGACCACGGCTCGCCCGGGATGTTGAACAGGATGGAGGTGATCGCCCCACCGAAGAGGGCACCCCAGTAGATGCAGGAGAGGAAGACGATGGCAGAGGTGGTGGGCATGGTGAACGTGAGGGGAAGGAGAATCGCCACGCCGCTGGTCCCCCCGAGGCCAGGGAGCACGCCGATAATCACTCCGAGGAAAACGCCGAAAGCCGCAATGATAAGATTGTACGGGCTGATGGCGATGGTGAAGCCATGGAGCAGATTCGCGAGGGCTTCCATTCCCGGGTCTTCTCCCTAGAAGGGAAGGTACTTCTCAAACAGCCCCTTGGGCAGGGGGATGAGAAACCAGCGCTCCAGGATCAGGAAGGTGGCTACGGGAAAGAGAATGCCCACGGCCAAAACCGCTGGCCAGGAGTGTCGGCCCATCCACCGCATGTAGAAGGCCAGGTAAAGGGCTGCGGCCAGGTAGAAGCCGACGACTTCGAAGAGTAGGACGGCCGCGGTCATGGGGAGGAAGACGGCCAGGACAGGTTTCAGCAGTTTTCTGGAGACGAAGGGCTTTGGGGGCCCTCCGGTGGCAGCGCTCATCCGGATCGCCTTTCCCAGATTCGTCAGGCTGCAGAGGCCGAGGATGAGCGAGAGCCAGAAGGGGAAGAAGCCGGCCCGCGGACCCGAGGGACCCCATCCGAACCCCAGGCGGACCGCCTCTGCAACGCCGATCCCGGCCACGGCCACCAGTGCCAGAGCGCAGATGATCTCTGCCCTTTTCATGAGCGCCTCTCGCGAGCGAGCCGGGCACGGCAACCGGGCTGCCCCGCCAGGGAGCAGCCCGGTCTCCGAAGCCCTTGGCAAGCAGGCCTACTTGAGCCAGCCTGCCTTGGTCATGACCTCCTTGTGCAGATCGTTATACCCATCGAGCCACGTCGCGAATTCCGGGCCGGTCTTGAAGGTCGGATCCAGGACATTCTTATCCAGGAATTCCTGGAACTCCTTCAGATCGAAGACCTGCTTCATCAGGCTCGCGTAGTACTCCTGCGCCTCCTTCGGCATCATGGGCGGGCCGAAGATGCCCCGGATCATCTGATAGGTGATGGGGTAACCCAGCTCCTTCATGGTGGCCATGTCCTTGTAGGGCGTGCCGGCGTGGCGATTCTCCGCAAAGGTGGCCAGGGGAGT
>JACPAT010000232.1 GCA_016180655.1 Candidatus Methylomirabilota bacterium | reverse complement strand
GCGCAGCTTCTTGGCGTGGGTCTCGAGGACGCCTTCCGCCTGACTTCCCCCTTGCCTCGGGCCCCGCCCTCTGATATAAGGCCTCGTCCTCGTGCCAACGGGTCCTGGTCATCCCCCGAGCGGAGCCCGCATGCGATACCGCCCCGCTGCCGCGATCATATTCGTCTCCGGTCTCCTCGTCGCCCCTCTCAGCCACGCCGCCAATGACCTCCAGCAGGACCTGGAGCGGCTCCAGCGCCTGCGGGACGCCGTGGAGGTGGACGCGGACAGCGTGGAATACCTGGAGGCGGAGCGGAGGGTGGTGGCCAAGGGCGGGGTCCGCATCGGGCTGGAGGACCGCTCGCTGTTTGCCGACGAGGTGGCGGTGGACCTGGACGACCAGACGCTGGTGGCGACGGGACACGTCCTGCTCATGGAAGGCCTGAACCGGCTGGAGGGGGACCGGATCGAGTACAACTACCGCACCAACCTGGGCGTGGTCAGAAACGGCCGGGCGTCCCTGGCGCCCGGCGTCAGCTTCAGCGGCGTGGAGATCCGCCGCGAAGGCGAGCAGCAGTACCGCCTCATCCAGGGGCGCTTCACCACCTGTCGCCTGTGCCAGCCCGAGCCCCAGGCCCCCGACTGGGAATTCCGGGCCCAGGAGGCCACCGTCTATCAGTACGACTGGGTGGTCTCCCGCAACACCTCCTTCTGGGTGCGGGGGATTCCCGCGCTGTTCGCGCCGGTCGCCGCCCTTCCCATCGGACCGCGGCGATCGGGGTTCCTCGTCCCGCGATTCGGGTACGGCAGCCGCGATGGCTTCGTGGTCAAGGAGCCGTTTTTCTGGGCCATCTCGCCCTCCCAGGATGCCACGGTCACATTGACCTATCGCACCAAGCGCGGGTTCGAGTTCCTGGGGGAGTACCGGTACATCCTGGCGGAGGACTCCCGCGGCGAACTGAGCGGCCGGTACCTCCACGACAACCTCTCCACGGCGCCCCAGCAGAACCGGGCGGAGTTCAAGTGGCTCCACAGCCAGGTCCTGGCGCCGACCTGGAGTCTCCAGGCGGACGTCCGGATCCAGACCGACCGGAACCTGACGCGGGATTTCGTGGATTCCTCGGTTGCCGACCGGACCCAGCGGACGCTGCCCTCCAAGGGGTTCGTCACCCAGGCGACGCCCCAGTACATGCTCCTGGGACTGGTGGACGTGACCCGGGATCTCTCCGATGTGGCCGAGACCCGGACCTCGCGGCTGCCCGAGGTGCGCTTCCAGTGGCTCCCCGACCGGGTGCTGGAGACGCCGCTCGTGGCGGAGGGGGAGACCTCCGTGGTCTACCTCGAGCGGAACCAGGGCGAGGATGCGGGACGCTTCGACTTCCACCCGGGACTGCGCCTGCCCGTGGCGCTGACGCCCTGGCTCACCGCGACCAGCCTGGCGGCCTTCCGCGAGACGACCTACACGGAGAACGAGCGGCCCGGCGAGAGCGGCAACCGGACCCTGGGGGAACTGGGGGAACAGATCACCTCGCGCTTCGCCCGGCGGTTCGACGACCCGGGGCTGGGCCTCCTGCGGCTGACGCACGTCGTGGCGCCGGCCCTGGCCTACCAGTACGTCCCCTGGACGGATCAGCAGTCGCTCCCGCAGTTCGACGCCACCGACTTCGTCAGCGCCCAGAACCGGTTGACCTATCAGCTCACGAACCGCCTGATCGCGCGCTGGCGCGAGGCGGGCGGGGAGATCCGAAGCCACGAGGTGGCGACCCTGGAGGTCGGCCAGAGCTGGAACCTGCAGCCGAGAACCCGGGAATTCTCCGACGTGTATCTCAGCAGCCTCACGCCCGAGCGAGTGGACCAGGCCGTCACGCGGGTTCGTTCCCTGGGGACCGGGTTCTCCCAGGCGCGGGAGCGGGACCTGTCCAACCTCGTCTTCAACGCCGGCCTGAGCCCCCTCCCCGCGGTGGCGTTGCGGGGGACGCTCGCCTTCAACACCGAGGACCGGCAGACAGATGCCATCAACAGCGGGGTGCAGCTTCGCCTGCCGGACCTCCTGACCCTGGAGATCGGTTCGACCTACGTCCGGGACCAGCTGGCGCACGGCCTGGTGGCCAAGATCGAGATGCACGTGACCAAGACCCTCCTGCTGGATTTCTTGACCCGCTACGACGCGCAGACCGAGACGTTCCTGGAGAACAGCGCCGGCGTTCGCTACAGCAGTTGCTGCTGGGAACTGGGTCTCCGGTACACCAACCGGACCCGCAGCCCGGGCCAGCCGGTGGAGAACGACGTCCGCCTGACCTTCGACCTCAAGATCCCCACGCCGGCGGCTGCGCGCTAAGAGGCGGGACGGCAGGGATGCTCGGAGGGCAGGCGACCACGAGGCGGGGATCCCCAGCCACCGAGCCGGGGAGATCGGCGGTGCCAGTCGTTCCCCTCGAGCGCCGTTCCCCCAAGCCGGACAATCCCCAGATAGGGGTTGACCACTCCCGAGGAGCGTCTCTAGAATAGCCGCGCATTCCGGCCGGATGGAAAGGACGCCTCGCATGCGATATGACGCCGCCCGCGCCCCCCGCCTGGTCGCCTGGGAGACCACCCGGGCGTGCGACCTCGCCTGTCTCCACTGCCGCGCCGTGGCCCAGCCCGCGCCCGATCCCCGGCAACTCTCCACCGAGGAGGCCTTTCGCCTGGTGGACGACATGGCCGCCTTTCAGGACCCGGTGATCCTGATCCTCACGGGTGGCGATCCGCTGAAGCGAGCGGATATCTTCGACGTGGCGGCGCGGGCGTCCCGGGCCGGCCTGCGGGTGGTGATGTCGCCCAGCGGGACCAACGTGACGCCCCAGAGCGTGGCGCGGTTGAAGCAGGTGGGGGTCCAGCGGATCTCCGTGAGCCTGGACGGGAGCACGGCGGAACTCCACGACGCGTTCCGGCAGGTGCCGGGGGCCTTCGCGGAGGCCACCCGATCCCTGGCCTACGCTCGCGAAGGGGGATTGCCCTTCCAGATCAACACCACGGTCACCCGCCACAACCGCCACGACCTGGCCCACATGCTGCGCCTGGCAGTGGACCTGGGGGCGGTGGCCTGGGACGTCTTCATGCTGGTGCCCACGGGACGGGGCACGATCC
This sequence comes from Candidatus Methylomirabilota bacterium, assembly GCA_016180655.1. GTDB lineage: Bacteria > Methylomirabilota > Methylomirabilia > Methylomirabilales > 2-02-FULL-66-22 > 2-02-FULL-66-22. The sequence continues at coordinate 7,816 of JACPAT010000232.1, read as the reverse complement.
AGATGGAGATCACCCCGCAGGAGTACGAGGAGACCCTGCACTTCGTCTACGACGCCTCGCAGACCGCGCCCATCCAGGTGAAGATGACCTGCGCGCCACACTACAAGCGCGTCCAGGTCCAGGAGCGCAGGCGCCAGGCGCGCGGGACCGGCGCCGCGGGACCGCAGCGATCGCACCCGGCGCACGGGTTCAGCCGGGGCTGCATGGCCGGATTCGGCTTCTGCTTCGTCTCGCACATCGGGGAGGTGGGCGGCTGCGGGTATCTGCCCCTCCTGGCGGGGAATGTGCGCCAGGCCTCCCTGGTGGACATCTACCGGGACTCGCCCCTGTTCCGGAGCATCCGGGATCCCGACCTGCTCCAGGGGCGCTGCGGCATCTGCGAGTACCGGGTCCTCTGCGGCGGGTGCCGGGCGCGCGCCCTGGGCGCCACGGGAAACTACCTGGAGGAGGAACCGTTCTGCACCTACCAGCCCAACCCCGGGGCTCCCCGGGAGCTGGTGAATGTGGAGGAGCTGATCACGCAGGTGACGTCTCACGAGAGCCGGATCGAGGCGGCGCCGCATCGCGGGCGCGTTCCGCCCGCTTTCTGACGAAAAGCGTTCGATGGTTCGACGGTTCGGTTGTTCGATTGTTCCCAGAACCACCGAACTACCGAACCACCGGGACCCACGGTACCGCGGTGGATGCCCACCGCAGTAGCGTGGGTGCCCCGAACGCTCTTGAGCGCTGGAGGATGCGCAGATGTACTACCCAGTGTTCCGACCGCGGCGACTGCGGGAGACGGAGACGTTCCGCCGGATGGTGCGCGAGACGCACCTGACGGTGAATGACTTCATCATGCCGTTCTTCGTGGTGCACGGACGGGACGTGCGTCGCGAGATCGGTTCCATGCCGGGCAACTTCCATCTCTCGGTGGACGCGCTGGTGAAAGAGGCCAAGGAGACGGCGGCCCTGGGCATCCCGGGGATCCTGCTCTTCGGCCTGCCCGCCGCCAAGGACGCCCTGGGCTCCGAGGCCTACGCCAAGGACGGCATCGTGCAGCAGGCGGTGCGGGCCATCAAGGATTCGGTCTCGGACCTGGTGGTCATCACCGACGTGTGCCTGTGCGAGTACACCAGTCACGGTCACTGCGGCGTGGTGGAGCGGGGCCGGGTCAAGAACGACCCGACGCTGGAGCTCTTGGCCAAGACAGCCGTGTCCCACGCCGAGGCGGGGGCGGACATGGTGGCGCCCTCGGACATGATGGACGGGCGGGTGGGGGCCATCCGCGAGGCCCTGGACGAGTCCGGCTACGAGGAGACGCCGATCCTGTCCTACGCCGCCAAGTACGCCAGCGCCTTCTACGGCCCCTTCCGCGAGGCGGCGGAGTCGGCCCCCCAGTTCGGGGACCGCCGCGCCTATCAGATGGATCCGGCCAACGCCGACGAGGCGCTCCGCGAGGTGGGCCTGGACCTGGAGGAGGGGGCGGACATGATCATGGTCAAGCCGGCCCTCCCCTACCTGGACATCCTCTGGCGGGTGAAGGCGGAGTTCGGCGTGCCCGTGGCCGCCTACAACGTGAGCGGCGAGTTCGCCATGGTGAAGGCGGCGGCGCGCCTCGGCTGGCTGGATGAAGAGCGCGTCATGCTGGAGATGCTGACCGCGATCAAACGTGCGGGAGCGGACCTCATCCTCACGTACTTCGCTCGCGACGCCGCTCGTATCCTGCGGCAGCAGGAACGGTGAGGCTGCCTGCGGGGCGCCTGCCTGGCCGGTGTGATCCCCTGCGCTCCTCATCGTCCGCCTCCGGCGCCCGGGTCCGAGAAGCGCCTTCGGCGTTGTTCGGTCCTCCGAAACATTCTTTGCCCGGCCTTGACAGGGCCGGGACCCGTCACGTTTAATGACCCGGTTTCCCACCGGTCAGCCGGCCTCCGGGAGGGGATGCGGCATGGGTGATCGCTCCAGACAATTGTTCCAAGACGCCACGCGCTATTTCCCCGGGGGGGTCAACAGCCCGGTGCGCGCCTTCCGGGCCGTGGGGGGAGAGCCCTTCTTCGTGGCCCACGCCAGCGGCAGCCGGATCACCGATGTGGACGGGAAGAGCTACATCGACTACGTCGGATCCTGGGGGCCCATGATCCTCGGCCATGCCCACCCGCGCGTGGTGGCCGCCATCCAGAAGGCGGCCGAGGCCGGCACGAGTTACGGCGCGCCCACGGAGCTGGAGACGCGCCTGGCCCGGCTGATCCAGGCGGCCTTCCCCGGCATGCAGCGGATGCGCTTCGTGAGTTCCGGCACCGAGGCCTGCATGAGCGCCCTGCGGGTGGCGCGGGGATTCACGCGGCGTGACGCGATCGTGAAGTTCGAGGGCTGCTATCACGGCCACGCCGACAGCCTCCTGGTCAAGGCCGGCTCCGGCGCGCTGACCTTCGGTATCCCGGACAGCCTGGGGGTTCCCGCGGATCTGGCGCGGCACACCCTGACGCTGCCGTACAACGACCCGGACGCGGTCCAGGCGATCTTTGCAAAGCGGGGGAACGAGATCGCGGCCGTCATCGTGGAGCCGGTGGCGGGCAACATGGGGGTCATCCCGCCGCGGCCCGGGTTCCTGGCGGGCCTGCGCGAGGTCACGGCCCGCCACGGGGCCCTGCTCATCTTCGACGAGGTCATCACCGGCTTCCGCATCGCCTGGGGCGGGGCGCAGGAAACCTCCGGGGTGCGGCCGGACCTCACCTGCCTGGGAAAGATCGTGGGCGGCGGCCTCCCGGTCGGGGTGTACGGCGGGCGCGCCGACATCCTGGACCAGGTGGCGCCCCTGGGGCCCATCTACCAGGCGGGGACGCTGTCGGGGAACCCGCTGGCCATGGCGGCCGGCATCGAGACCCTGACGCTCCTCCAGGCGCCCGGCTTCTACGCCGACCTGGACGCCAGGGGAGCGCGGCTGGCGGCCGGCTTGGCGCGGGCGGCGGCCGCGGCCCGACTCCCGGTGCAGACCAACCGGGTCGGCTCCATGCTGACCACGTTCTTCACGGCGACGGCCGTCACCGACCACACGACGGCCAAGACGGCCGACACCAAGCGCTACGGCGCCTTCTTCCGCGCCATGCTGGAACGCGGGATCAGCCTGGCGCCATCGCAATTCGAGGCCGCGTTCATCTCCGCGGCCCACAGCCCCGAGGATCTGGACGCCACCAGCGCGGCGGCACGGGAGGCCTTTGCCCTTTTGGGCGGGTAATGACCAAATCTCAATGACCAATGACCAATGGGGGATGCCCTGACGCGGACCTCCGCTTTCGGTGGCCGCATTGCCGGGATCACATTGGTCATTGAAAATTGGTCATTGGTCATTTCGACGGAGGGAGCATGGAACCGCTGGCGAGTTCGCGACGGGGCTTCGTCAACTTTCTCCTGGGGAGCGGGTTCGGGGCTATGGCCGTCTGGATGCTGTATCCGGTCCTCCGGTACCTGATCCCGCCCAAGAGCGGCGAGGCGACCATCGCCAGCGTCCCGGTCCCGTGGAAGCCCGCCGAGATCAAGGCCAACTCGGGGAGGATCTTCAAGTTCGGCAGCCAGCCCGGCATCCTGGTCAAGACCCCGGCCGGGGACCTGCGGGCCTTCGCCGCCACCTGCACCCACCTGAACTGCACCGTCCAGTACCGGGAAGAGAAGCAGGACATCTGGTGCGCCTGCCACAACGGCATCTATGACCTGAACGGCAAGAACGTGAGCGGCCCGCCGCCCCGCCCGCTGGAACCCTACAAGGTCAATGTGAAGGGGGACCAGATCGTGGTGAGCAAGGGGGCCTGAGGATGGCGCGCATGCCGACCTCGCTGGCCGAGCTGGCCAAGATCCTGAACGCCTGGGTGGACGAGCGGATTGACCTGTCCGGGGTCCGCGAGCTGATCCGGCACAAGGTGGTGCCGGTCCACCGGCATACGGTCTGGTACTACTTCGGGGGGATGACGCTCTTCCTCTTCATCATCCAGGTCCTGACCGGGATCCTGCTGCTCCTGTACTACCGGCCCAGCGCGGAGGAGGCCTTCGAGAGCGTCCAGTTCATCGTGACCGAGGTGGAGTTCGGCTGGCTGATCCGCTCGATCCACAGCTGGTCGGCGAACCTGCTGGTCGCCACCATGATGATCCACCTGTTCAGCGTGTATTTCACCCAGGCGTACCGGAAGCCACGGGAAATCACCTGGCTCAGCGGGATGTCCCTCTTCGGGATCTTCCTGTTCTTCGGGTTCAGCGGGTACCTCTTGCCGTGGAACGAGCTGGCCTACTTTGCCACCAAGGTGGGGACCGATGTGGCCGGGCAGGTCCCCGTGGTGGGGCACCTCATGGCCCGGGTCCTGCGGGGAGGCGATGACGTGACCGGAGCCACCCTGTCCCGGTTCTACGGGTTCCACGTGGCCATCCTGCCGCTCGCCACCACCGCGATTCTCGGGCTGCACCTGTTCCTGGTGCAGAAGCAGGGGATGAGCGTCCCGCCGGAGATCGAGCGGAGCGGCCAGCCGCTGCGGACCATGCCCTTCGTCCCCAGCTTCCTCCTCCGTGACCTGGTGGGGTGGCTCTCGGCCCTGGCGGTCCTGGGGGCGCTGGCGGCCTACTTCCCATGGGAGCTGGGCGTCAAGGCGGACCCCTTCGCCCCCGCGCCGGCCGGCATCCGGCCCGAATGGTACTTCATGTACATGTTCCAGACGCTGAAGTACATCCCGGCCAAGATCGGCCCAATCGACGGCGAGGTCGTGGGGGTGCTGGGCTTCGGCCTGGGAGGCCTGTTCCTGCTCCTGGTCCCGTTCCTGGACCGGAAGACGGCCCGGGGAGAGAAGAGCCCGCTGTTCTTCTGGATCGGCGTGGGCATCGTGACCTACATCGTGGTGCTGAGCGTGCTGGGGTACGTGGCGCCGGGGGGGAAATAGGATGCGGGGTGCATGGCTCCTGCTGGCTCCGGCGCTCCTGGCCGGATCGGTCCTCCTCGCGGGGAGCCAGGCGGCGGCCCAGAAGCTTCCTGAGGGGAACGCCTGCATCGAGTGCCACCAGGGCATCGGCGATCCCCGGGTGACGCCGCCGGCCGAGAAGTTTCCCCAGGACATCCACCTGGCCAAGGGGATCCTCTGCCAGGACTGCCACGGGGGCGACCCCAAGAACTTCGATCCCCAGGGGTCCATGAATCCGGCCAAGGGCTTCATCGGCAAGCCGAAGCATCAGGCGATCCCCCAGCTCTGCGGCAAGTGCCACAGTGACGCCGCCTACATGAAGAAGTTCAACCCGACCATCCGGGTGGACCAGGTGCAGGAGTATTTCACCAGCGTCCACGGGAAGAAGCTGCGGGAGGGGGACCAGAAGGTCGCCACCTGCATCAGCTGTCACGACGTCCACAAGATCCGGGCCATCAAGGATCAACAGGCCTGGACCTATCCGGTGAAGGTGGTGGACACCTGCGGCCGGTGTCACGGGGACGCCAAGTACATGCAGGGCTACAAGGTCGCCACCGATGTGGTGGAGAAGTACAAGACCAGCGTCCACTACGAGGCCCTGACCAAGAAGGGGGACCTGTCGGCGCCGACTTGCAACGTCTGCCACGGCAATCACGGGGCCACGCCGCCCGGCGTGGACTCGGTGGCCAACGTCTGCGGGACGTGCCACAGCCTGACGGCGGACTTCTTCAACCAGAGCCCCCACAAGAAGGCCTTCGCGGCCATGGGCCTCGCCCCCTGCGTGACCTGCCACAGCAACCACGACGTGCCGAAGCCCAGCGATAGCATGGTGGGGACCGACGAGAAAGCGGTCTGCGTGAACTGTCACGACCCCAAGTCCCGGGGCTACCAGAAGGCCGCGGCCATCCGGAAATCCCTGGATGAGCTGCGCGGCGCGGTGCAGCGCGCCACGGCGATCCTGGATCGGGCCGAGCACGCCGGGATGGAGGTCAGCCAGGCCAAGTTCGAGCTGCGCGGCGCCTCCGACTCCCTGCTCAAGACGCGGGCGACGGTCCATCAGTTCGATCCCGCGGCCATCACGAAGCTGTCGGACGAGGGAGTCAAGATCGCCAACAAGATGCACGCGAAGGGGGTCAAGGCGCTGGAGGACCTCACGTTCCGGCACCGGGGCCTCTGGATCTCGGTGGGCATCATCCTGGTGGCCATCGTGGGTCTGGTGTTGAAGATCCGCGAAATTGATCGCCGACAGGCCTAGCGGCCTGCGGGAATCAACTATTTCAAATTGAAAACTGACAACTGACAACCGACCAATCCCGTTGGCCGGTTTTCCGTTGTCGGTTGTCAGTTTTTCATTGGAGTCTCTCGTGAATAAGCGGACAAGGCCGGCCGTCAAAGATTCGACACGGGGACCGGCGGGTGAGGGGGGATATTCGATACCCGAAAGGAGGTGAGTCGCGTGAGGATGACGTGGAAGTCAACCCTGGCCCTCGCCGTGGTGGTCGGGCTGATCGCCTTCTTGGGTGCCATTGTGGCCCAGAAGGCCTGGGCCCAGGCCAAGGGTCCCGCGAACTTCGAATTCGATGGCAAGGGCTCGGGCAAGGTGGTCTTCAGCCACGAGAAGCACGCCGCCAAGAGCCCGAAGTGCACCGACTGCCACACGAAGGTCTTCAAGATGGCCAAGGGGCAGCGGAGCGCTCCGAAGATGGCGGACATGAATAATGGCCAGGCGTGCGGGACGTGCCATGACGGGAAGATCGCCTTCAGCGTGAAGGACCAGGCTAACTGCAACAAGTGCCATCAGAAGAGCTGACGCCTTTCTGAATTCTCCGTTTCACCCGGCTCCGGAAGCCCACCCTGCCCTTCGGCGGGGTGGGCTTCGGCCTTTTCAGGCCCACCGGATTTGCCCCGAAAGCCTATGCAGCCGAACGGTTCCATCCCCTGATCCCGACTGGATGCTCTGGGATCAGTGGGAAATGGCACAATCCTAAATCCGGGTGAGACAACTCTGCGGGAACCGCCTCAGGTTCCCGGCCGATCCATCCGGGCGAAATTTCTCCTGTCGGCGGCAAATGTTGTGAAATTCATCACCAGGAGGATCGGACTGTCGAGAGGCATTCGATCCAGAATTCCACCCTCCGACGGCACACAAGTTGCTGACGTCTCAGGTGGATTTCCGCTTCCGGATTGGATCGGTGCGCTATGAGACGGATGCCGGGGATGATGATTCTCTCGGGGCTGTTCCTCGGCCTCATCGTCGTCGGGGTCGCGCGGCCGGCTGAGGCAGCGGGGCCAACCGCGCAGGAGTGCCTCGGCTGCCACGCCGACAAGGACCTGACGAAGCAGGTGTCGGGGAAGGCGGTCTCCCTCTTCACGGACGAGGCGCTTCTGAAGAAATCGGTGCACGGTCGCCTGGAGTGCACGGCCTGCCACTCCGGGATCTCAGGGGTCCCGCACGCCGAAAAGCTCCCTCCCGTCGCCTGCCAGACGTGCCATGCCGGCACCGCCCGCGCCTTTGCCGCCAGCATCCATGGACGCACGGGGGGGACGCCCAGGGTTTCCTGCCAGAGCTGCCATGGAAGTCACGCGGTGGGGCGGGCCGCCGACCTGGGGGCGGAACCCTGCCAGGCCTGCCACGGTCCGGTCACCCGGGCATACCTCACGAGCGTCCATGCCCGCGCGCTGGCCCGGGGGATCCAGGATGCTTCGCTGTGCTTCGATTGTCACGGCGAGGCGCACCGGCTGCGCAGCCACCTGGACCCCGAATCGCCCACCTTTCACGCCCGCACGGCGGAAACGTGCGGCCGCTGTCATGCCGACCGCGCCCTGGTGGAGCGCCGGCACATCCCGATCCCGCAGGCGTACCAGCTCTATCAGAAGAGCGTGCACGGCCGGGCCGTGGC
>JACPAT010000231.1 GCA_016180655.1 Candidatus Methylomirabilota bacterium | reverse complement strand
TGGCGAATCCCCACTGGTTCGGGGGCACGGTGAGCTTCTTGGCCGCAGCGATGAACTCCTCCATGGTCTGGGGCGGTTTCTCGGGGTTGAGGCCGGCCTTCTCGAACAGTTCCGTGTTGTAGTACATCCCCAGGACGTGGGTATCCAGGGGGATCCCATAGCGCGCGGTGCCGACGACCCCCGCCCGCCAGGCCCGCGGCAAAAAGTCGTCCCCCTTGATCCCGGCTTGCGCCACCAGCTCGTCCATGGGCGCCAGGGCCCCCAGGCGCACCATCTCCGGGATCACGGCCACCCACATCAAGAGCATCTCGGGCACACCCCCGGTCTGGAGTGAGACGACCAGCTTGCTGTGCATCAGGTCCCACGTGTAGAAGGAGGGGATCACCTCCACCTCTTTCTGGGAGGCGTTGAAGGCTCGAATCATCTCCTCCCAGCGACCCTTATCATCGCCGCTGAGCCCGCTCCAGGCATTCACCTGGGTGGCCGCCTGAGCGGTCATCCAGGCCCCCGCCACCAACATCACCGCCAAGACGACTGCGACGAGCTTGCCTCTCATCTTCGCCTCCTTTGCCGGTCGAATCACGCCCCCGGCCTCCGCACTCCCCATTCCGCATTCGTCATTCCGCATTCCCTTACGGCTTCACCCCGGCCAGGTCCGCCGCCTCCCGGTTCAGGCCGAGGGCAGAGAGCGTCGCCCCGGTCGGAATCCCAGTGGCAGGATCCCACCCCATCGCCTCGTAGAACTCGTCCAGCATGGGTGGGAGGTTGACCGTGCTGCCCTGGAACGGGCCAGCCGTCAACCCCTCCCGCTGCAGCCGTTCGGGGAGGGTGTCGTGTTCCCGCCGAACCCCCACCCGGGCGTTGAAGCATCGCTCCAGATTCATGATCCGCTCCGCGATGCGGCGCAGCCTGTCCACGGAGAACGCCCAGCCCGTGGCATACTGGAGCGCCGTCGCCAGGGTGGTCTCCTCCATCCCGGGCCCCCTGGCGACGAAGGAGCAGTGGGTGATGGAGTCGTTGATCACGGTCCGCATCCGGGTCTCCCGGACCAGCTTGCCCTTTCCCGCCGTCGCCAGGTTGTCCACCTTCCCGGAAGTCTCCGTCATCACCATGTAGCCGCCAAAGTGGTGGCAGCCGCCGCGTTCGGCCGTGGCCATGGACAGTCCCTCTCCCTGCAGTCCCCGCGGATCGTAGCCACCCAGCTCGAGGCCCTTCACGTGGATGGCAAAGGCCTCGGAGCCCTGCCCGATCCGCTCGGCCATCCGCTTGACCCCCTCCGCCAGAAGATCCCCGATTCCCTCGCGGGTGGCGATGAGGTGAAGGGCCTGCAGCAGGGCCCGGTGGTTTCCGAACCGCAGGTCCAGGTCTCCCAGGTCTGCCCGGGAAAGAAGACCCCGCTCCACGCATTCCATGGCGAAGGCGATGCTGCAGCCAGCCGACATCGTGTCCAGCCCCAGGAGGTCGCACAGGCGGTCTCCGCGGATCACCGCCCCCATGTCACCGTTCCCGCAGTTCGCCCCCAGGGCGTAGACCGTCTCGTACTCCGGGCCCTCGGACCAGGCGCCGGCGTACTCCCCGGTGCGGACGCGCGCCACCTTCGTGCAGGCCACAGGGCAGGCCATGCAGGCGGTATCCCGCACCACGTAGTTCGCGCGGAAGTGGTCCCCGTGCATCTGGCCCGCCCCTTCGAACACCCCCTGGCGGAAATTCCGGGTGGGGAATATGCCGAAGGCGTTGACCGTGTCCACGGTCCCGAGCGTCCCGATGCGTCCGAAGGCTTGCATGCCCGGGCTCGCGGCGAAGTTGCGGAAGAGTTCCAGGCAGAGCGTGCCGAACTCCCGCGGCCTGGCCAGTCGCACCCCCCCGCTCCCGCGAGCCACGACGGCCTTGAGACGCTTCGAGCCCATCACCGCCCCCAGGCCACAGCGGCCGGCGGCACGACCATCCACGATCAGGCAGGCGTACCGGACCAGCCGCTCCCCCGCCGGTCCGATGCTCATGACTGCCGCCTTGTCGGAGCGGGCCTCTCGCCGGAGCGCCGTCTCCGTGGCGTCCGTCAGCTTCCCCCAGAGGTGGCCGGCCGGCCGCAGCTCGGCCTGGCCGTCCTCGATCAAGAGATACGAGGGCTCCCGGGCCGCGCCCCGGATCAGCACCGCATCGAACCCGGCGAACTTCAGCTCCGGGGCGAAGTGGCCACCGGCCAGCGCCGCCCCGTAGATCCCCGTCAGGGGAGAGCGGGCCGTCGCCACGATTCGGTCCCCCGTGGGAAACAATGTCCCGGTGAGGGGGCCGGTGGTGAGGATCAGGACGTTCTCCGGTCCGAGTGGGTCTGCCGTGGGCGGGACCGCATCGTACAAGAGGCGCGCCCCCAGCCCGCGCCCCCCCAGGTAATCGCAAGCCGTCCCCTCGTCGAGGGGACGCACCCGCACCCCAAAGGGGTCCAAGGTCACGTCCAGGATCTTCCCCGCGTAGCCGCCGCTCCTTCTGTCCATCCTGCTCGTGTGCCCTCTCACAGCCTCGGAGCTGCCATCCCCATGTGGCCCCCATAACCTTCCCTGGCGATCCGCTGGATCATGGGGAACACTCCACCCTCCTCCAGCACCCGCAGCATCTCCTCGCTCAGGGGTTGTCCCGCGATCGTCACCCCGGTGCCAAGATGCCGGACCGTGGCCGCAGCCACATCCACCTCGGCCGTATCGCCCTCCCGGAATGTGCCGGCAATCCCCGGGCAGGCCAAGACGGGCAGCCCCAGGGCGATGGCGTTCCGGAAGAAGATCCGCCCGAACGAGGCGGCCAACACGACGCTGATGCCCAGGTGCTTCAGGGCGGCCGGGGCCGCCTCCCGGCTGGAGCCGCAGCCGAAGTTTCGCCCGCCGACGATGATGTCCCCGGGCCGGACCTCACTGGGAAAGAGCGGGTTCAGGGTTTCCAGACAATGCGTGGCGGCCTCCTCGATGGGCAGCACCAGGTACTTCCCGGGTGCGAGGGCGTCCGTCTCGATATTGTCCCCGAAGATCCAGACTTTCCCGGCGAAGCGGAGCGACCCTACGGTCCTTAGACCTTTCGGGGATCCGTGATCTTCCCGTAGATGGCCGAGGCCGCCACCGTCGCCGGCGAGGCCAGGAACACGCCGGAGTCGGTGCTCCCCATCCGGCCCCGGGCATTCCGGCTGGAGGAGGCGATGCAGTTCTCTCCAGCCGCCAGGACCGCCATCTGGCCGATGCAGGGGCCGCAATCGCACCCAGGGAAGACGGCGCCCGCGTCCAGCAGGGTGCGGACCAGTCCTTCCTCCATGGCCGCTCGGTAGACGGCCCAGGAGGCAGGCAAGACGTAGAGGCGTGTGAACCGGTCCACGCGTTTTCCCCGCAGGATCTCCGCGGCCGCCCGCAGGTCCTCCAGCCGGCCGTTGGTGCAGGAGCCAATGTATGCCTGGTGGACAACCGTGCCCTCGACCTCGGAAACCGACCGGACGTTATCGAAGGCGTGCGGCAGCGCTACCTGTGGCTCCAGGGACGCCACGTCGACCCGGATTCGCGTCTCGTACCCCGCGTCCGGGTCCGGCCGGACGTCCTCCGGCTCCCCACGGATCCGACCGCGCAGGAAAGCCCGCGTCGCACCGTCTGTGGCAAAAAAACCGAACTTGCCCCCCAGCTCCACCGCCATGTTGGCCATGGCCAGCCGGCTGTCGATGCTCAAGGCCTCCGCCACCTCGCCCGAGAACTCGATGGCCTTGTACTGCGCAACGTCCACACCGTGCCGCCCTGCGATCCAAAGGAGGATGTCCTTGGCGGTCACCCGCTCCGCCAGGCGTCCCCGGAGATCGAAGCGGAGCGTCTCTGGGACGCGGAACCAGAGCTTCCCCGTCGTCAGCACGTAGGCCATCTCGGTGACGCCGATCCCCGTGGCCGCGGCGCCCAGGGCCCCGTAGGTACAGGTATGGGAGTCGGATCCGACGATCACCTCGCCCGGCCTCACGTGACCCTGGTCCACCATGACCTGGTGACAGATGCCTCCGTTTTCCCCATAGTAGGCCTCGATCCCGTATGCCTGCACCGCCTCGCGGATCGTTCGCTGGACCTCTGCCTCCCGCTCGTTGGGGGCAGGGACGTTGTGATCCTGGATGCACACTACCCGGCCAGGGTCCCAGAGCCGTGTGACCCCCGCTCGCTTCAGGATGCGGGAGACGCTGGCCATGCTGATGTTCAGCATCGCCACGTCCACCGACACCGTGATGTTCTCGCCCGCCCGGACCCCCCGACCGACCGCGCGTCCGAGGATCTTCTCCGCCATCGTGTCGCCCATGATCGGCCGTCCCTCCGGCCCCGTCCTCACCCTTCGAGAGTCACCGCCCCGACCCCACGATACCCGATGCCGCCCCGGCTGTCACGCAGGACACTAGCGGTACCCCATCAAGACCCGTGGCAGGAAGAGGGTCACGCCGGGCAGATAGGTCATGACCAGGAGCACGAGGATCATCACCCCGACGTACGGGAGCAACGGACGCACCGTCTTGATCACCGGGACCCCGCTGATGCTCGAGGCCACGAAGAGACACACGCCCACGGGGGGCGTCACCGTCCCGATCCCCAGGTTCAACACCAGGATGATGCCCAGGTGGATGAGGTCGATCTGGAGCGCCTTGGCGATGGGTACGAGGATGGGGACCAGCACGATGAGCGCTGGGATGCCGTCGATGACCATGCCCACCAGCAGGAAGAGGATATTGACCAGCAGGAGGAAGACCCATGGACTGTCCGACACCCGGACGATCCAGCCCGCGATGGTTTGCGGGATCCGCTCCCGCGCCAGGATCCACGCGAAGGACGAGGCCATCCCCGTCAGGATCATCACCACACCGCTGGTCACCGCCGTCCGCACCAGGATCCCGGGCAGATCGGACAGCCGGAGGTCCCGGTAGTATCCCAGGGCCACCGCGCACCCGTACACCACGGCCACCACGGCGGCCTCGGTAGCGGTGAAGACCCCGGTCAGGATGCCCCCCATGATGATGGCCGGCAGCAGGAGGGCGAGACTGGCCTCCATGGCCGACCCGCGGATCTCGCGCCACACCGATCCCGACAGCGACAGGGATGGGGGCAGGGGTGCCAGGAACGCCGTGAGAACCATCATGGCCAGGCCCAGCAGGAGCCCAGGCAGCACGCCCGCCATGAACAGCACGGCGATGGATGTCTCTGCCAGGATGCCGTAGATGACCATGGTCATGCAGGGCGGGATGAGAATGCCCGTCGCCCCCGCCGAGGCCACGATGGCGGTCGCCTTCTCCGGAGGGTAACCCCGCTTGATCATCTGGGGAATGAGGGTCGCTCCAATGGCGGCCGTGTCGGCGGAGGAGGAGCCCGAGATTCCCGAGAAGAACAGCGTGGCCAGTACCGCCACCATGCCAAGGCCGCCCCGGATCCGCCCCACCAGGGCGTCGGCAAAGCGGATCAGGCGCCGGCTGATGCCGCCGGTGTCCATGAGGCAACCCGCCAGGATGAAGAGGGGAACCGCCAGGAGGGCGAAGACGTCCAGGCCCACGATGATCCGCTGGGGGATCACGGCCAGCGGGAGCTCCCCCTTGACGAGGATTGCGGTGAGGGAGGCGACGCCCAGCGAGAAGGCGATGGGAAGGTTCAGGACGATGAGGGCCAGGAAGCCCGCGAAGAGGATCACGGCCACGGGAGCGGCACCACGGCCGCCCCCGTGACCGCCGCCCGTGAAGAGCCGCCGGAACAGCGCGACCAGCATCAGGGCCGCTGAGGTGGGCACGGCGGCGTAGATGAGCGCCATCGGCACCTGGAGGGCGGGCGACGGCTGACCCGTCGTCAGGAGCGTGAGGCGAAAACCCTCCACCAGCAGAAAGGTCAGGAACACCGCCAGGCCCAGGTCGAGACACTGCTGGTGGAGGATCGCCCCCTGGCCTGCGGGGCGCAGCAGCCCCAGGGAGATGTGCGCCCCGCGGTGCAAGGCGATGGCCGCGCCCAGCAGGGAGGACCAGATGAACAGGTACCGGGCCAGCTCCTCGGACCAGGGGAGCGGGTATTGGAATACGTACCGCCCCAGGACCTGGAGGAAGACGACGACCGTCATCACCCCCGTGAGGATTCCCGCCAGACCGGGAAGGAGCGTGTCAAAGAAGCGATCGGTCGCCGTTCGCATGGCAGGAAAACCCCAAGGGGGTGACGCCCGTCCCTACCGCGTCGACCGGATCTGCTCGATGGCCTCCTTGGAGACGACCTTTTCGAACTTGGGGTAGGTCGAGAGGATCGCCTGCCGGAAGGGCTCCTGCGGGGGAGTCACGATGGTGACCCCCTTGCCCTTCAGGATGTCCAGCACCTCGGCCTGCAGGCGGTTGAACTCCTTCCGCTGGAAGTCGCGGGCCTCGTAGGCCACCTCCTGGGCGGCGCGCTGCAGATCGGCCGGCAGCGAGCCCCACAGCCGCTCGGAGATCATGAACACCGAGGCCCCGTAGGTGTGGTGGGTCAGGGACAGGTAGGGGGCCGGCTCGTGGTGCTTCACGCTGTGGTAGGTAAGCGAGGCCCCCTCGGCGCCATCGATCACCCCCTGCTGCAGGGCGCTGTAGACCTCGCCGAAGGCCATGGGGGTCGCTAGGGCGCCCAGGGCGCGGAGGGATTCCACGTAGATGGGGTTCTCAAAGGTCCGGATCTTCATCCCCTTGAGGTCTTCGAGGCTGCGGACGGGCTTCTTGTTGGTATAAATGTCCCGGATCCCGCCGTCCCACCAGGACAGAACCCGCATCCCCTTTCCCGACTGTGCGACCCGGTCCTTGAACCGGTCCCCCAGCGGGCCGTCCAGGACCCGGTACATGTGCCCCGGATCGCGGAACAGGAACCAGAGGTCCAGGACCTGGATCTCCTGGACGAAGCTGGCCAGGGCGGCCGTGGAAGTGACGGTGAGCTGTGTCGTCCCCACGGCGAATCCCTCGATGGCATCCCGCTCGAACCCGAGCTGCCCGTTGGGGAAGAGGTCCACCTGGATCCGGCCGTTGGTCTTCTCCGCGATGCGCTTGGCGAAGAACGCCATCCCCAGGTGGTAGGGATGGCTCTCCGCCAGCGTATGCTGCCCTTTGATCACGATCTTCTGCTGCGCGTGGGCCGGCATGGCCAACCATCCCCCGGCCATCACGGCCGCCATCACGACCACCGCACCGATCAACGAGCGCCGCTTCATGACCCCTCCTCCTTGCTGGCTGTGGACCACAGTCGGCCAGTCTCGCCTCCCTGCGCACAGCGTAGACGGGCTCCACGCCCGCCATCTTCAGACGCCAGCGAGCGAACGGCGCAAGGCCGCGGCCCGCTCCGTGATGGCCACGAAGTCCCCCCGGGCGATCGCCTGGTCCTCCAAGACCGCCCGTCCAATCCCGACGATCGCCGCCCCCCGCCTCAGGTATTCCAGGGCGCTCTCGGGCGTCACCCCGCCAGTCACCATGAGGTGAATGTGCGGCAGCGGGCCGCGCAGCTCTGCGAGGTAGCGCGGGCCGCCCAGGCTGATGGGGAATACCTTCACCAGATCCGCTCCCTCGTGAACCGCATCCAGGATCTCTCTGGGCGTGAACGCACCCGGGATCAGGACCGTGGCGCCGTCGCCCCCGAGGCCCCGTGCCCCTGGAATGCGGCCGGGGGAGACGAGAAAACGCGCCCCACCGTCGACAGCCGCCCGGCCTGCCTTCTCATCGAGCACCGTTCCCGCACCCACCACGAGACGGTCACCGAATGTCCTCGTCAGTCGCTCAATCGTTCTGACGCCGTCTGGACTGTCCAGCGTGATCTCGAGACACCCCAGCCCCCCCGTGACCAGGGCCTCCCCGATTTTCAGGAGCACCTCGGGGGGAAGCCCGCGCGCGACGATCACGACTCGATCCTCCAGCAGGCGCTTGAGTGTCTCACGCTTCTGGGGATTCATCGGCGGAACTCACCGTCGCTGGCGTTGCCGGCCGGAAGCCGTGCTGGGGCCAGCCACATACCCCAGGTCTGAAGATATCGCATGACAGGTCTCTTGGACCCGCACTCTCAGCTCGGCGAGCCGCTGTCGGTTACAGCGAACGAGCGGCATGGAGAGGCTCACGGCTGCCACCACCCGTCCCTGGCTATCGAGGACAGGCGCAGCCACACAGACACCCCCCTCCTGGTATTCCTGCTGATCGAGGGCGTACCCCTGTTCGCGGGCCTTGGCAATCTCCCGGCGCAGGGTGTTCCGTTCGGTAATGGTGTGCAGGGTCGAAGCAATCAGGTGCAGTCGCTGGAGCGTCGCCTCGAATTCCTCCTGAGTCAGCCCAGCCAGCAGGACTTTCCCCAGAGCGGTGCAGTGGGGCGGGACCCGCTTCCCCACCCGGGATTGGATCATGAGGGCCTGCGCGGCCTCCTTCCGGGCCAGGTACACGACCTCGTCGCGGTCCAGGACGGCGAGGTGGCTGTTCTCTTGGCTAGCCTTCGTGAGCGCTGTGAGGTGAGGGTCGGCTACCCGGATGAGTTCGGTCAACTCCCTGAGGTGCGCCCCCCGCTCCAAGAGCTTGAGACCCAGCCGGTAGCGGCGGGTAACCGGGTCTTTCGTGAGGTACCCGAACGCCGTGAGCGTTTGCAGGATTGGGAAGAGCGTGTTCTGGTTCAGACCGAGACGTCCAGCAATCTGCTGGAGATTGAGGTCCGGGTCCTGTGCGGTGAATGCGTCGAGGATCCGGAGGGCCTTGGCGACCGATTGAATGAGGTGGGCCTGTGGGTGGCGTTGTGCCTGGGCAACACGCAGGGGTGTCGGGATTCTAGTGGATTTGTCCATGACAAATCTCTCTTGTGACTGGAAAATTGTACTATGCAGGTTTTTTTTGTCAAGCCCAACTTCTAGCCCATGTTTAGTCCTGGGCAAGCAGCCCGACCGGGCCAAGCAACTGGCCGCCATTGGTGAGCGCGTGGGAGGCCATCGTCCAAAAGCAGAAGACGGTCGAGCAGGCGCTCACCGACGCCGAGGCGGCGGTGAATGCGATCCTGGCCGGGAAGTAACCGGCCGCCCACCATGCCCGACGGGGCGACCAGAGTCTCGATGGCGACCGGGGGGCGCTCCCGCCACGTAGGCGGGACCGCCCCCTACCTCTTTCTCGCCCCCTACCTCCTGGTGTTCCTGCCCTTTTTCCTCCTCCCTGCCCTGTTCAGCGCGTTTGTCAGCGTGACCAACTGGAAGATCATCGGCACGCCGACGTTCGTCGGCCTTGAGAACTACGCCCGTCTGGTGAAGGACCCGCTGTTCGCCACCGCCCTCAAGAACACCCTGCTGTACACCGCGGTCATTGTCCCGGTGATGGCCCTCCTGGGGCTGGGGTTGGCCCTCCTCCTGAACCAGCCGCTTCGCGGGCGCATGCTGACCCGCCTGTCGGTCTTCGCGTCCTACGTCATCATGGTGTCCGTCGTCGGCATCATCTGGCGCTGGATCCTCGATCCCACGGGGGCGGGGATCGTGAACTACTACCTGGGCAAGCTCGGCGTCGCGCCCCTCCCCTGGCTGGCCGCGCCCGAGACCGCCATGCTGTCCATCATCATCGCCACCATGTGGTGGACGGCCGGCTACAACATGATCATGTACCTGGCGGGGCTCCAAGAGATCCCGGTCGAACTCCGCGAGGCGGTGCGCATGGACGGCGCCAACGCCTGGCAGGAGTTCTGGCACCTGGTCCTCCCGTCGCTGCGCCCGGTCACCTTCTTCGTGGTGGTCATGTCCATCGCCAAGTCGTTCCAGGTCTTCGGCCAGGTGTACGTGATGACCCAGGGCGGTCCCAGCAACAGCACCCTGACGATCGTCAACTATCTGTATGTCGTCGGGTTCACCTGGTTCGAGATGGGGTATGCCGCGGCCATTGCCTACGCGCTCTTCGGCCTGCTCCTGGTGGTGACGGTCTTTCAGTTCCGGCTGGTCTCGCGGGAGTCCCGCGAAGCGGGATTCATCCGGGTCCAGCATCTCGTCCGGCTGGGTCTGTACGTCGTGATGGCGCTGGTCCTGATCCTCTGGCTGGGGCCGCTCCTCTGGCTCCTGTCCACGTCGCTCAAGCCGGAGGGACAGATCCTGAGCCTGGTGCCCCGTTGGATCCCCAAGACATTCACGCTGGAGAACTATGTAGAGGTCTTCCAGAAGTTCAGGCTGGAGCGCTGGCTGCTGAACAGCCTGATGGTGGCGGGGGGCGCGACGGCCTTGGGCCTTCTGGTGAGCGTCCCGGCGGCGTACGCGTTCGCCCGGATGCGCTTCCGGGGCCAGGAGTGGCTCTTCCTGCTGATCCTCTCCACCATCCTGGTTCCGGTCCACATCACCATCGTGCCCCTCTTCATCGGCCTGGCCAAGGTGCGTCTGACCGACACCTATGTCAGCCTGATCATGCCCACGGTGGCCAACGGCTTCGGCGTGTTCCTGCTCCGCCAGTTCTTCCAGGGCATCCCCCGGGAACTGGAGGAGGCGGCGGTGATTGACGGGGCGAGCCGCCTGGGCGTCCTGGTCCGGGTGGTCCTGCCGCTGTCCCGGCCGGCGCTGACGGCCGTGGCCATCTTTCTCTTCCTGCTGAGCTGGAACGACTTCATGTGGCCGCTCATCGTAACCAACACCGATACCACCCGGACCCTGCCCGTGGGCTTGGCTACCTTCGTGGGCGGGGGTACCGTGGGCGGGCAATCCATCGCCTACTACGGGATCGGCATGGCCGCCTCGGTCCTGGCCACGATTCCGGCCATCGTGTTCTTCCTGGCTCTCCAGCGCTACTTCGTCCAGGGAATCGCCTTCACTGGACTCAAAGGGTGAGGCAAAGGCGTTCGGTTGTTCGAGTGTTCGGCAGTTCGGCTGTTCTGGAATCGGCGAACGACCGAACCGCCGACCGGTCGAACTGCCGAACGCTTGTAGCTGAACCGATGGAAGGGCGGGTGTGCGATTTAAGGAAATGGCGGGGAATGCAAGGACACTGGCGTGATCCGGATCAGGACGCTGGTCTTCCTGGCGAGGCCCTTCCGGATGCGGCGGCCCATCCAAAGGGGGACCAGAACCCAATACTTCCGCCAATAGGCG
>JACPAT010000230.1 GCA_016180655.1 Candidatus Methylomirabilota bacterium | reverse complement strand
CTCGTGAGGCGGAAGGGGGAGCGGCTCACCGGGCGCTTCATCGTCATCCAGCCCGGCCGGATTCGGATCGGTGGGACGCCAGGAGGCTGAACATATGGAGCCCTGGTACAAAGTAGCCACGCCGCGGGTCGAAGCTCGGGAAGGCCGATTGTTCCACCCGCAGGAGGGGACGTTGCGGCTTTAGTGGCTTTGCCCCATGCAGCCCTCGCCACCCCGACCTTGTAAAGGAGGAGGTTCGTTCACACGCAACTTCCTTGACCGGCCTGCTGAGGAGAAGGAGAAAAGTCCCTGCCACCCGTGGGGAGCCACGGGCCTGACTTGCCCGGCGGGGCGATTCCGAAGGAGGGGAAACGGGAATGGGCTTCTGGATCCTGATCGCCCTCGGCATGTTATTCGCCCTGTTCATCGCCCTCTCCGTGGTCACTGCCGCCGACCGGCTCGATGTTTTCGGCCAGGAGGGGCGCCGACAGGGCTACGTGGTGCAGCAGGCTGACCGCCTGGACCTCTTCGATCGCGACTCTCGCCGCCAGGGCTACGGGATCCAGCGCCCCGATGGTTCCTGGGACCTGTTCCGGCCTGACGGCTCCCGCCTCGGCGTCATCCAGCCTGGCCTCGGTGGCGTCCCCTCCCGCCTGGTCCTTCAACCCCGAAAAAGGTAGCCCGGGGGCGTCCACGTGGCAGAATCTCGGCACCCTTGGGCTCATGAGAGGCGCCGTGCGGAAGCCGGGCTAGCGCGCGGGAGATACCGGGTGGGGGAGGCACTCACCTCCCTCACCCGTCCCCTCATTTCTCGATAGGCAGGTCTGTGGAGTTGCCCCACTCGGCCCAGGAGCCATCGTAGTTCCGGGCAGTGTCGAAGCCCAGGAGGCGGAGGGTGAACAGGGCGTGGGCAGCCCGGACCCCTGTCTGGCAATAGGTGACGATCTTCTTGTCCCGGGTGATGCCGGCAGCCTCGTACATCTTGAGGAGCTCAGCAGCGGGCTTGAAGGTTTTCAGATCGTCGGCGGTCAGGTTGCGCTGCCAGTCAATGTTTATGGCCCCCGGGATGTGGCCTCCACGCTTGGCCCTCACGTCCATCCCGTTGTACTCGGCCTGCGACCGGGCGTCTATGATGACCACGCCGGGGCGCTTCAGGTTGGCCTTCACGTAGTCCACCGCACAGATCACGTTCTCGTTCACTTTGGGCGTGAAGGCGACCTGTCTCGCCGTGGGGACCTCTCTCGCCGTCCTGCGGCTCTCCCGGGTCCACTTGTTCCAGCCCCCGTTGAGGACATTGGACTTCGTGTGGCCGTAGTAGTCGAGCGCCCACCAGAGGCGCGTGGCCCACAGGCCCCCCAGATCGTCGTAGGCGACCACCCGGATATTGTCGCCTATGCCCAGGCTTCCCACCAGGGCTGCGAAGTCCTGTGGTTTGGGCACGTAGGCGGTATCCGGGTCGTCCAGCTTCGTGCCGTCGAGCCTGATAGCGCCGGGGATATGGCCGGCCGTGTAGGCCGCCTGGGAACGCAGGTCTACTATCCTGAGGTCTGCATCGTTCAAGTGCTCCGCCAGCCAGTCCGTCTCTGCCAGCAGTTCCGGGTGGGCGTACCCCCGGGCAGGGGGAGTGGCCGTGGCTGCCGAG
This sequence comes from Candidatus Methylomirabilota bacterium, assembly GCA_016180655.1. Taxonomy (GTDB): domain Bacteria; phylum Methylomirabilota; class Methylomirabilia; order Methylomirabilales; family 2-02-FULL-66-22; genus 2-02-FULL-66-22. The sequence continues at coordinate 9,506 of JACPAT010000230.1, read as the reverse complement.
GCGGCAGCGGTGTGGGCCGCCAGCAGGGTAAGGACAGCGAGAACGATCAGGGGGAAATATCCCTTGCTGCGCATCTCAACCTCCTATATTGGTTTTCTGTGATATCTCCTGCACTACCGCCATCGGGTCCAGGGGACTCTGGGCCTTCCGAAGGGTCAGCTTCCACTCGCCGCTTCGCACCTTCTCCACGTCCACCGCGTAGCCCCGTTTGGAGGCCTCCCAGGGGATGGTGGCGAGGGCCGGGGCGTGGTCGGTCAGGACCTCCAGCTCCTCATTGGGCGGCAACTTCCCCAGGGCATCCACGGTTCGCATCATGGGGTAGGGACATATCTCTCCGCGCACATCCAGCTTCATCCTCTCTCCTCCTCTCCTCAGGCTCTCCTCAGGCCAGTCGCCTGATGATCTGTGACCCCACGAAGGCCCCTCCGAGTAGGCCCAGACCGAACAGCCACCCGTTGAGGCCCAGGGAGGGTATGGCCGAGAAGAAGGCGCCAATGGTGCACCCCAGGGCGATGCCTGACCCGTACCCCATCAAGGTACCTCCCATGGCCGACTGCAGATAGCGGACAGGCTGCCTGGGCACCCTGATCTTGAACTCGGACGCCATCACCGATGCGGCGAAGGCGCCAAAGACCAGCCCAACGTCCAGCATGAAGGTGTTGGTGAGCAGTCCAGGGGGCGCATCCACCAGGTTGCAGCCCGCGAACTGGTCGAGCCCTTCCAGGTGGCCAGGGTACAAGCCCAACAGGCCGAAGGTCCTGGAGGACCAGGCAGAAAGCTCCCCCGTGACCCCCAGAGGGTGGTCGAAGGCAAAGGCGGTCACGTTGAGCAGGGACAAGGCCACAGCGGCTGCCGATGCGGGCCAGGCCTGCACGAACAGCCTGTTCCAGAGGGCCCGCAGACGGTCCTGGAAGGTGACGAGGGGAGGCTGGGGCTGGCCGGGAAACCGGACCTCCGGCCCAGCCCGGCGGGCCTCCCACCAGTACGTGAGAAGGTATAGCACCGCAAGCACCGCCATCACGGAAATCCAGGCGCCCATGTGGCCGAGGCTGTGGGGGAGCCAGATCAGCGGGGCCTTTGACATGCTATTCTCCCACCACCAGTTCCAGGAGAGAGCGGCTCCCTCGAGGCCCAGCAGGATCCCGCCAAGGGCCACCAGGCTCCCCAGGTAGCCTTCACCGATGCGCCACAGGGTGCCGGAGATGCAGCCGCCTGCCAGCACCATGCCCACCCCGAAGAGGAGACCCCCAATCAGGACGTTGGCCCCGAGGGGCCAGACGTGGATCTTCGGGGCCAGTTCCCCCGTGGAGGGATCCGGCACCATGCGGGCCATCAGGGCGGCAAAGGCCGTGGTGGCCACTATCAGGCCCAGCAGCACAGCCCGCAGAAGCTCGCCCCTGCCGTTGACGAACAGATCCCGGAAGGACGCCGCGAAGCATAGCCTACCCCGTTGGAGGGCAAAACCCATTCCGAGGCCCATGGCCCACCAGAATCCAAGAACTGGTGCCCACTGGGCGGAGACTATCAGGGTGGCCAGGCCGAGGGCCGCAGGGACGACCCTTGCTCCGAGGGGTCCGATATGCGCAGAGATGGACACGAAGGGCCCTTTGTTCAGTAAGTCAGTCGGATTTATGCATTTTATCCGCTGCGGCCCTGGCTGTCAAGGGTTGGGAGGCAAGGATGGGAGGAAGCCCAATCCGGCGGTAAGCCTTCTTCAAGGGGGACCGCTGCTAGCTCTCGAGTGCCTGAAGCGTCGGAGAGAGCCGGACCGGGGTCCCGATGTAGGCGGATGTGAGGAGGCGTTCGAAGAATCCCGGGGGACCCACGAAGGGGAAATCGCGCCCATCGGGCGTCCGGGCGATGCCGAAGTAATCACGGCCCCGCTTGGTCTCCTGGTGGCTGATGAAGGCGACGGTCATCCCGTCGGGGACCTCGACCCCAGTCAGCGCCGCCTGCTCCTCCAGGTCGCGCCCGACCGCGGCATTCGTGGAGTCGTGATCGAACGGTTTCAGCGCCTCCTGAATTTTCGAGACCTCCTCGGTTCTCCCGCCCGCCAGGATGACGTACCCGTCGAAGGTGTGGTGTCCTCCCACGCTGCTGATGCCGGCGTAGGCGACCTCTTCCGGAGTGAGGCCGAGGGGCGGATAGCCACCCACCCCCCAGAGTTGCTTGGCCGCCTCGTAGACGAGACGGACGAAGGTCGGGGTGATGCCGTGGCCGGCCATGGCCCCGCCGGAGCGGCCGGCCTTGATCAGCCGGCCATTGACGCCGACGTCGTTCGCGAGGAGGGCGTGGCTGACACTGCCGGGGTATCCCAGGCTCCGCAGCACGACCTCCAGCTCGGTCAGGGGAACCCCGGGAAACGGGTTGTGATGTTCCAGGATCTTCAGGCTCGAGAGTCCGGGGATCCGCGCCTGGCTCATGGCCATGGAGACGGATCTCTCCATCGCCTGGGAGAAAGCGTGGGTCCTCCGGTCGCGGATGCTGGAGGGGTCTGCCGCGCACCCGATGCCAACCACCCGCACCGCGTGTTCGGCCGTGGGGGGTTGCCTCGACAGGATGAGGCCGGCATAGCCCAGGCTTTGCGGGGCGATCCCGATGAGCTTCACCGGCGAATAGATCGTGCGATCCTCGATCTCGTCCGGGTGCGTCGTCACGTGCGCGGTGGAGAGATCCCGGCGCGCCAGCTCGTGGGTGAAGAGGCGCTGCTCGTACACGAATGTGTCCAGGGCCTTCACCATGGCGAAGTCGTGCTGGAACACCCGGCCGAGGGCGGCCGCCCCCAGCTTCAACATATTCGCCCCGGTGGCCTTGCGGTCGAAGGGTGAAACCAGGCTGGCGAAGATCTCCGTGATCTCTGCCGGCGCGATCCGCGGGCGGTTCCGGTTCGTCCCCTTGGTGTTGCCCGCGGTGACCACCAACGACATTTCTTCTCCACGCTCGATGAGATCGGCCAGTGCATCGTTGAAGGGAACGATCCCGGAGGCGGAAGCGGCATGGGTGGGCGTGCAGCGGATCCTGGGCGGGCGTTGAAAGAGCCGGCGGTGCGGGCTGTTGGCCAGGCGGCGATCGAAATCTTCGGCCACCTGGGCTTCGGTGGTCTGGGCCAGCTCATGCGGGTAGGAGATGGCCACGTTGATGCTGGTGGCCCGGGACAGGTCCACGTCGCCGCTGATGGCCTCGGTCACCAGGCGCTCGAATCCCGTCCAGAGGAGGGATTCGGCGTAGAGCGGGCCGAGCTTTCCCGACTCCCAGTATTCCTGGAGCGATTTGCTGCCGCCGGCACTGGCCTCCTCCCAGAGCGGCGGCGGCTTGTAGCTTGCGGCTCCAGCCAGCAGATAGACGGAGGCTGCCTCCTGGCGCATGGGGTTCCCCCTTCCCTCCGGCAGGTTATAGGTGCGCGTTGGCGGGCGTGCGGTCCACCAGGACGACGGCCTTTCCCTCCACCACGATCGCGTTGTCTTGATTGTAGCAGTTCGTCGAGAGGGTCACAATCGGCTTGTCCGCGCGAACGTGCAGGACTTCTGCGACGGCCGTGATGGTATCGCCGATGTAGACCGGCTGCCGGAAGTCCAGCTCCTGGCGCAGATAGATCGTCCCGGGACCGGGCAGCTTCATCCCCATGACGGCGGAGATCAATCCCGTGACCAGCATCCCGTGCGCGATCCGCTTCCCGAAGCGCGCTTGCTTGGCATACTCCTCGTTGATGTGGAAGGGATTCATGTCGCCGGTGGAGCCGGCGAACAGGATCACATCCGTCTCCGTGATGGTTTTCGTAAAAGAGGCCTTTTCTCCGACCTCGATCCTCGCGCGCGGTTGCATGTCCGGGATCACTGGCACCTCCTTCTGTTCGGTGGGTTTCTGGAGGGCTTGGGAACGTGACTTGCCAGAAGCAATCCGACCCCTATTCCATGCTATCAGAAAACTTGCCGCGCGAAATGGATTTTCTCTTTTCACCCCCCCCTGAAACCTCTTGACGCATGCGCCAGGCATGTCTAGAGTGACGCGGCATTCCATCTTAGATCCACCGAAGAGAGGAGGCATCCTCATGGAGCTTGGGCTGAACGGGGCTACCACGCTCAAGGCGGACCTGGCCACGGACATCGCGGTGGCGGGCAGGGCAGGCTTCGACTTCGTCGAGATCTGGGCCGCCAAGCTCGTGGGATACCTGGAACGGGGCGGGCTTGCGGCGCTCCGACGGGACCTGAAGCGCGCAGGGGTCAAGGCGGCCACGCTGAACTCGGTGGAGCGGGTGACCTTCAACGACCCCTCGGGACACATCCGGATGCAGGAGGATTTCCGGCGATTCTGCCGCGTGGCCGAGGCCATAGGCTGCGAGACGGTGATCGTGGTGCCCAGCCCGCGACCGAAGGGCGTCTCGCTCACCGCCATCGAGCGGGAATCGGTCCGGGTCCTGCGGGAACTCTCGGGCATTGCCCGGCCCCACGGCGTCCGGCTGGCGTATGAATTCCTGGGGTTCGCCGACTGCACGGTGAACACGCTGGCGCAGTGTGCGGCGATCGTGGACAGGGTCGCCCGACCAAACGTCGGCCTGGTACTGGACACGTTCCACTTCTTCGCCGGCGGGTCCCGTCTGGACTCGATCCGGCAGGTGGATCCCCGGAAGATCTTCATGGTCCACATCAACGACGTGGAACGGGCCCCCCGACGGAAGATGCACGATGCGTTGCGCCTCTTCCCCGGAAAGGGGATCATCCCCCTGGCCAGCATCCTACGCGCCCTGCGGGCCATCGGGTACGCCGAGAAGGTCTCGGTGGAGATCTTCCGTCCGCAGTACTGGGACCGGCCCCCGCTCCAGGTAGCGCGCGAGGCGCGGGCCGCGGCGCTGGTGGCGCTCCGGCAGGCCGGCCTTTCCTGATTGTCGGAGGCATCGCCAGCTCCTGAGGTCCTCTGGACTGTCTGCTATTCCTCCGGGAGGATTCGGCGTGAGATTTTCAATCTGCCTGGAGATGATCTACCCCGAGCTTGACTTTGCCGCCCGGGCCGAGCGGATCCGTGAGGCGGGTTTCACGGCGGTGGAGTTCTGGGGATGGGAGGGGAAGGACCTCGCGGTCCTTCGGAGGCTGCTAGGGCGGGGACTCGCCGTCGCCACCTTCAGCGGGCAACGCAGGGGATCCCTGGTGGATCCGGGGGGGTGGGATGTCTACCGGGCGGAGGTTCAGGCTTCCATCCCCGTCGCCCGGAGCCTGGGGTGCGATCGGCTGATGCTCTTGACGCAGGAGGAGTTGCCGGATGGCTCCGCCCGTCCCGCCCCCCCGCATGTCACGCGGGCGGAGCAGCGCGCCAATGTCGTCACCGGGCTCAAGGCCCTGGCACCGCTGGCGGAGCGGGAGGGGATGACGCTGCTGCTGGAGCCGTTGAACACCCGGGTGGACCACCCCGGCTACTTCCTGGACAGCGCCCGGGAAGGCTTCGCCATCGTGGAGGAGGTCGGAAGCCCCCATGTCCGCCTCCTCTACGACATCTATCACATGGAGGTCATGGAACGGGAGAGCACGCGGGCGCTGCTGCGCCACATCCCCCTGGTGGGTCACATCCACATCGCGGATGTTCCCGGTCGGCACGAGCCCGGGACGGGAGCGCTGGACTTCATCGGCATTCTGCGGGCGCTGGGCGAGGCAGGGTATACGGGGGCGGTGGGATTCGAGTTCGCCCCCCAGGCGGGAACGGATGAAGCCCTGGCGCGAATCACCACCCTCCGTGCCCAGCTCCGATCGCATGGATGCGAGGTATCCTGATCCCAAAATTTTTGATTGCGGATTTCCGATTGCCGATTTGAAAATCGAAAATCGCCAATGAGGGAATACGGGCAGTTCCTTTGCGTGCTTTGCGGTTGAACTGCACTGTTCCGGCCCGCCGTGCGGCCTCAGCGTCTTTGGCGTGTTGCCTGGCAGATCTTCCGGATGTCACGCCAGTCATAGTGCGGGAGCAGTGTGGCTGTCGCGGTCGGCGCCTGTGCCGCGAGCGATTTCAACCTCTCGATCCGATCCCTTGTCTCCGGATGGGTAGACAAATACTTCAGCAGGGTGGGCGAGGTGCGGTCATTCTGGCCCAATACCTGGAAGAATGCGATCATCCCGGTGGGATCAATCCCCGCCTGGAGGAGCATCCGCATCCCCTCCGCGTCGGCTTCCTCCTCGTTCTGGCGGCTGTATTGTAGAGCCCCGAGGGTGCGGGCGGCTTCCAACCCGTAGATCGTGGCGCCACTGGCGTCCCCGGTCAGAGCGGCGAGCAGAAGGCCGCTCGACGCGTGCTGGACGAGCGCCCGTGTGGCGTGGCGATGGAGGACATGCTGGAACTCGTGGGCCAGCACGCCGGCCAATTCTTCCGCCGTTCGGGTCCGTTCAAGCAATCCCCGGAAGATCACAATGTATCCGCCGGGCGCCGCAACGGCGTTCACGGTTGGATCGTTCACCACCATCACCCGGAACGTGTAGGGTTGCCTGGGGAGGGGGGCGGTCAGGGCCACGCCGATCTCATCAATCATCCGTGTGCGAATCGGATCCAGGCATTGTTTCTTGGGCGGAGCCAGGTGTTCGACGACCGCCTGCCCAAGCCGTTCCTCCCACGAGACGGGAACGCGGGCGGCGACCAGCGATGCCAGGGCCGGGATGCCCCAGAGGAAAAACGCGGTCGTGATCCCGATCACGGCCAGTGCCGCCAGAGCCGTGAGCGTGACCCGCACCCTGCGTCGGGCGGGGTCGTGGAAACGCGTGGCCAGTTCCGGCGCCATCCGGCGTAGGCCACTGAGGAATCCCGCGTCCGAAACCAGGAGCGCCTCCGGGATCTCGTCACCCCGCTCCAGGCGGACCTGCTCCCCGGCGTAGAAGCCTTGGGTCTGGCGGATCTCCGTGTACGGCCACCAGAGCGCGACCCCCTGGTCCCTGGTGACCTGGAGGCCCTGCCGCATCACGCGGATGGTCGCCCGCTGACGCGCCGCGGTTCGGCCGTCCAAGTAGTAGCCTTCCCAGTCCGTCTGCACTGAAAGTTGACCCAGGCTAGCCGAGGTCCAGGCCAACGTCGAGGAAGCCGGCCAGCGCGTCCCCGGTGGCGGTGGCGGCCTGCGCCTCCTGCTGTATGCCCGCCAGACCCAGCGGGCCCTCCAGGGTCAGGTACTTGAAGGCGAAGCGCACGTTTCGAATCATGACCCACGGCCAGCCCAGGCCCAAGGTGACCACCAGCAGGAGCAAATTCCCCAGGGTCAACAGGAGGAGTCGTCCCCCCGTGACCGTGGATCGGAAGCGGGAGCCGCCAAAGGAGGTGTGCTCCCAGAAGTAGCGCTGCTTCCTGGCCAGAAACCAGAACGAGTACAGGCCCAGGGTCGGGAAAAACAGCACGATGGCCAGCAGAAAGCTGCCGAAAAGGTCCCGCCCGTTTCCGTCGAAGTGAAACTTTTCATTCCCAAAGTAGGAGTGAGACACCAGGAAGCCATATCGCCGCGTCTCGAAGATGGGGTAGTAGAGGCCCAGGGTGATTCCGGTGAGGAGCGAGCCCACGACGAAGAGCTTGATGAATCCCACCGTCCGTCCCCGGAAGGAGAACCGGATCTCACGCCATGAGCTCCGGCTCAGCCGATAGCGGCGTGCGCCCACCATCGCAGAGGGGATAAGCACCATGATGATCGCATACGTGAGGACACCCGCCAGCAGCTTGATGGCGGGTCCGGGCAGCAGCTCTTGTATGATCCCCAAGAGAATCAAGGGAACGCCGAACACGAGCATCGCCTTGAGGAAGCCGACCAGCAGCTCCTTGCCCGTTCCGTGATAGGCGAAACGATCACCCTCGAATTCGGTCTGACTCAGCAGATAGCGCCGGACCCTCACCTTGCCCCAGAAGTAATAGATCCCCAGGGTGATGACTGTCAGGAACATGTTGACGATGTGAATGCCGAAGAGGGAGCCCCCCGCGCCGTGAAATGAGAGCCGGCGACTTTGCGCCGCCTCGCCTTCCAGCGGGGAACGCTTTGTCTCGGCCTTGGGCTGCGCCGACGGCCTGGGCGGGGGTGCTGGGCTCGTGACCGGGGCGCGCGCCGTGCTCGTGGGGGGCCGCGCCGGACCGCCGAGTGGCGCGCCGCAGGATTTGCAGCTTGGCCCGGCCAACTGCATCAATCCGCACTTGGGGCACTTCATGCCGAACGTCATCGGCCCGTCCTCCTCTGTGTCCTAGCCCACTCGGAGGCCAGCTTGCCTGACATCAGGGATTTTGCCAAGGGGGAAGGGCCCGGGGACCAGTTGGGCAGCCTGCCACGGCGCTGGCATCCGCGATGGCGGTGTCACCCCCAAAGTCACATCGCCATCCCATCGCGACGGACGCCGTGAGGTCTATGCGACGCTTGCCTCTTCCTCGACGTGACCATCCCATTCGATCGTGATGCCGCGCTTGACAGACTGGGAGGCCGGGCAGCCCTTCTCATGAACCTCGATGGCCCGCAGGGCCTCCTCACGCTTGCCCCTGGGCACCTTGACCTTGTAGTGCACCTTGATGGTGGTGACCAAGGGTTTGCCGTCCACGTTCTCGATGATCCCTTCGACTTCCGACGACAGCCGATCCGGCTGGGTCGGGATCTTTCGCGCCGCCAGCGCCACGGCCAGCGTCCCCGTCATTCACCCCGCCACTGCGGCGATCATGTGGTCCAGGGTGGTGGGCAGGTCTTCCTCGGGCTCCACCCCGTAGAACTTCTTGACGCCGCCGTGGACCCCATACCGCACGGGCTCGGGAAAACCCTCGATGTAGGCCCGCCGTAGCGGGCCCTTGTCCTTCACGATCCGGATCCGGGAGACGTGAATCAGCTCGGGCATCGCCGTCCTCCTCTCGGTGTGCAGGGATGCGGGGACTCTAGCGGAATTGGATCGGCCTGGCAATACCTGGCCGGCCGATCGTTGTGCTGTCATGCATTCGGGGCTCCCTCCAGGCGGGGAGGGTCGTGAGGAGGGGTGAGGCGAGGGGACCGCAGCGACGCCGGTGAGGGGTCAGGGAGCGCCCTGCAATTGCCTGGGGGCGATGGAGATGCCGATAGAGGAGATCCCGACCCCGCCCCGTGTTCAGAGCATCTCGTGAACGCTACGCCAAGGGAGACTGACCACCCTTGGAGGGCTGGTAAAACGGGTTGGTGCCCCCTGCATGGTCGGTCGTGTCCACGATCTGGCGAATCTCGGGGACCGCTTCGCGGATCATCACCTCGATCCCCTGTTTCAGGGTCACATCAGCCATCCCGCATCCCTGGCAGCCGCCGCCCAGCGCGATGTAGGCCACATCGCCCTTCACGTCGAGCAGCGTGACGTACCCGCCATGGCTGGCCACTCCAGGATTGATCCGCGTATCAATCACCTGCTGCACGGCCTTTGCCTTGGGGTCAGTCCAGATGGAGCTTGGATTGTCGATTCTGAGGCCGCTCTGGGAGATGCCTCCCACGAAATCGATGGTCGACCCTTCGAGGTTAGGCGCGCTCTGCGAGTCGATGAACACCTGGAAACCACCGGCGTCCA
>JACPAT010000229.1 GCA_016180655.1 Candidatus Methylomirabilota bacterium | reverse complement strand
TCGTAGAGCACCGTCCCCGCCGCCGGCCGGACCAGGCCGGACACCGCGTTGAGGAGCGAGCTTTTCCCGGACCCGTTGGCGCCCAGCAGGCAGGCCACCTCCCCCGTGTCCACCTCCAGGCTCACGTCGGCCAGGGCCAGGTAGCCCCCGTAGCGGACCTCGAGACGCCTAACGGAGAGCACCCGGGGCCCCCACGTAGATCTCCACCACTTGCGGGTCGCCCACCACCGCCTCCGGCGTCCCCTCCAGGATCTTCTCCCCCAGGTGCAGCATGACCAGCCGGTCCGCCACCGTCGTCACCACCCGCAGGTTGTGCTCGATGAGGAGCAGCGTGACCCCTTCCTTCCGGATCTGATGGATGAGGGCCACCAGGCCCGGGAGGCTGCGCTGGTCCACGCCGCCGGTCACCTCGTCCAGGAGGAGCAGGCGCGGGCGCGTGGCCAGGGCGCGGGCCAGCTCCAGGCGCTTGCGCTCCCCGGTGCTGAGGCCGTCGGCCGGCACGTCGGCGCGATGGGAGAGTCCCACGAAGGCCAGGTAGCGCTCCGCCTCCTTCCGCGCCTCCGCGACGCGACCCACCCGGGGGAGCAGGGCGACCATCACGTTCTCCCGCGCCGTCAACTGGACGAAGGGGCGGACGATCTGGAAGGTGCGCGCGACGCCCATGCGGTTGATGCTGTCCGGCCCCAGGCGGGTGAGATCGCTCCCGGCGAACCGGATCTCCCCGGCGTCAGGCGTAAGAACCCCGGTGATGAGGTTGAAGACCGTCGTCTTTCCCGCCCCGTTCGGCCCGATGAGACCGACCACCTCGCCCGCCTTCACCTCCAGCGTCAGGTCCCGCACCCCGATCGCGCCGCCGAAGCGCCGGCTTAACTTTCGCAGGACCAGGAGGGGTTGGCCGTTCCCCGGCGCCAGGCGCGCGGGCAGGAGCGTTCCCTCCGGGAGCACCATGGTCGGCGTGCTGGCGGCGGCCGCAGGGAGCACCGCCGGGGCAGGCCCGATCCGCACGGCAATCCAGCGGACGCTGCCGAGAAACCGACGCCGGATCCATCCCTCGATCCCCTGCGGGCAGTAGAGGATCACCGCCATGAGCAGCGCGCCGTACACGATGAGGTGCACACCCTGCAGGCTCCCGCCCCAGACGGCCCGCGTGACCTCCGCGATGGGCACCAGGATGACCGCCCCGTAGACCGGACCCAGGACGGTGCCCATCCCCCCCAGCACGGCCATGATCACCATCTGCACCGAGAAGTCCAGGCTCATGGTCCGGGTGGGCGTGATGAAGAGGATGAACTGGGCGTAGAACGTGCCGCCGATGGCCGTGAAGAATCCGCTGAGGAGCATCGCGGCCAGCTTGGCGCGCGCCGGATTGATCCCCAGGCTGGCCACGGCCTCCTCGTCGTCGCGGATGGCCGCCAGGTAATATCCGAGCCGCGAGCGCTTCACGCCCCAGCCCACCGCCAGGACCAGCAGGAGCAGCCCCAGCATGACGGAGTAATAGTACCGCTTGTCCACGAACTGGAAGGCCGCCGGGTTGTGGCCCAGCACGGGGAGCAGGAGGCCGCGCACCCCGTTCACCTCCATGCCGAAGACGCTGTCGGTGAGTTCGGTCCCCACCCGAAGCATCTCGGCGAAGGCGATGCTCACCAGCGAGAAGAAGGCCCCGCGCAGCCGGAAGCAGGGATAGCCGATCAGCCCGCCGACGGCCGCGGCCACGAGGCCTCCCACCACCATGCCCAGCCAGGGGCTCAGCCCGGCATTGATGGAGAGGAGCGAGGAGGTGTAGGCTCCGACCCCCAGCAGCCCGGCGTGCCCGATGGAGTACTGCCCCGCGAAGCCGCCGATCAGGTTCCAGGCGGCGCTGAGGTACGCGAAGAACAGGATCCAGATCAGGACCTGGATCCAGTAGTTGTCGTCGGCCAGGACCCACCGCGTGGCCACCGGCACGAGCGCCACCCCGGCCACCACCAGGCCGCCCAGGATCCACGCGACGACCCGTTCGGGGCGAGACATCGGCCGAGATCCGCTATTTCGGATTTCCCCCCCACCCACCCCCTCCCCCACGTGGGGGGGAGGGCCAGGGAGGGGGCTCACCGGCGCTCCACGCCCAGCAGGCCCGCGGGGCGCACGAAGAGGATCACCACGAACAGGCCGAACAGGACGATCTGGGCCACGGCCGCCTGCACGTACAACCCCACCACGCCCTCGATGACCCCGACGATCAACCCGCCCAGGGCCGCCCCGGGCATGCTGCCCATCCCGCCCAGGACCACGATGACGAAGGCCTTGAGAATGAAGGACGTCCCCACGGCCGGGTGGATGTAGAAGAACGGGACCAGGATGGCGGCCGCGATCCCCATCAGGCCGGCGCTCAGCCCGAAGGCCACGCTGTAGACCCGGAAGTCGTCAATGCCCATGAGGCGGGCCACCTCGCGATCCTGGCCCGTGGCCCGGATGGCCCGCCCCAGGTCGGTTCGCATGAAGAAGAGGTAGAGGGCCGCGCCGGTGACGCCCGCGGCCACCAGCCCGATCAGCCGGGGAACGCTCACGATGATGCCGCCCATCTTGAAGGTGCGCATGGCCAGGTCGGTCTGGATCGTCTTGAAGTCCGCCGCGAAGAACAGCAGGGCCAGGTTCTCCAGGACCAGGGCCAGCCCCAGGGTCAGCAGGAGGACGCTCATGGGCTCGCGCGCCCGTTCCCGGGCGAAGAGCGGCGCCACCAGGACCTGCTGGATGAGATACCCGAACCCGAAGAGCACGGGAATGCTGATGAGCGGGGAGAGGTACGGGTGGAGGCCCGTCAGGACCCAGAGCCAGTAGGTCAGGAACATCCCGACCATCAGCAGGGTCCCCTGGGCGAAGTTGATCACCCGCATCGTCCCGAAGACGATGTTGAGGCCCAGGGCGATCAGCGCGTAGGTGCCTCCGATGAGGAGGCCCCCCACCGCGCCCTGAAGGAGCGTGTGCATGGGCAACCGGGAAGGAAGGGGTGGCCCCGGCACCCGGGGCCACCCCGGCGGGCCATTACGGCTTTGACATCGGGTATGGCCAGATCAGCTTTGCATCCGGCTCTGCCACATGCTCCGGGTACACCAGGCGGAACTTGCCGTCCTGGATTTGAGCCACCATGGCCGTGGCGTTGGGATTCTGCCCGGTCTCGTCGAACTTCAGTTGCTTGTACGGCAGGAGCATCGCCTTGTGGTTGATGTCCGTGATGTTCGTGGCGGCAATGGCATCCCGCAAGTCCTTGGGCGAGAGCGTCTTGATTCGCTCCAGCGCGTCCACGATGATCTGGAACGCCTGGTAGTAACCGGCCGAATCCTCCGTCATGGGCATCCCGAAGCGGGCCACGTGCCGGTCGTTCTCCTTCTTGATCCACGGCACCGCCTTGCCCACGGCCGCGTCCCACATGGTGGCCACCAGGATCCCCTCGGACAGCTTCCCCGCCCCCTTCAGGAAATCGGGCTGGAGATGCCCGCCTCCCCCCGCCGCGTACGCCATGGGGCGCAGTTCCTGCTCGTTCATGTGGCGGGTGATCAGCAGGGCGTCGCCGAGATAGGAGTTGGCCACGACGAGGTCCGGCTTCAGGCCCTTGGCCTTCACCACCATGGAGGTGAGGTCGGCCGCGGCGTATGGATAGTGCTCCACGAAATGCACCTTGACCCCCAGCCCCTCCAGGAACGTCTTCTGCTTGTCTCCGACCGACTTCCCCCACTCCGTGTTCTCGCTGAAGACGACGGCGCTCTTGACCGGCGTGCCGCGCTTGCCGAGCGCCGCCAGCCCCTCGATCAGGGTCCGGGCCTTGATGGAGTCGTTGGCGTGGGCCCGGAAGACGTACCTGAACCCCCGCTGGGTGATCTTGTCGAAGGTCCCGTAGGTCAGCCACGGGATCTGGTAGCGCTCCGCTACGGCCGACGCCGGAAAGCCGACGCCGCTCTGGAAGGCGCCGATCAGGGCGTGGACCTTCTCCTTGGTGATGAGGCGCTCGGTCTCGGTCACGCCGATGTCGGCCTCGCCGCGGGTGTCCCCGAAGACCAAGCGGACCTTGGCGCCGCCCAGCGACTTGATCCCGCCCGCGTTGTTGACGTCCTCTATGGCCATGGTGAGAGTGTTCTTCTCGATCTGGCCGAACTTGGCGGCGGGCCCCGTCATCGGGGACAGGATCCCGATGCGCACCTCCTCTGCGGCGCCGGCCATGGCGCCGAAGGTTACAAAGAGCGTGAGACCCAGACCGACCAGGCCATAGGCAAACCACCTGACGAGGCTTCTCTCTCGCATGGCTCCCCCTCCTTCTGAGGCCATCGGGCCCCACCGTCTTCCGGGCACCCTGCTCCGCAAGGACGGGCCGCAGCACACTCGCCACCGGCCCCAGTGACCGGCAGCGGCTGCGGTCTGCCCTCAGCCGAGTCGGATGTCCAGCCAGCCGTGCGGCGTGACCAGCACCCGCTCCCCGTTGCGGACGACGACCGTCGTGGTGGCCGACTCGAAGACCGCCGGCCCCTTCACCTCGTGTCCCGGCGGCAGGGTGTCCAGGTTGTAGACCGGGACATCCAGCCACGTGCCCAGGTAGACCCGGCGACCCCCCTGGGGCCGGACGGCCCCGGCGGCCTCGAGCACCGGCTCGGCCGGCAGGGTCGGCAGCTCGCCGACCACCGCCAGCCGCGCGTTGACCAGCACCACCTCCTGCCCGGGCGCGCTGTAGGTGTACAGCTCCTCGTGGCGGCGATGGAACCGCTCCACGACCTGCTCCATCAGGTCCGGCGCGTTCACGTCCAGTCCGTCCAGCGGGACGGCGATCTCGAAGATCTGCTCCCCGTAGCGCATGTCCACGGACCGGCGGACGCTCACCGGCCCCGAGAAGGCCGCGGACAGGCGTCGGCGGCCCTCCGCCTCGATCTCCGCGAATAAACGGCGCAACTCGGCGGCGCCCACCCTCTGGACCTCGCCCACGTGGGTTCGCACGAACTCGTAGCGGAGGTCCGTCGCCAGCATCCCCCACGCCGAGAGGACGGCCGCCACCCGGGGCACCACGACCCGCGTGATCTCCAGCATGCGGGCGACCTCGGTGATGTGCAGGCCGGCCGCCCCCCCGAAGGCCAGCAGCGCGAATCGGCGGGGATCCATCCCGCGCCGCACCGAGACGATCCGGATCCCCTCGGCCATGTTGGTGTTGACGACGCGGTGGACCCCCTCGGCCGCGGCGATGGCCGTGCTCCCGAGCCGCTTGGCCACCTTCTCCACCGCGGTGAGCGCGGCGTCCGGATCCAGATGCGTCCGCCCGCCCAGGAAGTTGGCCGGGTCCAGGTACCCCAGGACCAGGTTCGCGTCGGTGACCGTCGTCGCCGCCCCGCCCTTGCCGTAACAGGCCGGACCGGGATCGGCGCCGGCGCTCTCGGGCCCGACGTGCAGGATGCCGCCGGGGTCCACGCGGGCGATGGAGCCCCCGCCCGCCCCCAAGGTGTGAATGTCGATGCTCGGCAGGGCCACCTTGTACCCGCCCACCGCCTTGTCCCCCGTGAGCTGCGGCTCGCCCCCCTCCAGGAGCGAAATATCCGTGCTGGTCCCGCCCATGTCGAAGGAGATCAGGTTCCCCTCCGACAGGAGTCGGGCACAGTACCGGCTGCCCGCGATGCCCCCGGCCGGCCCCGAGAGGATGGCGCCGGCCGCCAGGCGCACCGAATCCACGATGGGGGCCACGCCGCCGTGGGATTGCATGATGAGGACATCCCCCCGGTACCCGGCGGCCTTGAGCCGTTCGGCCAGCCGCCTGAGGTAGCGCGAGAGGGCCGGGCCCACGTAGGCGTTCACCACGGTGGTGCAGACCCGCTCGTATTCCTTGATCTGCGGCAGGACCTCCGAGGAGAGCGAGATGTAGGCCTCGGGCATCCTTTTGGCCACCGCCTCGCGCGTCGCGAGTTCGTGGCGCGGGTCCCGGTAGGCGTGCAGGTAACAGACGGCGACGGTCTCCACGCCCGCCTGCCTGAGCCGCCGGATCCCCGCCGCCAGGGAGGCCCGGCTCAACAAGGTCTCCACGGTCCCGTCGAAGCGCATCCGCTCCTGGACGCCGATGCGCAGGGCACGCGGGACCAGGGGGATGGGCGGGGGCATGCGCAGGTTGTACCGGTCGTGCTTCAGACCCTCCCGCATCTCGATGACGTCCCGATGACCCTGGGTGGTGAGCAAACCGACCTTGGCCCCCTTGCGCTCCAGCAGGGCGTTGGTCGCCACCGTCGTCCCGTGGACGATCCGCTCCGTGTCCGCCAGGAGCGAGGCCGGGTCCCGACCCAGCTCCGCCGCCAAAAGACCGAGCCCCTCCATCACCCCCAGGGAGGGGTCCTTCGGCGTGGAGACCGACTTGGCCAGGACGACCCGGCCGGAATCGTCCACCGCCACGAGATCGGTGAAGGTCCCTCCCACGTCAATGCCTATGCGGAACATGGATCTCCTCGACGGGCCGTCGGCCATCAGCCGTCAGCCTCTCGCAGTGACCCTTCCCTTGGCTGATGGCTTCGAAGACGTATTTTTCTTCGTTCGTCCCGACCCGCCCGGACGTTTTCGCCACGTGACAAAACCGTTGGTCAGGTCGGCGGCGTGGGCGCGGGGATCACGCTTTCGGGGATCACCGTACCCGCCGCCGCCAGCCGCTTCGATGAAGAACACATCCCCGGGGAGGACCGGGACCCCGACCTCCTTCGTCTTCAGGAACCGGGCCTTCCCATTGGAGAGCAGGCGGTACCGGTGCGGCAACCCATCCTGACCGCCGAACAGCCCGTAGGGCGCGTGGCGGATCCCGTCACCGGCGGTGTTCCCCTTGGCCGGCTCCGTGATCTCGACCCGCATCTCCAGGACTGAGCCCACGCCGCCGCGAAACTTGCCTGCCCCGCCGGAGTCCGGCCGGAACTCGTGGTACGTGAGGAACAGGGGGAACCGCGCCTCGGTCACTTCTACGCTTCCGAACTTGATGCCGCCGGCCGCCTGTCCCTCCCCCGCCGTCGGCCAGCCGTCCCCGGCCGAGGAGGCGCCCCCGCCGCCCCGGGCGTGGAACATGTGCCAGATGAACTGCTTCTTCGTGCGCGGGTTCACCCCCTGGATGGCGATGCGGAAGCGTCGGGACCAGCCGGCCATGGCCCGGTCCGGGCAGGCGCCGGCCAGCGCCTTGATGACCGCCTCGGCGATCTCCTGGGCGCAGTGGTTCGTGGAGAGGGTAACGGGCGCCGGGGGGAACGGCCAGACCACAGTGCCCTGCCTGGCCTTCACCGTCACCGGACGGAATGTCCCCTCGTTCTTCGGCGTGCGGGGGTCAATGAGGTAGGCCAGGGCCATGTGGACGGCGGACATGGTGTTGGGGAAGGAGGAGTTGACGAAGCCGATCACCTGCGGATGGGAATCGGTGAGATCCACAATGAGCCCGTCGTCCTGCTTCGTGACCGTGGCCCGGATGTACACGTCGGTGATGCCGTGACCGTCGTCGTCCAGGATCGCCTCGCCCCGGTAGACCCCGTCCTTCCAGGTCCGGATGCAGGCCCGGGCCTGGCGCTCCGCGCTGTCCAGGATCTCGCCCACCGCGGCCGTCACCGTCTCCACGCCGTAGTCGGTGAGCAGCCGGAGGAGACGGCGCTCCCCCACCCGGGCCGACCCGATCTGGGCGTGGAGGTCCCCCAGGAAATCGCGGGAGTGGCGGACGTTGGTCGCCAGCATCTGCATCAGGTCGTCGCGCAGCTCCCCCCCGTCGTAGAGCTTGAGCGGCGTGATCCGGATCCCCTCCTGCCAGATCTCCGTGGCCCCGGGATTGTAGCTCCCGTGGGTGGAGCCCCCGATATCGCTGTGGTGGGATCGGTTGATGGACCAGAAGACCGGCCTGTCCCCCACGAAGACCGGCAGCAGGACGGTCAGATCCGGCAGGTGATTTCCCCCGTGGTACGGGTCGTTCAGCAGGTACATGTCGCCGGGGCGGATGCGGCCCTGGAAGAACTCCAGGATGGACTGGACGGCCCACGGCAGGGCGCCCACGTGGATCGGGACGTGCTCCGCCTGGGCGGCCAGGCGTCCCGCCCCGTCGCAGACCGCCGTCGAGAAATCCCGGCTGGAGTTCAGGATCTGGGAATAGGCCGTCCGGAGCATCGCCTCGCCCATCTCCTGGACGATGGCCTCCAGCCGGTGCTGCACCACCGAGACCGTGATTCGATCGAGCATGGGCGATCCCTCTTGCAGAAGATGGCAGGGACGAGGAAAAACGCGACGGGACGCGAGGCTACCCCACCCCTCCTTGGCCTGTCAACAGGATTCCCGCCAAATGTCCTCGCACCCGAGCGAGACCTGTGATACCGTTCAGCCTGCCTGGAGGTCCCTCTCCCCACGTCTTGCAGGGGCCGAGACATGGAATACCTGGTGGCCCTCCTGACGACCCTGGCGCTGCACCTGCCGGCCCTGACGGGCGAGCCCATCCCCGACGTGGCGAGCCTGCCCGCCTTCGAGGTGGCGGACCGCCTGGAGCAGGCGGTCTTCACCCACACCGGGCAGCAGCGGGGCGGTGAGTTGGCCACGGCCGCCTACCTGCCGCGCGAGAACGTGATCCTCGTCACCGGCGCCCTGCTTGACGACCTGCCGGAACTGGAGGCGGTCCTCATCCACGAGCTCACCCACTGGTGGCAGGTGCGGAGCCGCCGCGCCGGTCCACACGGGGGGCAGGCCTGGGAGGACGAGGCCCGCGCCTTCGAAAACAGTTGGCGGCGGGAGCACCATCTCCGCCTGCGCCCCCCCCTGCCGCCTCCCAGCCGGCGCCGGCCTTGACCGCCGCGATGGGGGCATCGCCCGGTTCCCTTGTGCGCCCGGTAACCCCTTGGGGAACCTGTCCTTGACACCGGCAGGCCAACGGGTTATGTAAATCACCTATCCCCTCGGGGGATGACTTCCGGCCCGGTAGCTGACCCACACGGGCGTCCAAAGAGTCCGGCCTCATCACTCCACGGCGGCCGGTGGCACCTTTGGGGGAGTACCGGGCGCCCAGTCTCAATTCTTGTTGCTCGCGGCGGAGCCAGGGGGGCATGGTGACCGAGACCATCCTGCTGGTGGATGATGACAAGCTCATCCTCCAGATGTGCAAGGACGCCCTGGAAGAGGCCGGCTACCGGACCATGTGCCTGCAGGAGGGGCGGTCCCTGGCGGCGGCCGTGGCCTCGACCCGTCCGTCCCTGATCCTCCTCGACATCATGATGCCGGGGACGGATGGCCTGACCCTGTGCCGGCAGCTCCGCAGCGGCCCCGACGCCTTCCGCGGCCCCATCGTCATCTTCTCCGCCAAGCACTACGAGACGGACAAGCGGATCGCCCGCGAGGTGGGCGCCAACGCGTTCCTGGAGAAGCCATTCTCCTCGGACCGGCTGCTCGGCACCGTGCGGGACCTGCTGGCCCGCAAAATCTCCATCCGGTTCTGGGGGGTCCGGGGCTCGATTCCCACCGCCTCCCGGGACGCCGTCGGGTACGGGGGCAACACCCCCTGCGTGGAGGTCCGGGTCTCCGGGGTCGAGGACCTGTTCATCTGGGACGGCGGCACCGGCCTGCGGGAGCTGGGGCGCACCCTGCGGACCTCGGGGACGCCGGTCCACGGGTTCCTCTGCTTCACCCACTTCCACTGGGACCACATCCAGGGCCTGCCGTTCTTCGAGCCGGCGTATGCCACGGGAAATGCCTTCACCCTCGTCGGTCCCGCCCAGCCCACGGCCGGCCTGATCCAGATCGTGGGGGGGCAGATGGCCTCGGTCTATTTCCCCGTGGGTCTGGAGCAGTTCGGCGCCCACCTCGCCTTCCAGGAGATCGACGAGGGGACGGTGATGCTGGGCGGCGTCCAGTTCGACACCCTGTCCTCGCTTCACCCGGGGCGGTCCCTGATCTACCGCCTCTCCCACGAGGGGAAGCGCGTGATCTACTCCACGGATAATGAATTGCCCGCGGGGTGGAAGGCGGCCGGCGGGGCCGCCGCCCACGAGGTGGAGCGGTTCATCCGATTCTTCGAGGGCGCGGACCTGCTCATCCACGATTCCCAGTACACGCCCGAGGAGCTGGAGCGGAAGCGGGGCTGGGGCCACTCCGCCTGGACGGACGCCCTCGACCTCGCCATCGCCGCCCGGGTGAAGCACCTGATCCTGTTCCATCACGATCCGGATCATTCCGACAGCTTCCTGGACGACATCGGCAGCGCCGCCCAGCGACGGATCACCGAGCTGGGCGCCAGCATCGTCTGCGAGATGGCCCGGGAGGGCGATCTCTACACGATCTGATTCCCCCTCGCTGGCCAGGCGCACCGTCCGCTTCCCCCCCATCCGCCGACCCGGACGCGCATGTGCCCGCTCCCCGCCAGCCATCACCGTTCATCCCTCCGGAGATTGCGCGGACTCGGGGCTCCCCCCGGCGCATGTCCCGCCAGGAAGGCGCGGATGGCCCGGCCGACCTCCGCGGGTCGCTCGAAGACCAGGTGGTGACAGGTGTCCGGGACCTCGTGGAGCGTCGCCCCCGGGATCGCGCGGCGCAGTTTCTCCGCCGTCTGGGGGGACAGGATGCTGCTCCGCTCTGCTCGCAGGATCAGGGTGGGGCAGCCGATCCGGGGCAGCAGGGGCCAGGCGACCTGCGGGACCACCCGGCCGAAAAATTCCCGATCGGGTCCGATGCTCCACCGGCCGTGGCCGCGGTGCCGGGTGGAACGCGCGGCGAGCGCCCGCAGACGGGCCGCCGGTGCCACCGTCTCGCGCGGGATCAGGCGGAAGGCGCGGGCGGCCGCCGGCCGGGACGGGAACAGGCGCATCGGGCGGGTGCCGATCTGGCGCATCTCGACCAGGCCGTCGGCCGACACATCCGGCGTCGCGTCCAGGATCACCAGGCTCCGCACGCGGCGCGGATGCGTTGCCGCCACGAGCATCGCGACCTTGCCGCCCATGGAGTGGCCGACCAGATAGGGCCAGCGCGCGGAAGGCCCCCGCCAGCCGGGGTGCCAGCCAGTCGAACCAATGGGTGTTGGCGGCCCCTCCGTGCAGGAGGAGGAGCGGAGGCGCGGCCCTGGGTCCCCAGGCGGCGTAGTGCAGGCGGAGGCCGCCGACCCGCGCAGCCCCCTCGCGGCGCGGCCAGAGGCCGTCGGTGAATGACATGTACCCCTCCCGTCGTGTGGCACTTGAGCGAGGACCGCAAGCGCCCGGCGATCATACCACACGAGGGCGTCTTCGCGACGACGGCCGCCGGAGATGGACCGTGGCCGGCGCGATCCTCCTGGCGCTCCTGGCCTCGCACCCCATCGCCGGACGAGCACAGCGGATCTTCTACCGCAGCCAGGACTGGCTGGCGACGTCGCCCGAAACCCAGATGCGCCTGCTGAACGGGACGCTCCGGGCCTGGGAAGAGGTGGCCGAGGCCGCCGAGGCGAGGGGGCCGGGCGGCGATCCGCTTTCCGTCCGGGAACGGGAGGCCCTGCGCCTGCTAGAGTGCATCCAGATCCGCCCGGGACTGACCCCGCCAGCGGTCCGCCAGGCCATCCAGTCCTATGCCGGTGAACACCCCCAGGAGATCTTCGCCAGCTTCGGGGATCTGGCGGCCCGCGCGCTGTCCCGCCCCTGCCAGGCTGCGGAGGCGAAGTGACGGCGGGGACGCAGGAACCGGCTGCAGCACCAGGGTCCGTCCGGATGAGCGTTGCACCATCCGTCACCCCGCCGGTCTCACGTCCCGGCCGGATGGGAGGCCGCGTGAGGCTTGCACGCGTACACAGAAGGCGGTACAGTGGAGTGGCCGATTGCCACCGAGGATCATTTGACGGATCACCCGCCATGCATCCCGCACCGATCCAGCCGGGCACGGGGCAGCGCGTGCTGGCCCAGGCGGTCGCTTCCCCGCCGGGCCGGACCGTTCCCGAAGAGGTCGCAGACATCGGGACAGGCAGCGGCGAGGGAAGCAAGGTCTTCCTGTTCAACTGCGAATGCCACAGCTTCGAGGAGGTCATCAGCCAGCTCCTGAAGGCGGTCCCCGGGATGACCCACCCCCTGGCAGGGGAACTGGCCTGGCGTGTCCACACGCAGGGACTGGCCGAGGTGTTCCGAGGGAGCGCGTCGGAATGTGACCGCGTCGCCAGGGTCCTGGGGGAGACCGGGCTCATCGTCCAAGTCCTGTGACGGCGGTGATGCCTGATGGCCGATCCCGGGACCCGGCAGAGCCTGGAAGGCCCTCGGCGTCTTTCAGGCCCCTGCCTCTCCCGACCGAGCAAAGGAGGAACCCATGAGCGCGACCATCCCTGAGACCTTCCGGGATCTGCTCACCAAGAAGGCCTTCGCCCACCTGGGGACCATCATGCCGGATGGAAGCCCCCAGGTCACACCCGTGTGGTTCGATTTCGACGGGAGCCACGTCCGGGTCAACTCGGCCAAGGGCCGCGTCAAGGATAAGAACATGCGACGCAATGGACGGGTCGCCCTGGCGATCCAGGATCCGGACAATCCGTACCGCTACCTGGCCGTGCGCGGGCGAGTGGAGGAGGTCACCGAGGCCGGCGCCGACGCCCACATCGATTCGCTGGCCAAGAAGTACCTCGGCCAGGATCGCTACCCCCATCGCCAGCCGGGCGAAGTCCGCGTCATCTACCGGATCCGTCCGGAGCGCGTCTCCAGCATGGGATGACCCGGGGCCGGAAGCCGAGACCCCCCAGACACAGGAGGCCCCATGTCGCTTGCCGAGCGCATCATCCAGGAAGCCCCCGACGCCATCGTCGTGGCGGACTCCTCGGGAAAGATCACCCTGTGGAATGCCGGAGCGGAACGACTCTTCGGGTATTCCGCAGCCGAGGTCCTGTCGCAGACCCTGGATTGCATCATCCCGGAGGCGCAACGGAGGCGGCACTGGGAGGGGTATACGGAGGTCATGCGGACCGGCGTGACCAGGTACGGGACGCAGGTCCTGCGGGTCCCGGCCCTCCGGAAGGATGGCAGCCGGTTCTCCATCTCCTTCACGGTGGGCCTGCTGAAGGACGATGAGGGGCGGGTCGAGGGGATCTTCGCCATCCTGCGCGACGACACGGAGCGGTGGGAGACCGAGCGGGGGCTGCGGAAGCGGGTGGCCGAGCTGGAGCGGGCTGCCCGTAGCACCCGTTCCTGAATTGACGGGACCCGAGATCCGGTGGTATCTTCCCGGCTGGACACCCGGGACCAGGAGGCGTATCGAGGCACGCATGCCGTTGCGGCTCTTCGGCGGACAGTGGAGCGGGAGAGTTCGACCGTGTCCAGCCTGCGAGCGTGAGATCGCGGCGGCAGCGACGTTCTGTCCCTCCTGCTACCTGGTCATCCGCCCCGAAGGCGCCGCGGACCTCCGGGAGCATCTGCGCGGCGCCCGCATCCCCACGGACGTCTACCTGCTCCGCAAGATGCAGGTCGAGGATCCCAACACGGGACCGGTCGTCCGGGTCTCCGAAAACAACCCCATCTCGCCGCGGACGATCGGGCCGGTCGCCCCACGACCTGCGGCGCCCCCCCCCCCCGATCCCCCTCCCCCACCCATGGAAAGCCTGCCCGTCCCCGCGCCATCGCCTCCCGCACCTCAGGCCGCCACCCACCCCGCCGTCTCCGAGGCCGCCGGGCTCCCGCAGGGCGAGACCGAGAGCGCCGCTCGGGGGCGCGCCTGGATGGGCGTGTATTCCCTCTTGAAGTTCGATCCGCCCCTCCCGCCCCCGGCCCATTCGG
The DNA here is from genome assembly GCA_016180655.1 of Candidatus Methylomirabilota bacterium. Taxonomy (GTDB): domain Bacteria; phylum Methylomirabilota; class Methylomirabilia; order Methylomirabilales; family 2-02-FULL-66-22; genus 2-02-FULL-66-22. The sequence continues at coordinate 14,525 of JACPAT010000229.1, read as the reverse complement.
TCGAGGAGACCCCGGCCCTGCTCGCGTGGATGCTGGAGCGGGATCCCGTCATCCCGAACAACACGGAACTGCTCGAGGCCATCCACGCCAACACGTTCCGGGACCAGCCCGCGGCCCGACTGGGGTACGGGCCGCACCTCCTCCTGCAGATCGCCGACGACCTGGCGCTGCACCCCACGCAGGAGACCCTGGGGACCCATCTCACGCTCCTGGCGGCAGCCTACCGTCGGGCGGCCGGGGCGTACCACGCCGCCGCGAGCAAGGGGCAGGACGAGGCCAACCCCTCCCTCTGGCAGATGTCCAGCACCGCCAGCCGGCTGCGAGTGGAGGCCTGGGTGTATCGCACCCGTCACGGCGTCCCACCCGAGATCATCCCTCCCAGGCGGGCGCCGACGTCAAAAGTTTCCGGGGGTTGATGCGCGGCAAGAGGGGGATCTGAGACAGCCCACGCGCCGCCTCCCCGGGCTCCCATCTCATCTCCCGGCCCCACCGCAAGGGCATCGCCAACTCGAGACCGTAGGGACAAGCCGGCTCCGGCAGTTCCTCAGCGCTCGCGCGCTGAAAAGAGAAAGCGCGGGGAATGCCCATGCTGACCATCGGCATCGTCGGGTGTGGAACGATCGGCACGGCCCTGGCCCGGGCCATTGACGAGGGGAGGATCCCGGCGCTCCTCAGCGGCCTGGCCAATCGAACCCAGGCGCGAGCGGAAGCGCTGGCTGGCTCGCTCCGCACGCACCCGCCGGTGGTGAAGATCCCGGCGCTCGTCCAGGCCTCGGACCTGGTGGTGGAGGCGGCGACGGGGAAAGCCCTGGAGGACATCGTCCCGGCCTGCCTGCGGGAGGGGAAAGATGTCTTCGTCATCAGCGTCGGGGGATTGCTGGGCCACGAGGAGTGGTTCCGCCAGGCAGAGGCCCGCGGATGCCGCATCCTGTTCGCCTCCGGGGCCATCGCCGGGCTGGATGGCGTGCGGGGGGCGGTCGTGGGGCGCGTGGACTCGGTGACGCTCACGACCCGGAAGCCGCCCAAGGGGCTGGCCGGCGCGCCCTACGTGGTCGAGCGCGGGATCGATCTTGACGCGCTGACGGAGGAGACGGTGATCTTCGAGGGCACGGCCCGCGAGGCGTGCGAGGGCTTCCCGACCAACGTGAATGTCTCGGCCGCCCTGAGCCTGGCCGGCGTCGGCCCCGACCGGACCCGCGTCCGGATCATCGCCGTGCCGGGCGGCCGCTTCAACCAGCACCGGATCGAGATCCGGGGGGAGTTCGGCCGCCTGGCGGTGGACATCGAGAACGTCCCCTCGGCCACGAATCCGCGGACGGGGCTGCTCTCGATCTACTCGTCCATCGCGTTCCTGGCCGACTATGCCCGGACCACAGGGAGCAAAGCCAAGAGGCAGGATCCAACTTAACCGCAGATTACGCCCGCCCATGGCGGGTCTTGCCAGGTCGTACGGGTTGCGATCTGGGCGGGTCCGCCTATGGCGCGACAGATTTCGCAGATTCTCCGAAGTACAGTCCGGACGAATGTGCCGCCTGGCGCCGCAGCACGTGCTGCTGATTCATTTCACCCTTTTCTTCTGGAGGGACCGATGGTTCAGTTGAAGATCCCCGCCGTCTTCATGCGCGGTGGCACCAGCCGCGCGATCTTCTTCCGGGAGGCCGACCTGCCGCCCGACCCGGCGATCCGGGACCGGATCCTGCTGGCCGCCATGGGCAGTCCGGACAGCTACGGCCGCCAGCTGGACGGGATGGGTGGTGGCATCTCCTCGCTCAGCAAGGTCGCCATCATCGCGCCTGGATCGCGACCGGACGCCGACGTGAACTACACCTTCGGGCAGGTGAGCGTGACCGACGCCCTGGTGGACTACAAGGGAAATTGCGGGAACATCTCGTCGGCGGTGGGTCCCTACGCGATCGACGAGGGGCTGCTGGCTGCCCCGCGGGACGGGGTGGCCACGGTCCGCATCCACAACACCAACACGCGGAAGATCATCCTGGCCCGGGTGTCGGTGCAGGAGGGGCAGGCCGCCGTGGAGGGGGATTTCGTCCTCCAGGGCGTCTCGGGGACGGGCGCCAGGATCGCCCTGGAGTTCCTGGACCCCGGCGGGGCGGTGACCGGGAAGCTCCTGCCCACGGGTGCTCCCACGGAATCCCTGGAGGTTCCCGACCTCGGCGGCCTCACGGTCTCCATCGTGGATGCGACGAATCCCATGGTATTCGTCCGGGCCGCGGATCTCGGCCTGCAGGGAACGGAACACCCGGAGGCGATTGATGGGAACACCGACCTCACGAGGCGCCTGGAACAGATCCGCGCGACAGCCGCCGTGCGCATCGGGCTGGCCGGCAGCGTCCAGGAGGCCAGCCGGAAGAGCCAGGCGGTCCCCAAGATCGCGCTGGTGGCCCGGCCTGTCGCCTACCGCGACCTGTCGGGCAGCGACGTCCCGCCGACGTCCACGGACATCTGCGCCCGCGTCATGTCCATGGGGAAGGCGCATCGCGCCTTCGCCCTGACGGCGGCCATGTGTCTCGCCGTGGCCGCCCGCATCCCGGGAACCGTGGTGCAGGAGGCGCTCGGACCCCAAGCCGCGGCGGATCCCTCGGCGGATATCCGGCTGGGCCATCCGTCCGGCGTCCTGCCCATCGCCGCCCTGGTCCGCGGGGGCCACGCCGAGAAGGTGGTGGTCTACCGAACGGCCCGCCGTCTGATGGAAGGCTTCATCCGCGTCCCCGCCCGCGTCCTGCGCGGCGGGACGGATTAAACCACAGATTTCGCAGATTACGCAGATTTCAAAGCTGGCAATGCAAAAAGACCCCAGAACCTTTGCCTTGATCGGGGCCGCGATGGAGGTGCATCGCGTCCTAGGGGCCGGCTTTCTCGAGGCGGTGTATCAGGAGGCCTTCGCAAAGGAGCTGTCGCGGCGGGAGATCCCCTTTCGGGCTGAAGCAGAACTCCCTGTGTTCTACAAAGGCGAGAAACTCTCGACGACCTATCGAGCGGATTTCATCTGCTTTGAATCTGTCGTCGTCGAATTGAAGGCCGTAAAGCAGTTGACGATCATCGAAGAGGCTCAGCTCCTGAATTACTTGAAGGCAACGCGATTCAGGGTCGGAATGCTGTTCAACTTTGGTGCCCCCTCTCTCCAACACAAGCGCTTCGTTTTCTCCCAGGAATAATCTGCGAAATCTGCTTAATCTGTGTTTATTGGAGGTTGGTTTCGATCGCGGAACTCGTACTGCGGCGGAGGGCGGCGCCACGGATCATGGTGAGGCCCACGGCCAGCCCCCACGCCAGAAGCGCCACCCAGGCGAGGAAGCCCGAGACGGCGGCCGCGCGCAGGAAGCCCTCGTGAAGGTAGTCGGCCCCCATCTCGGCCGTCCGCAGGAGCACGGCCAGGGCCAGGGCCCAGAAGGCAACGAGGCGCGCGCCGGGGACCGCGATCCGGACCCCTTCGATGACCGGTACGAAGCGGAACCCCATGGCGCAGATCATCCCGATCAGGAATCCCACGCTGAGCAGGTGGCGCGTGGCGTCCGCCAAGAGGCCGTGCGGCGGTGCACCGGCCAGCGTGAGGGCGGCCCCCACGGAAAGGCCCACCACAGCAAGTCCGGCGCAGGCGAAGGCCAACCGGAAGAATCGCGTCTCCGTCCGGTCCATCAGGAGGGAGAGGGCGCGGCGAGGCTGCCGCTGCCAGGCGCCCACCGCCACGGCGCCAACAACGAAAGCGATCGCCACGGCCAGATCTCCCAGGGCATGGAGGGCCTGGGCGTGCCGTGAGGCCGGAGGCCAGATCTTTGCCAGGAGCATAAGCAACACGCCGCCGTTCAGGCCGGTGAGGACCGCGCCGCCGAGGCGGCCGACCCTGCGGCCGGAGAGGAACATGGGCACCGCGCGCATGGCCACGCCCAGCACCCAGCCGAAGACCCCCCCGTACAGGCCCATGGCGTAGAGGCCCGGACCTGGAATAACCGCCACCGGGTCGGGGCCGGCTGTGGCGGCCGCGGCGAGAGTCATAGTCTCGACGGCCAGCGCCACGGCAAACCACCATGCCCCGGTGACCATGAGCCAGTCCGAGGTGAAGCGCGGCTCGGTGGCCCGCACGCGTGCCGTGACCCAGGCGGCAAAGACCCCAAAGGCCAGGGACTCGGCCACCCCGGAGGCGATCCAGAGGCCGGAGGCTGTCGCCCCCCCGGCCATCGTCGCGGCGACGCGACCACCGAGGCCCAGGATGGTGAGAGCCAGGATCCACGGGGTGGAGGCCGGGCGGCGGATCGGGCGATGGCCAAAGCGGAGGATCAGGTGGTGCGCCACGCCCATGATCAGGACGCCCGCGAAGCCGAAGATTTGCAGGTGGGCGTGAAGTCGCAGCCAGATCATCGGCACAGGGCCCGCCGGGGCGAAGAGGCGATAGAGGGCGATTGCCCCGATCGGAGTGGCCAGACCCAGCGTCACGACCAGGGCCACGAGGGCAAACGGGCGATAGATGGGGATCTCGAGGCTGGCAGAGGGTGGGGCGATCCCCTGCTCCCGCGTCTCACGGGCGGCCCGGCGGGTCGTACACCGGCCCCCCGAAGCTTCCTCCACCTTGGGAGTGTCCACAGGCGTGTTCGTGGGATTCTCCTTCGAAATCATGGCCAAAGGATCGGTCCGGGTCCGCGATCTGTCTGTGACTTTTGTCCCAGCCGTCCTCAATCAGGTGGGGTCTCGGTTGATCTCCGGTCCTTGATAAAATCTGCGCAATCTGCGTAATCTGTGGTTAAGAAGAGTTGGTTTTGTTCTTCCCTCAACGGTAATCCGCGCCATCTGCGGATGGACAAGGAGACACCATGGACCAGAGTGAACGCGATCGGTATCTTGGCATCATCCGCTCGACCCCCGACCGGTTGAAAGCCGCCCTGGCCGGCGTGCCCAGGAAGCTCCTGACGTGGCGGCCCGCACCGGGGAAGTGGTCCATCCACGAGATTGTCTGCCACATGCGCGACGCCGAGCGGGAGGGGTACCTCTATCGGTACAGCCGGATCCTGGCCGAGAACAATCCGACCCTGCCCGATGTGGACGGGGACAAGCTGGCCCTGGATCGGCAATATAGCCGCCTGAACCTTCGCGAGGTCCTGCGGGACTGGCGGACGGCGCGCAAGCAGGTACTGGGCATCGTGAAGAAGGTCAGGCCGGACCAGTGGCAGCGGATCGGGACTCACGAGCACCTCGGCCCCATGTCGTTGGAAACGATTTTACAGCGGCAAGCCCTCGGGAACGACGAGGCGCACCTCGGCCAGATCGAAAACATCAAGAAACGCCGGCAGACCCTTGCGAAGCTCGAGGAGGCGCCGAAGGTCCTGGCGTCACTTCTCCGCGGCGTCCCCGACGAGGTCCTGCGGCGGAAGCCGGCGCCGGAGAAATGGTCCATGCTGGAGATCGCCTGCCACCTGCGCGACGTCGAGCAACTGTTCGTCGAGCGCTACGCGAAGATGGCCAACCACGACCGGCCAGCGTTACGGATGTTCAACCAGGACGCCCTGGCGGCCACGCTGAGGTACAACCAGGACGATCCGGCGGCCGTCCTCCGGGACTTCCGGGGGTTCCGGCAGGAGACGCTCGCGCTGCTCTCCGCGCTGGCTCACCAGTCGTGGCAGCGGGCCGGCCTCCATGCGAAGCGGGGCGAGGTCACCATCGCGGGCCACGCGGACCTTCACGTGAACCACGACACCAACCACTTGAATCAGGTCCGGACCCTGCGGGAACGGTTCGGGGTCGGCTAGCCAATCCGGGGGAGGGTCGGGAGGCAACACTGGGGGGACGGGGCCGCCGGCGATGGGAAGCGGGCTATCCCTTGACCGAGCCGGTCAGGCCCGTGACGTAGTACTCGACGAAGAACGAGTACACCAGCGCCACCGGGATGGAGCCGAGGAGGGCCCCGGCCATGAGCTGGCCCCAGAAGTAGATGTCCCCCCGGATCAGCTCCGAGACGACGCCCACCGGCACCGTCTTGCGCTCCGGCGAGGAGAGGAAGATGAGGGCGTAGATGAACTCGTTCCACGACAGGGTGAAGGCGAAGATCCCGGCCGAGAGGATGCCCGGCACTGAGCAGCCAGGTGCAGAATGGAGCGAGGAACGTCGGATAGGTGAGGATCAGCGCCCATGGCGTATTGCCGAGCTGGAAGTTGCGGATGATGTCGGCCAGTGGGATGAAGAGCAGCGTCGGTGGGACCAGGTACGTGACGAAGATCCCCGTCCCGAGGGCCCCGGCCATGGGGAACTTCAGCCGCGCCAGGGCGTATCCTGCCAAGAGGCCGCAGAAGAGAGAGATGGCCGTCGAGGCCAAGGCGATGAAGAGCGTATTCCACAGCCATCGGGGGAACGTCGTCTTGGCCAGCAGGTCCTGGAAGTGCATCAGCGTCGGGTGCAGCGTCCAGAAGGGCGCGTTGTTCACGGCGCGCCACGAGCGATACAGTTCCTCGTCGGGCCGGAACGCGGTGATGGCCATCCAGTAGAAGGGGAACAGGGTCCCGACGATGAACAATGCCAACGGGATGTAGAAGAACACCCACTTCTTCCACCGCCGCTCGATCACGCCTACACCCCCTCCAACCGCCGCAGATAGCGGAGCTGGATCCAGACCACGACGAAGAGCACCGGGAACATGAAGAGCGAGATCGCGGCCCCCTCGCTCAGGAGCCCCGCCATGACGCCAAGCTGGTAGGCGTATGTGGCCAAAAGATGCGTGGAGTTGGCTGGCCCGCCGCCCGTCAGCACGTAGATGAGCTGGAAGTCGGAGAACGTCTGGATGATGGAAAAGACCACCACCACGATGGTCACCGGCTTGAGGAGCGGCCACGTGACGTGCCAGAACCGGCGCCAGCCATCGGCGCCGTCCAGGGAGGCCGCCTCGTGCAGGTCCGGGTTGATCGTCTGGAGCCCCGCCAGGAGGGTGATGGCGAAGAAGGGCATGCCGCGCCAGGTGTTGACCACGATGGCGGCCCAAAGGGCCCAGGTGCCGTCGGAGAGGAAGGGCAGCTTGTTGACGATGATGCCTGTGCTGTACAAGAGCCAGTTCAGCACGCTGAAGGTCGGGTCGAACATCCACCGCCAGGCAAAGGTGGAAAGGACCGTGGGGATGATGAAGGGGAGGAGCATGGAAGCCCGGACGATCCGCTTGCCGCGGAAGTGCCGGTTCAAGAGGAGGGCCAGCCACATGCCCAGGGTGAGCTTGAAGAGCGTGGCCCAGAACGTGTAGACGAAGGTATTCCGGAGCGTCTGCTGGAAGATGGAATCGTTCCAGGCCTTCACGAAGTTTCGGATCCCGACGAACTGCCCCACCTTGCCCACACTGGTGCTCGAAATTGAGAGCCAGATCCCCATGACGAAGGGGTAGGCGATGAACACCGCGAGCAGGACGACGATGGGCGCCAGGAGGACGAAGGCGAGAAACCGCTCGTTCTCCAGGAAGCGTTCGAATCGTGCCGGCTGGGCAGCGACAGGGTGGGGGAGCGCCGCCTCGAGTTGGGCGGCGCTCCCCGTCTCCTCCAGGACGTGGTTGGCCACGATTTACCCGTAGATCTTCTTGAGTTCCCCTTCAGCCCACTTCACGGCGTCCTCGGCCTTCATCCCCTGGACACCCTTGGCGTACATGTCCACGACGATGTACTTCGAGAACGCCTCCGTCGCCTTGGCCGTGGAGGGCCCGGCATGGCCGAAGATCCGGGTCTTGCGGGCGGCGGTGCGGAAGACCTGGAGGGGTTTGTCGATCTTGTCCCACATGGAGTGCTTCTCCCACGTCGTGGTCGCCGCGACGCTGTAGCCCTCGTTGACCACGAACCACTTCTCGAAGTTCTCCTTCTTGTGCAGCCAGCGGAGGAAGTCCTTGGCCAGCTTCTGGTTCTTCGAGTACTTCATCACCGCGTGGGAGTGGTTCAGGTACAGCGGGAACTGCCCGGCGGGCCCGGCGGGCAGGAGGCCGGCGTGGTCGATGTCCTGGTACATCGGCTCGCCCTTCTCGTCCTTGATCTGGTCCTTCTTGCGCTTGGCGACGATGTAGATGGACGCGCCGTTCAGCGAGGCGCTGATCTCTCCGGCATGGAAGGCCCGGTTGTTGTTGGTATCGTCCCAGGCGAGCCCGCCCTCGTCGCAGGCGTCCTTCCAGAAGGCCTGCATGAACTTCACCGACTCCACGGTCCCCTTGGAGTTGATGACGACCTTCTTGCCGCTGGCGTCGGTCTCGGCGCCCCCGAAGTTCCAGAGCACGGGATAGGCGAACGTCGGGGCGTCGCCGAAGGTGTGGCCGAGCGTCTGCCCGTACGGCTTGCCCTTCTTCTTGAGCTGGCTGAAGACCTTGCGCGCCTCGTCCCAGGTCTTCGGGAACTGGGTCGCGCCGACCTCCTTCAGCCACGACCGCCGGTACGCCACGGCGTTGCCGATGATCGAGTGGGGCACGGCCAACCACTTGCCGCCGACCCTGGCCGACGGGGTGTAGACCTCGTAGAAGCCCCCCTCGGCCTTGGCGATCTCGTTGGCCACGTCGCTCACGTCCACCACCGCGTTGGCGTACAGCTGTGCCCAGTTGTACTGGAACATGAAGATGTCGGCGCCCGAGCCCGACTGGATGGCCGCCGTGATCCGAGGCTGGAGGTCGTTGGCATTGATCGTCTCCAGCGTGACCTCGGCGCCGAGCGCCTTGGACGCCTCGGGCATCTGGCGCTTCAATTCGACGTCCGCCTCGGGGATGAAGTCCACCCAGCGGACCCAGTGCAGCTTCGTCCCCTGGGCATAGGCGGGGGCCCGGTGGGCCGCCAGGATCCCCTCCAGGCCGCCCGCGGCGGCCACCACCCCAACGGCACCCGTGACCCGGAGGAAGTCCCGGCGATTGACGACAGCAGTGAGAGTCGGAAGATCGTCATGTTCGGGCTTGGCCATCTGCGTCCCTCCCTCCCCTTGGAGCGTCTCGTGGCAAGCGGCAGTTCCTCCTGGCAATCAGGAAGACTGCGGTCGGTCGAGTGAATGGTTCCAGCGAGGGGAAATCTCCTGCAGGGGTGAGTCCCCGGCACGGAACTCGGGTAATGCAAGATCAAAAGAGGAGATACGCGGTCTTGTTAGAATGTTTGATTCATAGCACCTAACCCGGAGCGTGTCAACGGAGAATCCGCGAGGCGCTCCCAGGCACTGTCGGGCCAACTCTTTCGATATCGGCGCTGGATAGTGCGATTCGGTGTAAGCCGCTCCGTCTGTTCGGGTGGCGTGACCACGCCGCCCTGGCACTGGACAGGACCCTGTGAATCCTGATACAAGTCCGCGGATTGTCCCAGACCGCGGCGGCGGCGCAGGAGGATTTCAGGAATGCCCCCATGGTGACATCTCGCGAAGACGAGCTGACCGCGCGAGGCCATGCGCGGATCTTCTATGGCTGGGTCGTCCTCGGGGTCGTTTCCGTGGCGTCGGCCATCTCCATGGGCCCCCGGTCGGTGTTCTCCGTGTTCCTGCTGGCGTTCCTGGAGGAATTCGGCTGGAGTCGCGCGGCGGCCGCGGCGGTGTTCTCGATCCACATGACCTCTTATGCCCTCGGCGGCTGGGTCCTCGGCGTCCTGGTGGATCGCTGCGGGCCGCGCCGCGTGATGGCCTGGAGCACGGGGGCCTGGTGCCTGATCCTCCTCCTGTCCAGCCGCATCCGGAGCCTGTGGCAGTTGTACGCGCTCTTCGGGCTGCTGGGCGGGCTGGCCACCGGGGGACTGGCCTATGTTCCCACGAATGCCCTCCTCTCCCGCTGGTTCGTCCGCTACCGGGGCCTGGCCACGGGGTTCTCCCAGACGGGCAGCCCGCTGGGCATCGTGATGTTCGGCGCCCTGACCCAGCTGGCCATCACGGCGCTCGGCTGGCGGAATACCTACCTGGCCTTCGGCCTCCTGGTGGGCGTCACGTCCCTGCCCCTGATCCTCCTGTTCCTCCGCGACACCCCGCGGGAGATGGGCCTCGATCCCGATGGGATCCCCGCCCCAGCCTCGGCTTCCGGCCGTTCCGGCCATCGGGCCCCGGGGGCCGAAACCTCGTACGGACGGCGCCTGCCGCCCGGCTACTGGACCGTGTTCTGCGCCAACGTCCTGCGCGGCGTGGTCATGAATGCGCTGCTGGTCCACCAGGTCGCCTACCTGGTGGACGTGGGCTTCACCAAGCTGGCGGCCGCGTCGTATTTCGCCCTCAGCTCGCTCCTGGCGGTACTGGGCGGGTGCGCGGCCGGCGCCATCTCGGACCGGCTGGGTCGCGCACGCGCCTACGCCGGGATCGCCGCGCTCTATCTGATCGGCATCTCCAGCCTCTTGCTCGTCCGCGGCCCGTCCCAGGTCCTGCTCGTGTCCATCTTCATCATCGCATCCGGATTGGCCACGGGCGGGGCCAGCCCGGTCTTCGCCGCGCTCCTCACCGACCGGCTCCAGGGCCCCCAGCTCGGATTCCGGCTGGGCCTGCAGAACATCGCCTACGGAGGCGGGGCCACCCTCGGCCCATTCCTCGCCGGGGCCCTCTTCGACCGGTTCGGCAATTACACCTTGGCCTTCGCCCTGATCGCCGCCTCCAGCGTCATTTCTTCGGTCATCGTGTCCACTGTCACCGTTGCTGGGAGACCCGGATCATGGGCGGCGAAGGGAAACGGGGGGGAGAGCAGGAAGACGTAAGTCCATCCCGGGTCCAGACCGGGATGTCGGACCGGATCTCCCGCGCCCTGGCACCGCTGGTTTGACTCCCTCCCCACACATCCCGATTTACGCACTTGACAAATGTATAGACATCTATAGGAGAATGGAGGCCCTCTCGGCCTGGAAGGGCTGATCGCAGGGGTAATTCGTCGCCTCCTCTTGAACGCGCACCCGCAGAGGAAACACCCATGGATCTCCAACTCAAAGGCAAGGTCGCGCTGGTGACGGGAGCGGCGCGCGGCATCGGCCGGGGGATCGCCCTGACCCTGGCCGGGGAGGGCGCACAGGTAGCAGTCAACTATGTCAACCGGACCGACGCCGCCGAGGAGGTGGTTCGAACCATCCGAAGCGGCGGGGGCGAGGCGCAGGCCATTCAGGCGGACGTCGGTCGGTATACCGAAGCCGAGCGTCTGGTGGCAGCGACCCTGGAGCGGTTCGGCCGGATCGACATCCTGGTCAACAACGCCGGCATCGTCAGCCGAAACCCGATCCTGGAGATCCCCCTGGAGGAATGGGACCGGGTCGTCCACACGAACTTCTACGGCTGCTTCCACTGCTCCCGCCTGGTGGGCCAGCACATGGTGGCCCGGGGGGGCGGCGGCAAGATCATCAGCATCTCGTCCATCCACGGCCGCGTGGCCAAGGCGGGCATGGGCCCCTACTGTGCCACCAAGGCGGCCATCGACATGTTCAGCAAGCAGCTCGCCGTCGAGCTGGCTCCCCATCGCATCAACGTCAACGTGGTCGCCTCCGGCACCATCACCACCGACATCAACGTCTCCCTGTACAAGAGCACCCGTCCCGAGGACGTCGCGCTGCGCAACGCCGTGCTGAAGCGCGTCCCCTGGGGGATCATCGGCGAGCCCGAGGACATCGGGCGGGCCGTGGCGTTCCTGGCCTCGGACGCCGCCCGCTACATCACCGGTGCCGTGCTGTACGTGGACGGCGGCTACGTGGCCGACGGGACACCGCGGGCCTGAAGGCGGGGGTTGGGGATCAGGGGTTGGGGGCTGGGGGTCGGACCATCGTTAACCGTTAGCACGTTTGCAAGTTGGAACGTTTCAACGTGCCAACCTGCGAACGCGAGCCAAGGGGGCAAGACACCGCAAGGACGGGAATCATGACGCCGTGGACGATCACCATGCTGGACACGGGGACCCAGACCCAGGACAAGGGGGTGATGACCTATCTCACCGACATGGGGCAGACGATCCAGATCCCCGTCAGCGTGGCGCTGATCCAGGGTCGCCAGACGATCCTGGTGGACACCAGCTTCCTCTCCGTCGATCGCACCTGGCAGATCCGCCGCCGCAAGATCGCCCGGAGCCCGGCCCAGGAGGTGGTGGCAGCCCTGGCCACCGCCGGCGTCCGGCCCGAGGACGTCAGCATCGTCATCCACACCCACCTGCATTATGACCACGCCGGCAACAACCACCTGTTTCCGGGGGCTCGGTTCTTCGCCCAACGGGAAGAGCTGCGCTACGCCCTGGCCCCCACCAGCTTCGACGCCTCGGCCTACTTCGCTCCCAGCCTGGGCATCACCCCGGACTACCTGGGGACCAAGTTCGAGCTGCTGGACGGTGACGCCCAGATCACGGACGGCGTCCGGGTGATCACCACGCCGGGACACACTCCGGGCCACCAATCGGTCCTCGTGGAGACGACCGGCGGGCGCTACTGCATCACCGGGGATGCGGTGATGTGGTACGAGAACCTGGAGAAAATGATCCCCCCGGGGATCAACACCTCGATGATCGACTGCATGACCTCCCTGGCGCGGATCGCCAGGGAGGCAGATCACGTGCTTCCCAGCCACGAGCCCAAGGTCTTCGCACGGCAACCGGCCCGGTTCCCCTGAGGGACCGGCGGGCCAGGAGGAGGTGAGGCGGCGGAGGGGAGAAGGTGCAGTGGGTGATGGACCGACACGATCATCGGAAGAAAAGGAGGGCAGCCAACATGCGAACCGGTATTCGGTGGGCGGGCCTGGCCGTCATGATCCTGGCCCTGGTCGGCATCCTGTCGCTTCCGGCCGGCCCGGTGGAGGCGGCGGCCAAGATCGTCATCAAGATCGGGACGGCGGTGGCCCCGGATCATCCCGAGAACATCGGGGCCCGGAAGATCAAGGAACTGGTGGAGAAGCGCGCAGGCGATCGGGTGGAGGTGCAGGTCTTCACCGACAACCAGATCGGCGACCAGCGGACCATGGTGGAGAACCTGCGGAACGGCACGCAGGAGATCACCTGGGTCACCGTAGGCTTCTTCGGGTCCTACGAACCGATCCTGAACGTCATCGAGAGCGGCTACCTGTTCCGGGATAGCTGGCACTCCTACAAGGTGTTCGACGGGCCGATGGGCAACGAGATCCGGGCCCTGGTGGAGAAGCACGGGGTGAAGCTCTTGGGCTACTACGAGGCCGGCCTGCGCCACATCACCAACACCGTGCGGCCCATCCGGACCCCGGCCGATCTGAAGGGGCTGAAGATCCGGACCCCCCAGGCCAAGTACCACCTGAATACCCTGAAGTACATGGGGGCCAACCCGGTCGCCATGTCCTTTGGCGAGCTATACACCGCCATGCAGCAGAAGGTGGTGGACGGCCAGGAGAACCCGTTCTCCAACATCTACAAGGCCAAATTCTACGAGGTGAACAAGTACCTCTCCCTGACCGGCCACCTGCACCTGACCCACATGGTCATGTACAGCGCCAAACTGTGGGACAAGCTGCCCGCCGACTTGCAGAAGATCGTGCGTGAGGCGGTGATCGAGTCCCAGGAGACGCAGCGCAAGGCGGTCCGGGACGACGACGAGAACCTGCTGAAGGAGCTGAAGGCCAAGGGGATGCAGGTCAACGAGGCGGACCGGGAGGCCTTCCGGAAGGCCGTGTTGCCCCTGCGGGACGAGGCCGTGAAGGAATTCGGTCCCAAGGCCAAGGAGTGGATCGAGCGGATCGAGGCCACGAAGTAGCGGGTACCGGCACGCGGCCGGGCGTGGGAGGGGCACTCCCACGCCCGCCGCCGCGGGCGATCACACGGGAGCAGGGGTATGCGGAACGTCCTCTCGGCGATCCAGCGGGCGATTGACGGGATGGTCCGCTGGCTGGTCATCGTCCTGATGCTGGTCATGACCGTGGCGGTCTCTGCCCAGATCCTCTTCCGCTACGTCTTCAACATTCCCCTCGGCTGGTCGGAGGAGATGGCGCGCTTCGCCTTCGTCTGGGTGTCGTTCATCGGGGCCAGCGCCCTCATGCGGGCCCGGGAGCACATCAACGTCACCGTCTTCCTGGATCGCTTCCCGCCCCGCCTCCAGGCGGTCGCCGTCTTCATCGCCAGCGTCGGCGGCGTGATCTGCGTCTACTTTTTCCTGGTGGGCGGCATCGCCCTCACCACCAACGAGTGGACCCAGTTGGCCCCGGCCACCGAAATCCCCATGGGCTGGGTGTACCTGGTGATCCCGGTCTCGGCGGGGCTGATGGGGATCTGGGTCGTGGCCCAGACCATCGAGGTGGCGCTCCGCCTCCGGGGGGAGCGGCGCCCATGACGCTCATTATCTTCTTCGGCGTCTTCTTCGTCACCTTGATCCTCAGCGCCCCCATCGTGTTCAGCCTGGCTCTCAGCGCCCTCGCCCTCCTGTGGAACAAAGGGATGCTGGTCCCCCAGCTCGTGGTCCAGCGCATGTTCGCGGGCATCGATTCCTTCCCCATGATGGCCATCCCCTTCTTCATGCTGGCCGGCTCCCTGATGGACACCGGGGGGATCTCCACGCGTCTGGTCCGCTTCTCGAACTACCTGGTGGGCTGGATCCAGGGGGGCCTGGCCCACGTGGCGATCCTGGCCTCCATGTTCTTCGCCG
>JACPAT010000228.1 GCA_016180655.1 Candidatus Methylomirabilota bacterium | reverse complement strand
ACGGCGCGCCGTCAAGGGGCTTCACGAAACTACCATCCGCAATTGGTCATTGGTCATTGGGATTTGGTCATTCCCCGCGATTATTCGCGAACAGGTTCGGTAGAGTCAAAGCCGGGCGCGGTCCTGACGCGGTCCACGAATCGGTCGCCGCACGCGGCTACTGGAGACCACGACAGCGCCAGCCGTTTCCCGACCCTGCTCATCGAACCGGACGTGCGGTTTTCCCGCATCCGGCTCTCGGACGGGTTTCACACCAGGGCATGCGCAGGCGAGCCCAGATGGAAGCGCCGAAGTTGGAACACGCCCAGTTCCCCGAAGACCTGCTCTCGGGGGAAGCGCTTCGTCCCTCGCGAGGGGACCTTGTGCCGTCGCCGCAGGAAGTGCCGCACGCGCTCGTAGACGTAGTGATCCACCGCCCGGTAGGCCATCAGGCGAGTCCCATAGGAGAAGTGATTCGCCCAACCCCGGAGAACGGTGTTGAGCTCCTTGACCACCTCTTCCCAAGGGGCCTGATTGCTGGGCCGGAGGATCTGCCGGATGCGTCCCTTGACCCGCCGGACCGCCTTCTTGGCGGGGGCCGCGCCCAGGTACCAGTGACCGTCCTTCCGGTAGCGCATCGGGCCGAAGGTATAGCCCAGGAAGGTGAACGGCTCCTGCCGCCCGTCGCACACCCGGGTCTTCCGCTCATTGAGCGTCAGGCCCATCTGGGTGAGCCACCGGCGGGTCTGCGCCAGGACCTCCGTCGCCCCCTGACGGCAGAGGACCACGAAGTCATCGGCGTAGTTCACGAGCCGCGCCCCGTGGCGCCGGTCGAGCCCTGCGCGGCGGAACGCCTTGAGGTAGCGGTTCATGTAGAGGTTGGCGAGCAGGGGCGAGACCACCCCACCCTGGGGGGTCCCCCGCGTGCTCCGCTTCCCTCCGGTGAACCGCCACCCACCCCCCGGCGCGGCCTCTGCCACCGGCACCTTGAGCCACATCTTGAGCAGCCGGAGCAACTTCCGGTCGGCGATGCGGCGGGCCAGCGACTGCATCAGGGCCGCATGGGGAATGGTGTCAAAGTACTTCGACACATCGGCGTCCACCACCTGGGCATGCCCCTTACACAGCGCCCGGTGCACCGCCTGAACCGCCTCCAGGGCGGTGCGCCCCGGCCGGTAGCCATAGGCCGTGGGCTCCAGGTCCACCTCGAAGATCGGTTGCAGGATCAGCAGGACAGCGGTTTGCACCACCCGGTCCCGAATCGTCGGGATCCCGAGCGGGCGCTCCCCGCCCCCTTCCTTCTCGATGAGCATCCGCCGCACGGGTTGCGGACGGTACGTCTGCGTGCGCAGTGCCTCCTCCACTGCGGCCAGCCACCGCTCCACCCCCGCCGCCTCGATGTCCGCGAAGGTCACCCCGTCCACGCCCGGGGCGCCCTTGTGCTGCTTGCTCAGGGCGTAGGCGTGGGCGAGGACATCCCTCCGGTACACCTTGTCGTACAGGAGGTAGAAGCGGTAGGCCGGCTCCTGCTCGGCCTTGGTGTACAGGGCCTCTTGGAGTCTCTGGAGCTTCGGTGGAGTTGCCAGGCTCACGCCAATCTCCCGCCCCTTGTCTCGGTGAGGCCCGCCCCGAACCAGGGTCCCTTCCCTCTCCCTCGGTTATGTTGTCCGAGGGATACCAGCGGTACTGTGGACCCCTCCGACGCCCAGCGCGGCTTCCCCTACCGAGCGGAAGTGAGGGGCGCGACCCCTCGCCGCGGTGGGCCTCCCGTGTTGCGCTGGGCTCTGTGCCGACGTGCCACGCCCCCTACCCCGGCGAGCGACTCAGCGGTCCTGGGTCGGTTGCCCGCGCTGAGTCCGGCGGCCTTCCCGGTTATTCGGGCCGGTCGGCGCTCGCATCTTCACTTTCGAGGCCTGCTCGGGCTTCACACGTGTTGCGGCCCGTCGGCTCGCAGATCCGCCCATGGCGGACCGATGTCCCGTGGGCTTCGACCAGTCGGTTACCCTTCTGATCGCCACGGTAGCTACTGGGGTGTACCGACAACTCCCCAGGCGGGACTTGCACCCGCAAGAACACAGCGCCTTTCACGGCGCGCCGAATAATCCGGGCTAACCGGGTGAGGCCGGAACCAAGCTGCACACCTCATCGAGAAATATCGAATGTCGAACAGCGAATGACGATTTCGAATGATCGCCGTTCCCAGAGCGGCTTTCGCTTGGCGTTCGTCATTCGAATTTTCCGCCTTGGCGGATTCGAAATTCGACATTGGGCTCGTACACGCAGCAGGGCTCCTCCCCCAGATAATCGCCGGTCATGGCGTAGGCCCGCGCCCGCGACCCCCCGCAGAGGGTCCGATACTCGCATCGGCCGCATTTCCCGCGCAGCCTCTCCGCGTCGCGCAGCTCCCGGAAGATGGGATGCTGCCGGTACACCTCCACCAGATCGTCCGTCCGCACGTTCCCCGCCTTGATCGGCAGGAACCCGCTGGGGGCGATGTTTCCTAGGTGATCCACGAAGACGAAGCCGTTTCCGTCGTTCACCCCCTTGGGCGCCCGCCCGATGGCGTCCGTCTGAAACCCGACCTGTCTTGGCTGTTCTGCCCCGTCCCCCGTCTCCCATCCCCCGTCCGCCGCCCTCCCATCCCTCCGGATTCCCCGCCCTCGCTCCAGCACGACGCGACGGTACTGCGGCGCCTCCGTCGTCTTGATGCCGTAGGGCACGCTCCGGGAGAGATCGACCAGGTCGTTCAGGATCTCCTCGTACTCCCCGGCCGAGACCCCATCCTCCTTCCGGCCCCGCCCCGTGGGCACCAGGAAAAAGATGCTCCACAGGACGATCCCCATGCCCCGCAGCCGCTCCGCCAGAGCCGGCAGATCCTCCCGGTTGTAGCGCGTCACGGTCGTATTGATTTGCACTGGAAGTTCCGCCTCGCGCGCGTAGTTCAGGATTCGCATCGTCCAGTCGTAGGATCCCCGGACCCCGCGGAAGGCGTCGTGGATTGCCACCGTGGAGCCATCCAGGCTGACGGCCAGGCGGGCCAGCCCGGACGCCTTCAACCGGAAGATCTTCTCGCGCCTGGCGGCCGCCGTGCCACTGGGGGTGAGCGCCACCCGCAGGCCGCGCGCGGTTCCCGCCGCCACCAGGTCGAACACATCCGGTCGCCGGAGCGGATCACCCCCGGTGAAGACCAGAAGCGGCGCGGGCCGGCCGAAGCGGCTCACCGCCTCGATCAGGCCGACCCCTTCGGTCGTCGTGAGTTCCCGGGGGTCGCGGTGCGGGATGGCCTCGGCCCGGCAGTGGACGCAGGCCAGGGCGCACGCCCGGGTCAGCTCCCAGATCACGATGAAGGGCGCGCGATCGAAATCCACCGACTGGAGGTCGGGCCGACCGCGTTCAGCCAGGCTGGCGTCTTCCTGAAGGGGAAAACCGATTCGGCTCAATGCAATCTCCCCGCCCGAGTTGTTGCCTGCCCCGGCAAATTGAGAGCTGGCGATAACCGCCTGGGAGTCTATGACGGCGGGCAGGGTCAGGGTATGACCGAGATCATATCCGTGAGCGGCGCGGAGTCGCCCGATCACGGTCGGACTCGGAGGGAAGATCGAGCCGCTCGCGCAGCGGGGTGAGGTCGGCCCCGGCCCGGCCGAGGCGCTTGAGGCGGCCAAAATCGCGCTCCAGGCCCAGGACCAGGGCGGCGACCTGCCGGCGGCCGGCACGGGTCCGGCACGCCTCGCGGGGCGTCCGCTCGTCCAGCAGGGGCGATGGGGTATCCAGCCAGCGCTCCAGGATGCGGGCGAAGAAGGCCTCCCCGGGCGCGCCCGGCCCGGATCGCGAGGTATCACTCGCCGCCGGCGCACCGGTCTCCTCTGCGTGCTGCCCTCTCGGCTCGATCAGGCCCCGCAGGCACGTCTCCACCAACCGCCGGGCGTCGGACAGATCCTCGCGGGAATCGGCGCTCACCTGGACCTCGCCCGACCGCACCAGCACGGCGGCGCGGGTGATCGCCCGGCCGGGATCAATCCAGGCGTAGCGCACCTCGTCCCCCGTTTCGATGTCCCGCACGAGTTCCGGTTGGCGGTCCAGGCCGGCGCGAATCCGGGAGCCGTCCGTCCCCTTGTACACCGCCCGGCCCGGTGCGAAAGCGGCACGGGGAACCGTCTCGCACGCCCGGCCACCAAGTTCCCGTCCGCGGAGGAGGAAGAAATGATGGTACAGGTGGGCGGCCCCGTCCAGAAAGTCCTCCAAGGAGACGTGGCGGGCCGGTCGAGCCATCCGATAGGCAGTCCGGAGATAGGCCAGCAGCTCCTCGCGGCCCGCCGCGGGCAGCGCGAGGAGGCCGGGCCCCGGGCGCGTGAGGCGGCCCAGCGGCACCAGGCGGCAGATCATGATGTCGGAGCGGATCGGTGGTTCGGCCAGCCCGAGGGGACCCAGGGCGCGCTCCGTCCCGGTGAGCAGGTCCTTGACCTGGACGCCACGGGGGCCCAGCGTCTCCGTCACCTCGTGGGCCCGCACCGGCTGGAGCAGCAAGGCGAACAGCAGGTCCTCCTCTCGCTGGCTCAGGCCGGCCGCCGCATCCGCGAACTCGCCCAGCAGTGGAGCGCCCCCCCGGCGGGTCGGCTGGTCCAGGAGGAACCATTCCAGGAAACGCAGGTTCTCGGCGGCGGCCTGTCCCCTGCCGGGCTGGATCGGCCTCTGGGTGTTCCAGAAGACGGCGGCTGCGGATCCCTCGCGTCGGCGGAGGCGGGATGAAGCGGCGAAGGTCACCAGGCGGGAGACAAGATGCTGGAAGGCCTCCTCCCACGGGAGGCAGCAGGCGGCCAGGCTGCGCCGGCTTCCGCAGGGACAGGGGGCCTGGCGTTGGCGGGTCGGAGAGAGCGACACGATCAGCCCGGCCCGAGCAGCCGGCCCAGCTCGTGCCGGTTGAGGATGGTGATCACTCCCTCCTCGGTCTTGATCAGCCCCTCCTTCTGCCAGCGACTCAGGACGCGGATGGCCGTCTCCAGCGTGCAGCCCACCATGTCCGCGATGTCTTGCCGGGTCAGGTGCAGCCCCAGCCGCGTCCCGCCCGCGTCGGGCACGCCGGTCTTGTCGGCGAGCTTGAAGAGCAAGCGGGCCACCCGCGTCTCCACCCGCTCGGCGGCGAGGCCCCGGATCACCTGGTGGGCCTCCCCCAGCCGGGTGCGCAGCAACTCGATGATCTGGAACGCCATGGGGGGGAAGCGCTTCAGCAGGGCCAGGAAGTCGAGCCGCGGCAGGCACAGCATCACCCCCGGTTCCATGGACACGGCCGAGGCGGGATGTCGCGGGAGCAGCAGCGTCGCGCCGCCGAACACCTCGCCGGGCGCGAAGACCTCCAGGATCATCTCCTTCCCGCTGGGCGCCTGCTTGACGATCTTGACCTTGCCCTCCAGCACGATATAGACGTACTCGGCCGCATCCCCCTCCAGGAAGATGAACTGGTCCCGGTCCACCCGCTGCTCGTGGAACAGTCCCTGGATCTCTTTCCGCTCGCGCTGGCCGAGCTCCCGGAACAGCCCGACGCGGCCGAGGAACTCCGTCTTATCCATGGGCACCGCCGGCGACGTAGTGGATTCGGCCCGCACAGAGGCCAGCGGTCAGCGACCTCGTTCGGATCCTGCGGGAACGTGGCATGGTCCGGTCACGTCTCCATCTGTGAGGCGTGCTTCGTCTTACCATCCGCAGCGTGCTCCGGAACCACCGACGGCACGCGTTCGGCCGAGATCCCGATCGCCTCGGCCACGAGGAGTCCCGCCAGGAGCCCCACCACGGCCCCCACCGCCAGGTAAGCCGGAAAACCGAGCGCCATCTCCAGCCCGAGCGCCGCCAGCGCGCGGAGGAACGCCGGGAAGAAGCGTTCCCCGGCCGGACCGGCCAGTTGATCAATGGCCCAGCGCGCCGCCAGCAGGCACACGCCGACCCCGGCCGTGCACACCCCCGCGACGGCCCCGGACCGGAGGCCGATCCGCCAGAGGTCGCGGCGGGTCATCACCCTGCCGCTGAACCCGCGCTGGAACCCGGCGAGGGCCGCCACCAGGCACAGCCCTCCCCCCGTGAGGAGGCTCAAGGCCATGGCCGTCCGGTCCGCGCCGCGGTATCGCTGCAGGAACACCAGCAGGCCGATCGTCACCAGGATCGCCAGCGCGACGACAACCGCCCGCAGTCGAGGAATGCGAATCAATTCGTCACTTCGCGCCACTCCCGATTCTCCTCGCAACCACAGATAAACACAGATACACACAGATGGATATGCCGGAATCGCGTTTCGCTATCCGTGTTCATCTGTGTTCATCTGTGGTTCCACCTCGGTTCGGGATTCCCCCTTCACGCGCCAGGATGCTAGTCGGCAGCGCGGGAGGGTGTCAACCCCTTTCAAGCAGCCCAACAGCGAATTCCGACAGCGATAGCCGAAAAGTCATGTGTCCCCCTGTCGCTGTCCCTGTCGCTGTCGGCCTTCCCCGTTTGGTGTCGCTCCCCTAGCGCAGGCGAACTGGAACCAGCCCCGTGAACCGCACCCCCCTCGGGTCCACGCGACAGCGCATGGCGCAGATGCGGACGCCGGCGCGGGATGCCCGCCGGAGTGCCTGGGTAAACTCGGGGTCGGCGTCCTGGTTGGGCGCGAAGGCCCGGACGTCGCTCCGCTGGATCACGAAGAGAATGGCAGCCCCGAGCCCGCTCCGCCGCGCGGCGATCAGGTGCTCGACGTGAGTGCGGCCGCGGGCCGTGGGCGCATCCGGGAAGAGGGCGACCCCCTCCTCCACCAGCGTCACCGATTTCACCTCCAGGAGACAGCGCCGCCGCCCGTTCGCCAGGAGGAAATCGGCTCGCCCTTCGCCCATGGCTGGCTCGCGCCGCAGGATCCGGTGCCGCCGGAATCCGGGGATCGCGCGGCGTTGCAGGCCCTCGGCCACCAGGGCGTTGGGCAGATAGGCATCGGCCGACACGTAGCCGGTCGGCAAGCGCACCAGGGCCAGCGTGAAGCGGGTCCGCCGCCCCGGCGTCGTGGCGGCCTCCAGCAGCACCTCGCGGCCAGGCGTGAACAGCTCGTGCAGGCGTCCCGAGTTGCGGACATGGACCTCCTCCTGCCGTCCCGCCACCTCGACCAGTGCCGCAAACCGATTCAGCCGCCGGAGGAACCGCGCCGGCACCAGCGCCTGCGAGAAGCGAAGGCCGGCCATCCTGTCTTACTCCCCCAGAAGGGTTTCGTCCTTCTGCCACAAATGCCATCCGCCGCGAATTTGGGAGGCCTTGATCTGGTAGCGCAGGAACGGCATGTCCACCATTCGGGCACAGGCAATAGGATTGATGCCCACGCCTCAGGCTTCCTCTGGTTCCCCTGCCGGAAGCCTCCGGTACTGCCGCACGTGCATAGCCTTCCAGCGAAGCATTGGTTGCCCTGCGATTCGATCCTGTAGGTCCGGGTCATCGGTCAACAGACCGGGCACGATCTCACCCATCTCCAGTATCCGATCCAGAAACGCTCGCTCCCCTTGCCTCCACCTGAGGAGCCGCTTAGCAAGATTTGTGCACACCACGTTCAGGTGCTCCGACATCTCATTCGGGTCCCCGTCAAACGGACGGGCTTCGATGCGAAGCAGCGGAAGCAGCTCATCTCGTACCGCCCTTGCCGTTACTCTCACAGCACTGGGATCCTTCGTCCGCAGATCCTGGCGCACAGCGGCCGCTTGAACCACGAAGGCAGTTCGTAGTCCAGGGCGCCGCAAGAGATTGGGTACGCTCTCGAGAAGTTGCCATGCGTCAAAGGCATCCCGTGGCGCAGTGCGAGTGAGCAAGGCGGTGAACTTTCCGGCTGCCAATTCCTCAACCGCCAGCACAGGCACCCGGCTAGCCGGACCACCGGGAGGAAAACCCGGCACCCGGTAATCAATATCAAAGAGTGGGACACGCTGAACGAAGTTCACGTCTAGCTCCAAGTTTCCCGGCCCTCCGATCCCTCCGGCATAGCGCAAGCGGTATTTGCCTCCTGCATGTTCACCGGGCACTCGACGGACCTGACAGCCTTCGCGTTCGCAGCAGGCAATGACCGCTCGCTCAAATGCTGGTCGGGCGGCGCGCATGGTCTCCAGTTCGCGGCTGCCGATGTAGTTTATGTCCATGTCTACGGACAGCCGGGGAACCTCCAGGTAATAGAGGTTAATGGCCGTGCCTCCCTTGAGGACCCAGGCTCCCCGCAATTCGGGATGGGTGCGGAGGCGGTCGAGGATCGCTGTAAGGTACAGAACCTTCTCGACGGCCTCTGCGCGGAAGCCCGTTTCAGCAGCGACGCGGCGAACCCTCTCTGGACCGATCACCGCACCGCCTCCCACTCCCCCGCCAGGAGGGGCGGCGGCACGACGAGGTTCCAGCCAGGTGCCATCCGGCCTCCGAGTCGGCGGTCCAGGTAGTGGGGTTGTCGCGGCCGCATCCGGCGGAGGCGTTCCAGGATCTCTGTCGGAACGCCGAGCGCTTCTTGGTGCTGTTCCAAGAAGAAACCCACCTTCGCAGCGAGGGTCCCCTGCCCGCACAGTCGGACGTACTGGACGACGACCTCCAGGTCAAACATGGGGATACCGGCTAGGGAGCGCCAGGCCTCCTCAAGCCCTCCGGTTAGATCCGGCCGGTCGAGCACATCCACCAGGGTGCGCTCTACCGTGGTCACCCGACACGGGAGTCCACGACGCTCGACCTCGGTACAGAATGCAAAGGCCTTCTTCTTTCGCCGAAGCGTCGCGGAGGGGACCACGGGAACAAAGCGCCGGCCACGGAAGACCACCGGCTTCGCCTTGGAGGTAGTGAGGAAGAACAGCCGCTCGAAGAGGCTCTGGGCGTATCCGTGGGCCTCCAGCGCGGTGTGGTAAGCCAGAACAGCATCGGGGGTCAGGCGGCTGACCACCAACGGGAAATCCAGCGCGGCACGCTCTGCCGTCTCCCCCGGACCGGCGGCGAAGTACACCCCGCGCTTGACCCGGGCGATCCGGCCCGCGGCGAGATACCGCTTCAGATGGACATTCGCGGTTTCAACGGAGGGGGCTCCACGTGCGGTCAGGAACCGGATAAACTCTTCCCGCGAGAAAACCGGGTGGGCAGTGAAGAAGTCGAGGACTGTCACTTGCTCATAACCTCCACAACTGGTAATTTTTTACCAGTTACGGAGATTATCGTCAAGTTCCAATCGTTCCAGAGGCCCCACCCGCTCGCAGGGAGGAGCTTCGGGGTGATTCATTCAACTCGATGAAAGTTCGCGACGCTGGCACGCCCTGCAACGAGAGCGAACCAGACCACAGCCGTGGCTTGAATGCATTGTCGTCGTTTACTGGGAGATCGCGCGACCCTGGATGTACCCGGCGAACCAGCGGACCCACCGTTCCTGGGCGGGGTTCTCGACGGCATGGGGGCTGTAGTTGGCGCGGACCCAGGAGACGGCTTGATCCACCGGAACCCCAGCGAGGATGGCCATGCAGGCGAGGGCGGTGCCGGTTCGGCCCAGGCCCCCGATGCAGCCGATCTCGACCCGCTGCCCCTGCTTTGCGCGAAGGAAGGCCTGCCGGATTTGCTCGGCCGCGGATTCGTAGTCCCTGGGGAGCCCGAAGTCCTCCCACTCAACCACGTCGGCTTCCCAGGTCGGGCGCCACGCAGGGTCAAAATAGAGACCGTAATCGCGGTCGGGGTTCTCCGCCTTGCGTTCGGACAGCGCGAACGCCCGGACCAGCGTCCCATCGGGAAATCGGACGTCCACCTCTTCACCTCATTGCTAATGTGACGAAAGTGCCGGGTCCCCCATTACAGGGAACCTCATCTTGCCTCGGGGGTGCGACCAGTGGGGTGGCGCTGGCTGTGACCGATTGGCGTAATTCAACTGCGTCAACAACGCATTACGATTGCTTCCGCCCCTGTCAAGCCGCGAGCGCGATCCACGGGGCAAGACCCCCAAAGCCGCGGCCACCCGGCCGCTGTCAAGCACAGATCCTGCTTGACGCCTGGTGTTGTGAGATGTACAGTATCCCAGTACAGATCCATGGAGGAGGAGAAAATGCCCACGGAAACGACGTACACGAGTGCGCGGGCGAATCTCGCCACACTGTGCAACGAGGTGGCTGCCACTCGGGATGTCGTGATCATCCGCCGGCGAGGCGCCGAAGATGTGGCGCTCGTGGCTGCGACGGAACTCCGTAGCCTCATGGAGACGGCGCATCTCCTGCGGTCCCCGAGGAATGCCGCGCGGTTGCTACGCGCACTCCGCCGCGCGAGAGGCCGCACGCTGAAACCGAGCACCCCGGCCAGGCTTCGACGAGACGTGGGGCTTGAAACCGCCCGGTAGTGGGCCATCCGGCTCGGGGCCCGCCCGGCTCGCCGTATTTCATCCCGAGTTCCGCGAGGACCTCCGGTACTGGGTCGAGACGAACCGGCGGGTGGCGCTGCGCACCTTCGATTTGGTGGAGGCGATCCTGCGGGACCCCTTCCGCGGGATCGGGAAACCCGAACCCCTGAAGTACGTCCTGGCCGGGGCCTGGTCGCGCCGTCTGACCGAAGAACACCGTCTCGTGTACCTCGTCAGCGGGAACAGAATCGACTTCCTCCAGGCCCGCTACCACTACTGACCGTTTCCCCCCTGCCCACCCGGAGTCGCTGGCTCTTGGCCCGCGCCCCGTAACGGTCCGCCGTCCATGGTCTGACGTTGAACCCTGCTCTCCTGTCGCGGCGCCTGAAGGTTTGAGAGGCGGATCACACTTGCATACTTGGCCACCTCCCGAATCCCAACTTGCTGGCCATCAACTCCGACAGATCCCGCGGCCCCGCGGACTGCGAGGAGGGTTCTTCTGTGTGCTCCAGGACATGGGCGAAACCGCCGGGCCCTCCCCTCGCGTAAATTTGTTCCAGAACCGACTTCCCTCATTACAATTCCCCCTGAGATAAAGCCACTAAAGCCGCAACGTCCCCTCCTACGTTGGTTCTGAAACAACTTGTCCGGGCGGCCCAAAAGGGACGCTCGGCTTTTTCCCTGGCATGCCGGATTCGCTTCGCTCGGCAGCGAAATCGCCCCACCCAGGAAGAGTGACAGCCCTTTGAAGGGAGAACCCCCCAAGGGCAGATCCGGCTGCCGTCGGCGGGCTCCTGCGTGCCCGGCGGAGCCGTCCTCACCAGGCTGAGGTGAAGACACCGGGGCACGTGCGGGGAAACGCTAGCGCCCCTCG
>JACPAT010000227.1 GCA_016180655.1 Candidatus Methylomirabilota bacterium | reverse complement strand
CCGGCGGGGAAGGCGCGGGTGCTTCGGTTCGCTCCGGCGCCCAGGCCGCCTCGCTGCTGCGCAGACGACCCAGGTGCCCATCGAACAGGACTGCCAGGAGGCCGATGCCGAGGTTCAGCGTCACGACGAGCCAGAGGGAACGCTGGATGCCCAAGACCGGCAGCAGATGGAAGCCGGCCGCGTAGGCGCCGGCCACGGCCCCGAAGGTATTGAGGGCGTACAGTCCCCCGACGCGGCGACCGAGCGTCTCGCCCTCCCGGACCAGAAACCGGCTCAGGATCGGAAGGGTCCCGCCCATCAGGGTCGTGGGAATCAGCAGGATGCCGAAGGCCAGGAGGAACTGGAGCAGGCTGAAAGCCGTCGGCGAGAAATCGAGGCGCCGGTGCAGGGCAAGGTACACCCCCTCCACCAGGCGGAAGAGGGCCGGCGTCGCCAGGCAGTACAGGCCGATGCCTCCCTCGAGGAGGCCGTACAGCCGGACGGGGTGGCGGCTCCGATCCGCCAGCCGGCCGAAGAGGATGCTGCCGGCCGCCAGACCCCCCATGAACGCGGCCAGGACCGTGCTCACGGCGTACACCGTGTGCCCGAAGACGAGGCCCAGCATCCGGGTCCAGATCACCTCGTACACCAGCCCCGTGGCCCCCGACAGGAAGAAGCAGGCCAGGATGGCCCGGATGATCTGCCGCTCCTCGAGAGATTGCAGACCAGCCAGCGGTGCCGCCGGGGGCAAGGGCGTTCCGTTCGCTCCCTCCGTCATGGGCTCCTCGTCGGCGCCTGCCCGATCGGCCGGCCTGGCGTGAAGAGATGCTGCCGGACCTCTGCCCTCGTCGCCGGGGTATCGTTGAGTTCCAGGGCGCGCTCCCACGCCTCCCGCGCCCCCGCCCGGTCCCCCGTCGCCTCCAGGGCCAGGGCCAGCACCCGCGCCCCCGCCGCAGACTCGGGGGCCAAGCGCAGGGCTGCGCGCGCCTGGGACGCGGCCTCCTCCGCCCGGCCGGTGCGGAGGAGCAGGCGTGCGAGGACGAGGTGGCCGCCGGGGATCGTGGGCGAGAGCGCCTGCGCCCCCCGGTACGCCTCCTCGGCGCGGGGCAGATCATCGAGGCGCTCCAGGGCGACTCCCAGGAGGAGGTGCAGGTCGGCCGCATCCGGGTATCGCTGGAGACCCCGGGTCAGGACCTCGACGGCTGCGGCCCACTCCTGCATCGCCAGGGAGGCGCCGGCGCGGATGCGGAGGTACGTGTACTGCTGGCCCAATCGGGGGGCCAGCCCGTCCAGCGCGCGGAGACCTTCCGCCGCCCGGCCGCTGGCAATGTAGGCGCCCGCCAGGGCGAGCTGCGCCCGCGAGTCGCCCGGCTCCACGGCGACCGCTCGCTCGAGGGATCGCAGGGCGTCCTGGGTGTGGCCGGCCTGGAGCAGGGCCAACCCGAGGTTCTGATGCCCCAGGGCGATGCCGGGCACCTCGTCCGCCATCCGGGTGAAGAGGCGAAGGTCGTCCCGAAAGACCGGGATGTAGGTCAGGGTTCGGACGCTCCATCCGAGTAGGAGCAGGACGCTCGCCGCAATCGCCACCCGGCGCATGACGGGGTGCGGGCTCGCCTTCGCGCGCACCTCCTGATTGTCTTTCTCTCCGGCCGGGAGAAGCCTCGCCAGGACCGCTCCCACCAGCAGGGCCAGGCCGATCGTCGGAATGAAGAGGTAGCGCCCGGCGAAGGTCAAGGCGCGAGGAGAGACAGGCATGAGGTCCAGCACCGGCGCGAGGGCCAGGAGAAACCACCCCAGGCCGAAGCTTGCCACCGGCCACCGCCGCCGCCACCACACGGCCAGACCGGCCGACAAGATGAGCAGGGCGAGACCGGCGAGCGGCCAGGGGGCCGAGAGAGTCGCGGGGCGGGCGAGGGCATACATCGGCTGGAGGTGAACCGGGAAGATCGCCAGGAGGATGTACCGGGCCACCAGTTCCAACGACCCCGGGACGCGGTCCCAGAATGTGCCGGTGCCCATGGCCTCGGCGGCCCATCGCGCCAGTGCGTCCGAGCGGAACCAGAGGAGCCCCAGGACGACCACGAAGAACGGGACCAGTCGGAGGGCAGCGGCACCGACCCGTCCTGGGGGGTGGCCAGGGGTCTTCGGGCCGATCGTCACTTCGCGCCACAGGAGGATCAGGGGCAGGCTGGCCGCCGTCTCCTTCGAGAGGAGGGCGAGGCCGAAGACCGCCAGGCTGCAGAGGAGTGTGGCGTACCTCCGCCACCCGGCGCCGAGGCACGCCTGCCCGTACCAGCCGATCGCCAGGAGCACGCCGATGGCGGCCATGGGCTCGACCCGGCCCGAAACCCAGGCGACCGTCTCGACGTGCGCCGGGTGCGCCGCGAAGAGCAGGGTGGCAATAAGCGCCGCCTCGGCGTTCTCCAGGAGCGAGCGGGCCAGCCGGAAGACCAGCAGGCAGGCGAGCGCGTAGAGCAGGAGATTGGTGAGGTAGAAGCCCGCGGGCCGGAGGCCCCACACCGAAAAGTCCAGCAGGAACGATGTCCAGAAGAGCGGCCGGTAGTAGACCGCGTGGAGGGCGCCGGACGTCAACCGGGTGACATCGTCGGTGAAGAACCGGGGCAGGTAGCGCGCCTGGGTGATGTACTGGTTGTGCTCGATGGTGTGGTGGTCATCCCACACGAACTCGTGCTGCAGCGTCCCGATGTACAGGGCCAGCGCGAAGAGGCAGACGAGCAGCACCGCTCGCCGGGCGTCGGGACGCGGGATCTGGACTGACGCGGCCGTGGTCGGCGTCACGGTGTCCTCGGCGGTACAGCGGGCCGGGATGGGGACGCACCGGCGAGGCGCTGGATCCGCGCCTGGGCCTCGGCCAGGGTGCCGGGGTCCTGGGTCCGCGAGGCCACCTCGCGCCAGAGGCGAAGGCTCTCCTCCACCTGGCCCTCCGCCTCTCGCGCCAGGGCCAGGAGGCGGAGCAGGGACAGGCGGTCCGGGCGAAGCTCGAGGGCCTGTGTGAACGCCTGGGCGGCGGCCGCGTAGTTCCCCTCCCGCGCCAGGGCGCGGCCCAGCCCCTCGTGGGCCGAGGCGAGGCGCGGGTCCATGGCGAGCACCCGGCGGTACGCCTCGACGGCGCCCGCCGCATCACCCTGCGCCTCCCGAGCGCGCGCCAGGAGCAGGTGGAGGTCCAGCGATGCCGGGAATCGTTGGAGCCCGGCGCTGAGGATTTCGGCGGCCGCCTCCGGCTCCCGCACCGTCAGGTGGGCGCGACCCCGCATGACGTAGTACTCGTGCTCTCCCGCGGCCGCTCCCGCGATCCGATCGAACAGCCGGAAGCCCGCGGCCGGACTCCGCGCCCCGACGGTGGCGAGGGCCAGGCTGATCTGGGGGCGGATCCAGTCGGGGCGCAGCCGCACGGCCGCCTCCAGCTCCGCGATGCCCCGATCCACCTCCCCCAGGTCGAGGTAGGTGGTCCCGAGATTCAGGTGAGGTTCGGGCGCCTGCGGGAAGTCGCGGACCATCCGGGAATACAGGCTCACGTTGTCCCGCCACACCGGCATGTACCAGGCTGTAAGCCCTGCGAAGATCAGGACCAGGGCGGCCGTGCTGGCCCCCAGCAGGTGTGACCGGAGCAGGCCGGATCGGCTGGCCAGGTGGTCCCCCATCCGATCCAGGAGCAGCGCAGCCACCAGGAGGGCGCCCACGGAGGGGCCATAGAGATACCGATCCGCCAGCCCCATCGTCCTGGGTGAGAAGGCGAAAAGATCCAGGTAAGGAGCCACGGTGATGAGGAACCATCCCAGGCCGAAGGCGGCCGCGGGGAAGCGACGCCACCAGAAGATGCCGAGGGCGAGGAGCACGAGGAGGAGCGCCGCCCCGGCCAGTGGCCACGGGGCCAGGAAAGAGGCCGGGCGCGGGAGGGCGTAGAAGGGTCGCATGGTGACGGGGAACAGCATGAGCCCGACGTACCGGGCGAGGGTCTCCAGGCTCCCGGGGAGGCGGGCCAGGAGGAGCTCCGGCGACAGGAGTCCCGGGTTGTACGTCTGAAGGGGCCGCGACAGGAAGGCGAGGTGCCCCACGGCGATGGCCCAGAAGGGCAGCGATCGCAGGAGCGCCTGCCTCCAGGGGCCTGCGTGGGCGGCATTCACCCTCGGCCCCAGACCCTCCAAGAGGAGGAACACCGCCGGCAGGAGGACGGCGGCCTCCTTGAAGAAGAGGCCGGCACTCATCGCCCCCATGGCGCCCGCGTACCAGCCGGCCCGGCGCCATCCCCAGGAGCGAAGCGACGTGTGGTACAGCCAGGTGGCCGCTAGCATGAAGACGGAGACCCACAGATCGGTGCGACCCGAGATCCAGGCCACCGCCTCGACATGGGTGGGATGGACCGCGAAGAGGAGCGCCGTCACGGCCGCCAGCTCCTCGCGCGTTGTCACGGCCCGGACCAGCCGGTACACCAGCCACACCATGAGGCCGTGCAGCAGCAGATTGGTGAGGTGGAATCCGGCGGCCCGCTCGCCCCACAGGGCGAAATCCACCGCCATGGAGACGAGCAGGCCAGGACGGTAGAGATTGCCGCTGAAGGCGCCGAAGGTCGCCTGGTCCGCGGTCAGGGTCAGCCAGGCCGGCAGATCGGTGAGCCGCCGGACGAACTGGTTCAGGACGATCAGGAAGAGGTCGTCCCACACGAACCCGTAGCGGAGCGTCCCGAGGTACAGGGCCCCGGCAAGCAGGACGATCAGCCCCGGAGCCCGGGCGCCCACGCGGAGGCCTCGGGACGCTTCGCCAGGGGAGGTGGGAGGAATGGCACTCATGGCGTCCGGAAGCCTCATCGGTCCCCACCGCACGGCCGGCGCGTCCCCCTCACGTTCGTCCGGCCTCCAACAGGAGGAGAGAACCCCACCGGCCGCACCAGCGTCGCTCCACATCCATTGCCTTCCATGCCGCCCGCTCGGACAGCCAGGCCAGGAACGGGGCCACCACGAAGAAGGACTCCGCGCGGATCACCGTGAGGCCGGCGTCCCGCACCTCCCGCTCCAGTCGCGCGGGGGAGTAGTGATTGACGTGCTCCTTCGTGTAGTCGATGGGGCCCCAGCGACTCACCATCCACTCCAGGGCCGGCCACAGGCTCCGGTAGTTCGGCGTCGTCAGGATGAGCCGTCCCGCCGGGTGCAGCATGTCGCGCAGCTCCCGCAGGACGTCCAGGGACCACTGCGCGGGGATGTGCTCGATGACCTCCACGAAGAAGATCGTCCGAAAGTGTCCCGGGCGAAACGGCAGATGCCGGACGTCGGCGACCACCCCGCAGAGCTCCGGATGGGTCTCCTTGGCGAAGCGGATCACCTCGAAGGAGCGGTCCAGGCTCACCACGAGGTGGCTGCCGTTCCGGAGCAGCGCGGAAAGAACCCCCGGGCCCGAGCCGACGTCCAGAATGGGGTGCGGCCGGGGGCGGGACAGGACCCGGCCGAACTTCCCCCGGTGCCAGAACCGCTGGACCCGATTCCCGTGGGTATAGGCCTCGTGATAATAGCCGGGGGAGGGAAGCGAGCGCCGGTCCTGGGTCCGACGCTCTCTGCTCTCAACCGCCGCCCTTCGGGCCTGCGGCGGGAAGAGATCCAGCCAGGTGGCGTTCGCGTTCACCCCGTAGTTCCATACGTAGCCCACCGCCACGCCTGCCAGGCCGGCCAGCGCCACGGGGAGCTGAACCACCTCGCGCAGACCCAGGAAGGTCCCCACGTTGAACCCCGCCCCCCAGACGCACGTCCCGTTGAACCGCAGGAACCGGATCACCCGTGTCCGGAGTCCCACCCTCGCCGTCGTGGCGTCCGCGAAGGTCCAGAATTCATTCAGGAGGAAGTTGTTCAGGATGGCCAGCTCGACGGCGAGGCTGTAGGCGGAGACGAGGGGCAGGTCCGTCACGGCGCGAAGCAGCATCAGGCTTCCGAGGGTCACGACTCCCCCCACGCTGCCGGTGACCAGGTACTTCCCCAGGCGCGCGGCATGGCCGCTCTCCACGGACAACCGGAAGAGCCTGGCGAAGAATTGGCCGACCTGCTTCTTGCCGAGCTTGCTTCCTCCCCGGAACCGTTCCTCGAAGATGTAGGGGACCTCGACCACGGTTGCGAATCGCCCATGCATCAGCACGTCCAGCAGGATCTTGTAGCCCTGGGGATGCAGCCGCACGCCCTCCAGCACCCGACGCCTGAGGGCGAAGAAGCCGGACATGGGGTCCTTGACGTGCCGGAGGATTCCGGGCAGGAAGAACGTCGCCACGCAGGCGGCTCCCCAGGAGGATGCGCGCCGCCAGAGACTCCAGTGGCTCACGCCGCCGCCCCGCACGTGCCGGCTGGCGATGGCGATCTCGCCCTCGCCCTGCCGCAGGGGCTGGAGCAGGTCCGCCAGGGTCTCCGGCGGGTGCTGCAGGTCGCCATCCATGACCGCCAGGACGTTCCCCCGGGCGTGGCGCCACCCCTCCACGACGGCGCGGGAGAGGTCCCGGTCCGTGGTGCGGGTGATCAGCCGCACGCGCCCATTCGTGGCCATGACCTGCTGCACCGCGGCGCCGGTTCCGTCGGGGCTGTTGTCGTCCACCACGATGATCTCGAAATCCCGGGCGGCGGTCGCCAGCACCTGGCTCGCCCGCTGGATGGCGGGGCCGATGTTCTCCCGCTCGTTATAGGTCGGGATGACCAGGGAAACGAAGAGATCGTTCATGGACCTCGATGCGGGAGGAGCCCAGCGCGCTGGCCCCGGCCCGTCATCCCTCACGGCGACCGCCCCGTCTGGCGGGCGCCTTGAGACACCACCTCCGCCTGCACCCGCGCCAACCCCCCGGCCAGCCACGCCGAGCCGGGGGCCACCCGCATGCCTGCCTCATAGGCGGCTCGCGCGGCCGCCAGATCGCCGGTGGCCTCGTATGCCGCCCCCAGGTTCCCGAGGGCATCGGCGTAGGTCGGGTCCAATCGGATGGCCGTTTCGAGCCAGCGTCGCGCCTCCACCGGCTGGCCCTGCCGGATCAACAGGACGCCCAGGTTGTTGTGGGCGAAGGCATAGTCCGGCTTCAGGCGAAGGGCGGCCTGGAATTCTTCGCGGGCCTGGGCGAATTCGCCCTGATCCAGGTACACCTTGCCCAGATTGTTGTGCACGAGCACCTGGACCGTGACCGGCAGATCGGCTTGCGCTTTCATGGCCACGTACAGGTCCGCCGCATCGGCCCAGGGCAGCAGCCGGAGCAGCGTGAGGCCGGCATATCCCACGAAGACGCCGCCGATGGTCGCCAGCCCCCAGCTGGACACGCCCGCCCGCTCGCGGCCTTCCACGGCCCGCGCCAGCAGGGACCCCAGCAGCACGCACCAGCCCACCGAGGGCAAGTAGAGGAAGCGCTCGGCCGTGGTGAACCCCGTCTCCGGGGCGGGGGCATACAGGATGAACAGCAGCGGGACGGAGAGCATGATGGGCACCCAGGCCGCCCAGGGAAACAGCGGCCGGGCCGAGCGCCACGTCACCACGAGTCCGCCCACCAGGATTCCGGCCACGGCCAGGCTGATGGCCAGGGTCATGGGCGTCGGCGCGACCGACAGGGCGCGAAAAAGGTTGAGTCCGAGATCCGGAAAGAGGAGGACCCGCCCATACTCCGCGAGGACGAAAAAGAGCGCCAGGGCCCGCAAGGGGAGGGGGGACAGGCTCATCGGGAAGCCGACCAGGTCGCCCACCGCCCAGCGCCGGAACAGCCAATAGACGACGCCTGCCAGCAGGAGCGGCACGACGCGCGGGGCCATCGCCGCAAGCCGGGCGCGCCACCGGCCCGCCCCGGCGGCGGAGATCTCCCACATGACCCAGGCCAGGGGCAGCGGTGCGACCGACTCCTTGGCCAGCAGGGCCGCCAGAAACGCCAGGGCGCCAACGGCGCCCCAGCGCCATCCCGTGTGCGCATGGGCCGCCCGGGCGTGGAGCAGGGCCAGGAGCGCGAGGAGGAGGAACGCCGTCGAGACCAGGTCCGTCCGCCCCTGGATCCAGCCAATGGTCTCGCTATGGGCCGGCAGGAGGGCGAACAGCATGGCAGAGGTCCAGGCCGCCGCCAGCCGGCCGGTCGTGAGAAAAGCGACCCGGAACACCAGGACCGTCGCCAGCAGGTGCCAGAGGAGGTTGGTGAGGTGATAGCCCGCGGGGTTGGTCCCCCAAAGCGCCCGGTCGGCCCGGTACAAGAGCGTGACGAGGGGACGGTAATACCCCAGCGTCACGTCCATGACCCGGACCTCGCTGCCGAAGATCTCGCGCAGGTTGAACTGTCCTGTGACCAGCCGGTCTCCGAGGACCACGAGGTTGTCGTCGAACACGAAGTCGAACCGCAATGTGCCGGCCAGGATCAGGGCCGGGACCAGGACCAGGAGGAGCATCCGTCGCGCCCGCGGGGTGGTCCCGGGGCCGAAGAGCCAGCCGGGCTCGCCCGCCGCCGGGTGGCTCTCCGCGGGCGGGCGGTCGTCGCCCGTCATCGCATTCGCTCCCGGGACTCGTCCGCGATCTGCCCTTCCAGCTTGGCGATCTCCTGCGTCGCCATCTCCCGCACCCATTCGCTGGTGGCGGAATCCCGCATGGCCTGCCACAACTCCAGCGCCGTCTCGCGCTCCCCCGTGGCGGCGTAGAGGCGGGCGATGAAGCGGGGCACGTAATGGGGACGCCCGGGCAGACGGTCGGTGACCTCGAACCAGTGGAGGGCCTGCCGGGGGTCCTTGAGATCCAGGTAGTAGGTCCGGGCGAGATCGTGGGGGAGCTCCCAGCGCGTGGGGTTGGCGCGGGCCCCCGCCTCCAGGAGCTGGACGGCACCCCGCACGTCCTTTGCGAAGTAGTTCAGGAACAGGGCGCCCAGGGAATAGACCTCGACGAAGTGCGGGTCCAGCGCAACGACGGTCTCCAGCATCCGGCGGAGTTCGGGGAACTGCAGGTCGGTGCTGACGTGGCCCCCGAAGTACTGGATGGTGAGGAGCCAGACCAGGTCCGCCGCCATGCCGTGGAAGCCGAGGGAGGCGACCCGCAGGGCCGGCGGTGGCGGGAGGAGCCAGATCCGTTCCTCGGAACTCCGTCCCGCTCCGGCCAGGACCTGGCGATGCAGGGGAATGACGGCTCCGACTAGCAATCCGAAGGCGAGGAGGAAGGCGATGCAGGAGATCCGGGCGGGCCGGAGAAGGATCTCTGCGATCACTTGAAATCCCTGCGCTGGAAGATCCCGATCGCCAGCAAGAGCAGGACCAGGATATAGGCCGCGCCGTAGAGCGCCGCCCAGGCGATCCCCGCGGGAGCGAGGGGGAGGCCGTGGACGACCTGGGAGCCGATCTGGAAGCGGCTCAGGTCCGGCAGGATCAGGTAGAGGACCTGGATGACACGTCGCAGGCCGGCCCCGGCAAACTGCTCTGCGAACCACCGGAGATCTCCGCTCAGGCGTCCGATGACGAAGACCGCCAGGCTGAAGATGGCACTGAGGGTCGGCGTGGAGAATGTCGAGAACAAGATGGCGACGGCCGTCACGATCATCAACGCCAGGAAATCGAGCCCCGCCGCCGCCAGGAGGCCCGGCGTCCAGTGGCCGTCCACCGCCCATGCAAGCCCGACGACCAGCAGGACCATGACGCCCACCGTGACCAGGAGCGTGAGGACCAGGCCGATGTACTTGCCCAGCAGGAATTGAAATCGGTGGATCGGCTTGGCGATGATCGCGTAGATGGTCCGGCGCTCGATCTCCTTGGAGACCAGGCCGATCCCCAGGAAGATCGCGATGAAGGTGCCGAAGAGGCTGCTGCTGGCCAACCCCAGGTCCTTGACGATCTTCCCCTCCTGGCCGATGGAGAGCGAGGCCAGGATGGCCGAGGCGGCAATGAGGAGGAGGGCGAAGGCCAGGACCGAGTAGAGGATCCGGTCCCGCACGGCTTCCCGGAAGGTATTGAGCGCGATGGCCTGGATCTTCATGGGGTCTTTCCCTGGACCTCTCGCAGGAAGTGGTCTTCCAGGGTCAGCCGCTGCGGTGCCACCCCCACCACGCGGGCCCCCGCTTCCAGGGCGGCTCGCAGGGCCTGATCCGCCCGCTCCTGGTCCGGCAGCCGCACCAGGACGCCGTCCGGCTGAGACAGCAGAGGCGCCTGGGCGAGGTCCCGGAGGACGATTGCCAGGTCGGAGGAGACGCGATCCAGGATCAGCTCGACGGACTCGGTCCGGGTCTTGAGGATCTCGTCCAGGCGTCCGACGCCCCGCAGGCGCCCGCCGACCAGGATCCCCACCCGGTCGCAGAGGACCTCCACGTCCGGAAGGATGTGCGAGCTGAAGAAGATCGTCCGTCCCTCGGCCTTGAGCCCAAGGATGATGTCCCGCATGGCCTTGCGACCGAGGGGGTCCAGGCCGGACATCGGCTCATCCAGGATCACCAGGCTGGGGTCGTTGATCAGGGCCTGGGCCAGCCCGAGCCGCTGGAGCATCCCCTTGGAATATTTCCGGAGCTGGCGATCGGCCGCCTCCACCAGGGCGGTCAGGTGGAGCAACCGGGCGATGCGATCGCGCCGCACACCCGTGGGGAGGCGGAACAGCCGGCCGCACAGGTCGAGGAATTCGCGCCCGGTGAGGTAATCGTAGAAGTACGGCGTCTCGGGGAGGAAGCCGATCTGCTGCTTGGCGGCGACCAGTCTCACGTCCTGGCCCAGCAGGCGCGCCGAGCCGGCCGTGGGCAGGATCAAACCGGTCAGGAGCTTCAGGGTCGTCGTCTTGCCGGCCCCGTTGGGACCGAGGTAGCCGAAGATCTCTCCGCGGTGGACCGTCAGGGTCAGGTCATGCAGGACCCGCGTGCGGCGGCGCCAGAAGCCCACGCGGAAATCCTTGCATAACCCCTCGATCTGGATGACCGGGTCCATCTCTCCCTCGCCTGCCTGCATTAGACACAACCGGTGCGCAGGCCGTCAAGGGCTTTTGCGCCGGACCGGTGCCCTGCTTCCGGCGCCCGGAAAAGGGAACGGGCAGGCGGTGGTCGCCTGCCCGTTCGCCCACTGTGCGTCTTGCAGGGATCCCGGTTCGGTTAACTCCCCGTGAAGTTGCCGTAGACCGCAGAGTACCCCGCGGCCCCGCCCGATCCCGTGTCGGACGTCCCGGCGGTATAGGTGCCGGTGGTGCTGGCGCCCTTGCTGTAGACGTACACGTCATCGGTCTGCCCGGGCACGCTCCCGCCCGTCAGCACGCCCGCCAGCACGTAGGCC
>JACPAT010000226.1 GCA_016180655.1 Candidatus Methylomirabilota bacterium | reverse complement strand
CAGGGTGTCGCTGTCTGGAGATTGGCTGACACCAGCCTTTCCGGCGGCATCGGCGAAGACGGGATCATTGAGCTTCGTGAGGCCGAGCTGTTTCTGCCAATGATCCACGAGAACGTTCCTGACAATCGTGGTCAGCCACGGTCCTGCCCCCCGGCTGCGCTCCTGCCAGCGTGACCAGCTCCGGATAAACCGGGCGAAAGTCTCCTGGGTGCAGTCTTCGGCTTCGGGGAGATTCTGGGTGAGGTGGTAGGCAAACCGAAAGACGGCGTGGTAGTGGCGGCGGCAGAGGGCGTTGAGGGCTTCCCCCTCCCCTCGGTCGAACCGGGCAGCCAGGTTGCTGTCCGATAGGCCCGCGTAGGAATCCTCCACGGCCACCTCGGAAGCACGGAATAAGAAGCCAGGTAGGGTCCGTGCGAGCCGAAGCCTATCAAAGGCCGATACATTCCACAACTCCGAACCTCTGCCGCGGAGCCTATGGATCTCCTTGCTAAGAATAACCGGCCAGGACCCAAAAAAGGGACAGCGGGCAGTGGGATTTTTCCGCCGCCGGCCTCGTTCAGTCAACCGCTCACGACCCAGGTCCCCTTTCACCGGAACCCGCGGTTAACCTGGCAGGAGGGGGCAAGCAGGAAGGCAACGAGCGGCGCAGGAAGGAGGAAAACTATGGGAGCTTTCAGCAGGTGGCTCTGCGGCCTGGCGGTGGCATCGGTCCTGTTCTCACTGACCGGAGAGGGGGAGGCTAGGGGAGGCCGGTTCGGTGGGCGCTCATTGGGCCCCGGGTTTGGCAGCAATCCGCGGTCGCATGCCGTGCGGCCTCACATTCGCCGGGACGGGCGGTTCGTCCCGCCCCATCGGCGATCGAACCCGAACAGGGAGTGGCGAGACAACTGGTCCACCAATCCGAACGTGAACCCCTACACCGGAAAGGACGGATCTCGGATCAATCCTCCCCAACGATGATGGAGATCCTCTGGGCGGGTGCCCTGAGCGACCTCCCTATCCAGGGAGACGGCCGGCATGGATCGACGCCAGCCCCTACGCCTTCTCGGCCAGCAAGAGGCCGAGGGCCGGCACCTCTTTCCGTTGCTCACCGAGGGGAGACCGGCTTCCCACGGAGTGCCGATCCGTCTCCCCCGGGCCGGCGACTGCGTCCGCCCCCGGGACCATGGTCGGGCCGCCCCGCGGTCCGGCGAACCCAGGCCAGCACGGCGTCCGCACGGTTCGGGCCCGGCGCAGGCTTCGCCGGGCGCCTCTCTGCGGTGCCAGCGGGATTGCCCCGCGCCGTCCCCCTTCCGGCGGGATCCGCCAGGCTCCGTTGCGTGGCGCGGCGCTCGGCGTTCGCCGTCGCCCGGGCCCGCTCCTTCACCTTCCGCGCGCGGATGGCGGCGATGCGCTCGGTCAGCGGGACCTCCAGCCGTTCCGCGGGCCGTTTCGCGTAGTCGAACCCGGCGACCGTGTGGCGCGGCAGGCGCGTCCCCATGTGCCGCTCGATGGCGCGGAGGCCCCCCTCCTCGTCCGGCGAAACGAACGTGTAGGCGTCGCCCGTCGCCTCGACCCGGGCCGTGCGCCCGACCCGGTGGATGTAGTCCTCCGGGACCTGCGGGACGTCGAAGTTCACGACCAGTCCAAGCGCCTCCACATCAATGCCGCGGGCCGCGATGTCCGTGGCGACGAGGATGCGGACGCGCCCCTTCTTGAAGCCCGCCAGCGCCTCCGTTCGCTGCGCCTGGCTGCGGTTGCCGTGGATGCGGGCGCAGACGATGCCGTTCCGCTCCAGGAAGTCGGCCAGGCGATTGGCCCGGTGTTTGGTCCGCGTGAAGGCCAGGACGCTCCTGGGCGCGCCCTGCCGCAGGAGCTGGAGCAGCAGATGCGATTTCAGCTCGTGCGGGACCGGATAGACCGCGTGGGTGATGCCGGCCGCCGGGGCGGATTTCCGCTCGACGTTCAGGGCCACGGGATTCTCCAGCAGGTCTCCCGCCAGCTCCACGATGGGTGCCGGCAGCGTCGCCGAGAACAGGAGCGTCCGCCGTTTCGTGGGCAGGTGCTGGAGAACCCGGCGGATGTCCGGCAGGAACCCCATGTCGAGCATCCGGTCCGCCTCGTCCAGCACCAGATACTCGAGGCCGGTAAGGCGCGCATACGGGTACTGAAAGTGATCGAGGAGCCGGCCGGGCGTGGCGATGAGAACGTCCACGCCCCTCCGGAACGCCTGCACCTGCGGCTCCATGGCGACGCCGCCGGTCACCGCCGCGCCCGTGAGACCGGTCTGCCCCGCCAGGTCGCGGAGGTGTTCCGCGATCTGGGCGGCCAGCTCCCGGGTGGGGGCCACGACCAGCGCCCGGGTGGTCCCCCGGCGCTTCGGGAGCAGGTGGTGGAGGATCGGCAGGAGGAACGCGGCGGTCTTCCCGCTGCCCGTCACGGCCGTGGCCAGGACGTCCCGGCCCTGCATCAAGGGCGGGATCGCCGCCCGCTGAATCGGCGTGGGATGCTCGAATCCCAACCGCTGGGTGGCCTGCAACAGTTCTGTGTGGAGTCCGAGTTCTGCAAACGACATACGTCTCCCTGTGCTTTCCGCGGGCACACGAAGCCCGCGCAGGGATCGGGTGTGACCGCTGTTGTATCCGGCTGGAAGGACCTGCCCTATTCTGTTCGTCCCGCATCAGGCCTGAATCGCTCGGCGTCCGTTGCGGAATGCGCGGAGAGTAACACACGAAGCAGTTTTTCCCAAGGGTTTTTCCATCCCTTGGTCCCCTTTTACGCGGGAGGGACCTGAATGATCTAGTCGCGCCACGCGCCCAGGAGCCGCCTCAGGACGATCAACTGCCCCAGGTGATAGGCGTTGTGGTCGGCCACCAGGAGCAGCTCGTGCAAGATCGTCGGGCCGTCCGGAACGTGAGGGATCCGCACCAGTAGGTCCGTGGACGGGTCGGTCGCCAGGTCCAGCAGCGCCTGCCGGTCCGCCTGGAACGCCCTCACGCTCTTGGCCCACGCATTCCGCGCCGGGGGTGCCGCCTTCCCCGGCCAGTACCCCTCCGGAAACGCCGGGGAGATATGCTGCGGACTGCGGATGTACTCGAGGATGTCCCACTGGGCGATCCGCATATGCTCCAGTTGCTGCCAGGGCGTGTAGGGGGCCCGGCGCGGCTTCTTCCCCCGGAGGTCCTCCGGCAGGTTGGCCACCGCCTTCTCAAAGCTGATATGTGCGCTGCCGCCGCGCAGCAAGGTCAGCACGGCCGCACGCAGCGCCTTGTCGTCCGGCATCGCAGCTCTCTCCTTCCATACTCATGCGGTCAACAACCCCCTCCACCGGTCCGACCTCGCACCAAGGCTAGCGCAGCTCCAGGCTCAGCAAAGCGGTCAGGCCGAAGGCCGTAATGATGAGGCCGGAAAGTCTGTTCACCCAGCGCAAGCCACGAAGGTCAAACGTCGTCCGAAACGCGCCGACCACGCCGCTGAGGATCAGCCACCACGCGGCCGAGCCAACAAATACACCCAGCACTAACACTGCTGCCGAGAAATACGTTCCTCTCGGGCCTCCCGCTCCCAATCCGGCAAATATCGCCGTAAAGGAAAGGATCGTCAGGGGGTTCGTGAGCGTCAGGACAAATGTCGATGCGTACGCCCCGAGAACGCTCTGGGCTTTGGCGAAGACTGCCCGCTCTGCGGGCCTGGCAAAAAAGGTCTTGAGGCCCAGATAGCAGAGAAACCCCCCGCCAATCAGGCGAAGCCATCCCTGTTGGCTGATCAAGAAGTGTGATATGAACGTCAACCCGAACCCGGCGACGCAGCCATAGATTCCGTCCGCAGTGGCAGCCCCCAGGCCGGAAGCCAGGCCAGAGACTCGCCCCTCGGCCAAGGTGCGCCGGATACACAGCACGCCGATGGGTCCGACAGGGGCGGCGATCGAGAATCCAATGACGACCCCTTTCAGCAGGATATCGGTGTCCACTCGTCGCCCTTAAACCAGCAGAACTGAATCCCCCCGACCTGCCTCTCGTCCGAGCCAGCCTGCCTTCGATCCGCCGGCTACGCCCCCATTCTCACGTGGTAGAAGAGGACGTCGAACACTTCCTGAACCTTTCTCCCGGAGGCTATCCGCCTCGGAAGCCCAGCGGCCCTTCGGGGGCCATGGATCCCCAAAGGGCCGTCGGGCTCGCACTCCAGGATCCTTCCAGCCGGGATCACTGCCACCTCCGGGCTAGTCGCCGGGAAACCCGGCTCAACCGGGCACGACGCCTACTCTCATCGAAGGATGAAGTCAAGGTGGAAAATATAGCAGTTAGCTGTCTGCGACCGGTCCTCAGCTTTCAGCGATGGAATCCGGAAAGAGGGGTGATGGCACAGTATGGTTGGTGGCCGTTGCCAGATTCATCGCCTTCTGGCTCTCAGCGGCTGGAATCCAAATCCGGCTCAGGCGCCGCCGGCCAAACCGCCTTGGCGGCAAAGGGTCAAGGGTAACTGCTCGAGACATCGCCGAGCTGAATCGGTCGGCCTCCCGTTTAATCGGGGGAGAAGGAGCGAAGATCTGGCGGGTCACTTTCCGAACAGGCCGCGGAAGAACTGCTCGATACCGCTCCCCTGCTTGGGCGGCTCCTGGCCGGACGGCGCGGCGCTGGAAGGCACGGATCCGGGCCGGGCAGGTGCGGGCATCTTGCCCTTGGCCGTCTCGCACGGTCGAGGATCCGCCGTCGCCTTCTTCAGCAGGGTCTCGGCCAGGAAGGACAGCCCGCCGGTCGCCACCGCCGCCCCGATGGAGAGAGCGGTCCTGCCCACCCCCAGCTCGTCCACGCCAATCATCGGTTCCGCCAGGGTCCCGCGGACGCGGAGAAGCTTGACCAGCTCGCCGGCGCCGATCCCAGTCACCTGGCGCGCCTCGGGACGCAGGGAGAAATCGATGGCCTCGGTTTTCAGATTCGCCGTCCCGCTGCTCACCAAGGTCATTTTGCTCGTCTCGAAGGCGATGGTCCTGTCGCTGGTGGCGACCCCGTCCTTGGCCGCGAATCCGATCACTCCGCACTTGAGATCGGTGTACGGATCCTTCGTCCCGAACGGGTTCAGTTTCTCCGCGATCTGGGTCAGCAGGTCGGCGCCTAGCCAGTCAATAAAGCTCGAGTGGATCTTCCCCTCCCCCAGGACCAGCACCAAGTCACCGTTGAGCCCGGCCATGAGGTCCCGGACCGATCCGCCGCTCCCCCTGAGGTTCAGGGCAAAGTCGGTCTTGACCCCCGTCACGAGATCGGGATTGCCCATCTGGCGGAGCACCTGATTCAGGTCGATTGCCTTCGCATCCACCTTAGCCGCCAGGGTGGCGGTCTTCTGCGAGGACGCATCGAGCGCGATCTGTCCGGTCACCGCGCCGCCGCCGATTCGGGTACCGAAAGGCCGGACCTCGAGCCGTCCCCCTGACAGCGCGACACGCGCGACCAGTCCCTCGACGGAGGACGTGTTCGGCAGCACCAGCCGGTCCACCTTGAGGTCAAGGTCGGCGTCGGCCGTCCTGAGGACGCTGAGCGGAAGGGGATCGGCAGGGAACACCCGCTTGCCCTCGCTCGGTGTCGGGGTCTTCTGCGAGGCGGCGGCGCCGGTCCGCCTCGCCCCTTCCCTCGGGAGCAACTCGGACAGGTCCACCAGGGTCGAGGCAAGCTGCGCCTTGACCCTCGGTCGTGGTCCGGCGATCCAGATGGTCACGCTGCCGGCCAGGTGGCTCTTGCCGAGGCTGGCCTTGAGGTCCTCGAAGGCGTATGCCCCCTGGGCATCGCGGAGCCGCGCGGTCGCGCTGAGGGGCGGCAGGGGCGGGAGCTCCGCGCCAAAGGCCTTGGCCGCCGCCTTCGGGTCCTTGGACTCGACCGTCACGGCCACGTTGAACCCCCTGGCGTTCAGGGCATCCTTCACCGCACCGGTCGCCCTGACCAGGACCCGCTCGGCCTTGCCGACGCTGG
This sequence comes from Candidatus Methylomirabilota bacterium, assembly GCA_016180655.1. Taxonomy (GTDB): domain Bacteria; phylum Methylomirabilota; class Methylomirabilia; order Methylomirabilales; family 2-02-FULL-66-22; genus 2-02-FULL-66-22. The sequence continues at coordinate 15,432 of JACPAT010000226.1, read as the reverse complement.
CGTCAATGCCCGCGAGGGACAGCGCCTGCGCGGTGCCGGTCACCCGCGCCGTCATGGCGAACGGCCCGACGGCAGGGATGGCCTTGCCCGCCAGCTTGGCAACCTCCGCAACGTCCTCCCCCTTTGCCGACACCTTGAGGTCCAGGCCGGCAGCCTCCATCGGCTTGGCGATCGTGCCCTCCGCCTCGATGGCCGTGCCACCGGCCTTGAGGGCGAGCCTGACCGGATAGGGTGGGGAGGGCGCCTGCAGCTCGCTCAGCGGCCCCACGGTCCCGGCCAGGGTGAACGGCTTGCCGGCATAGGCGCCGGCAAAGTCGATGGTCAGCGGACTGGTCACATCCTTTGCCCGGAGATCCAGCCGGTCGAGGGCGAGGCGGGTGGCCCTCTTCGTCCTGCCGTCGCGGTACGTGAGCGTGCCCTTCTCGATCCGGACCTTCTCCACCGCAATGGCGACCAACCCCGCCCTGGTCTCGCTCGGCTTCGAGGCGGGAGGGGCCGGGGGCGCCGCCGCGTCGCCCAGGGACCAGTTGCCGTTGCCCTTGGCATCCGTTTCCAGCAGGATGTCCGGCTGCACCAGGACGAGGTGCTTGATCCGGACGTCGCGAAAGAGCAGGGGGATCAGGGCCACCTCCACCTCGAAGCGGTGGGCCCTCACCATCTCCGGCCGGGATCCCCAGGGAGCGTTGGCAAAAGAGACGTCTTCGATCACCACGGCCGGCGACAAGCCGAAGTGGAGGTCGAGGTTGCCCCCGATCCTCAGCTCCCGGCCGGTGGCGGCCTTGGCCTGTTCGGCGATCAGGCCCTTGTACTGGTTCAGGTCTATGGATCGCAAGGCCACGACTGCGGCCACAATGATCCCCAGGAGCACCCCGGCGGCCGCGATGAGGATCGTCTTCAGGCGCATCTTATGACCCCCAGTGATTCTCAACCGCAGGAACCCACGCCCGAGACGGCTGGCATCGCATTTTCATAAGACTCCCAGACCCGCCGGACCATCTTGGAGCGCTTCCCCCTGTTGCTCCGAAACCATGCCTTCCCGCGGCGAGACCTGCAAGTGGAAAATTCGGCCGGCCTTCCTCGATAGGAAGTCACTGTCCGGCACCGGATACCGATTCTCCCTGGCGACTGGCGAAGCGGATAAACCGGCAGGATCAGGGCTCGGTCGGAACGATGGCGGTGGTCTGGTTAAATGGGACGTGGCTCACTGGTTGATCCTTCCCCCGCGGACCTCCGACCCAGAAACACGACGGCCCTCCGAGGATCACGTGTCCCCAAAGGGCCGTCAGGCTCGCGCGCCAGGATTCTTCCAGCCGGCATCGCCGCCCCCTCCGGGCCGATCGCCGCAGACCCCCGCTCAGGCAACGCGTGGACTCCGACGGGGGGGATCCGCCGTGACACCGAAGCCACGGCGGGGTCCCTTCCCCCATTCCGCCCTTCCCCCTTCCTGACTCACACCTCCAGCACGACCTTGCCGATGCTCTCGCCGCTCTGGAGATAGCGGAGTGCCGCCGGCGTGTCATCGAAGCCGAAACACCGACCGACGAAGGGCGGCCTCTGCACCAGGTGCGCGAGCCGGTCGTAGGCCCGCGCCAGCCGGTCCGCGTGGTCCCACAACCAGATCAAATCGAGCCGCGAGGCCGCCAGCGCGCGATCGAGCTGGGGCCCGAAGGTGTGGCGATCGCGCACGATCACCTGATTGGGCGACAGCCCGCAGCGCTCGACGAGAAAGTCCCGCTTGGCCGGACGGCCGACGGTGGCGACCACCCGCGCGCCGACGGCCGCGAGGATCGCCAGCGCGTTGAGGCCCACGCCCCCTGCTGCCGAGTGAACGAGCACGCTGTCGCCAGGCTCGAGCGCACCCAGTTCGGTCAGTCCGTGCCAGGCCGTGAGGGCCTGCACCGGGAACGCCGCGCCCTCCGCAAAGCTCCACCCCGGCGGAATCGGCCGCAGGTAGCGCACGCCGAGGTTGACCGCCGTCGCGTACGCGCCGAAACGCGTCAGGCCGAAGACCCGGTCGCCCGGTCGAATGGGGTGCGTCGGCTCGCCGCTCGGGTCGGGGGGCGGCACTGCGGGGCCCAGCGCCTCCACCACGCCCGCGAACTCCAGGCCGGGGACGAACGCGCCCGCGGGTGTCGCGGAATAGAGTCCCAGGCACGCGAAGATGTCGGCGAAATTCAGGCCGATGGCCTCCGGGATGACGCGCGCCTCGCCCGGCCCGGGGTCGGGAAGGCTGTCGGTGTGCGGCTCCAGTCGGTCGAGCGTCCCGGCGCGCTGGATGCGCCAGACCTCACGAGTGCGCACCGATGCCCTCACTCCCACCCGATGGTCCCGGGTGGTTTCGTGGTGATGTCGAGCCCGAGGTTCCTCGCGCCGGGGAAGGCGACGATCTTACTCCCGCAGTTCGTCGCGGAGGGCGCCCGGTAGACACGCCGCTTGCGCTCCGGCACGATGACTGAAGCTATCGCGTCTCTGGCGGAATTGTCAACGCCACCCCCCGCCCACTGGCAATGATCCATCTGCTGCGCGCCCCCGGGCAAGTTCGTGAAAATGCTCATTGGCCCGTGTTCACGGCACCGCCTATCCCCAGCCGGGGGCCTTAAGCGTTTATAGGGGTGTTTGTGCTTGACATCATGTATATTATGATATAACTTATATATTGAGTATAAATTATGTAATGATAACCAAGCCGGGGCGTCCGGTGAGGCGGCCCGGCCGGCAGGAGGGGGGTGATGTGATGTTCGAACAGAAGACCCGAGTCCTCCTTGTTCTCCCCCAAGACGTCCTCGACCTGGCGCGGGTCTTGGCGGGGAAGGCGACGACCGCGCTCAAGCTTCCGGTGAGCCTGCAGATCGTCCTCCGGGCCCTCATCGAGGAGGGGCTGAAGCGGGATGGCGACCGCAACCTCCTCGCAAACGTTGAGGGCCAGGCCCAGGCGGTCCGCCGCATCCGGAGTTTGGCCGGGAGAGGAGGGGGAGCTGAGGGGAAACGCAGGACGCTCCGGTCGGGAATCCCGCGCAGACTGAGCGGGAGTGAGCGGCAGCGGCGCGGGGCGTGAGGTGATCGGGAGGAGCGATCCAGCCACGAGACGAGCCGGAGTGAATGAGTTCTGCGACAGGCAAACGGTACGACGACAAGCGCTGACTATCAACGTCTGTGTCTTTGCGAGAAGGAGGCGGCGATGTGGAAATGGGTAGGCGTGACGATCGTGGCCACGGCGGTGGCGGCAACGACCCTCGGCTGCTCCGAGCAGACGTCAGGGACGGCAGCGGTGATCGAGGACAAGACCTACACGGTGACGCCGGCCGCGGTGAAGGTGAAGGCTGGGATCGTCACGGGCGACGTGACGGAGATGAAGGTGACGGAGCGGGTCGAGAAGGGCTCCGGCCGCATCGTCAGCCCGGCGAAGCTTTCGGGGAAGCTCGTACTGAAGAATAGCTCTACGAATCAGACCGTCCGCCTTGTCGCGGGAAAGATCCAGTACATCGACACCCAGGGGCAGCCCATCAAGGTCAGTGAGGCACAGACCGAGCCGACCATCAAGTTCGCCACGTACGGCGCCGAGCAGCTCGGCCCCGGGCAGGACGCTACACAGTCGTTGGATGTGGACTTCCCCGCCGAGGCGCTGAAGGCGAAGAAGCTGAAGGAGATCCGCCTCGAGCTTGCGTACATTCCGTCCCCGTACAAGGAGGAGACGGTCAACTTCAGCGTGGCGATCGGCGGCCAGTAGTCGCAGTGGAGTATCTGGGGTGGCTGGGGGCCGTCTGACGGCGGTACCCAGCCTCCCGACACAGGCGCCCGGGCGTGACGCCTGCCCATCGGCGCGCCGCGCCGCGGAGTACGGACCCGAGGTGCGGTCCCTCAAGCGAGCTATCGAGGGGGCAGCCGGAAGGCCGGAGCATCCGGTGAAGATGGAGGCATGACGTGGACGGGATCCGTGAGACCGAACGCAGCGGCGGACTCGGCACCGCCGTCATTCCGAGGGAGGGGCGCCCCTTCGGGGGCCTGGGGGAGACCGCGCCTTCTCCCTGCCGGTGGCCCACGATGGCGATCACCGACCTGGCGATGCGCGACGTCGACGCCCGCCTGGCGGCCGATCCCCTCTTCCACCTCTGCCCCGATGGCCACGAGGGCCAGGTTGACGTGCGCTATTGGTACTTCCACCCGCTGAATCTGTCCTGCCGCCACTGCTCCGAAGGCGGAGGCGCCTGCGTGGTGGACCCAGAGACCGTGGTCTGCCGCCACCGGATGGCGCGCCGGACCGGACAACCCCTCCTAGGGCGATAGAGCGCATGGACAAGAAGCACGTCGCGTCCGTCTGGTACTTTCTGGCCGCCTTCCTGATCCTGACAGCGCTGCAGGACTACGTCTTTGCGCCGCACGTCGAAACCCTCTCCTATGGCGAGTTCAAGACCCTGGTGGAGAAGGGAAAGGTCAGCGACCTGGCGATCGGCGCGAAGTTCATTACGGGGCGCCTGAAGCGGGACGGGCTCGAGGGGCTGCTCCCCAAGGCACGGATCGAAGCGTTGACCAAGTCCGGGACGGGCGAGCAGCAGTTCATGACGGTCAAGGTGGACGACCCAACGCTCGTGCAGGATCTCCGGCAGGCCAACGTCAACTTCCGGGGGGAGGTGACGAGCACCTGGCTCCCCACGCTGCTGAGCTGGCTGCTCCCCATGGGGCTCTTCTTCCTCATCTGGCGCTTCGCCCTCAAGAAGATGGGAGGGGCAGGTGGCCTGGGCGGGCTCATGGCCATCGGGAAGAGCAAAGCCAAGGTCTATGTCCAGAAGGACACGGGGGTGAGCTTCAGCGACGTCGCCGGCATCGACGAGGCCAAGGTCGAACTGGTCGAAGTCGTCGAGTTCCTGAAGACGCCGGAACGCTTCCAGCGGCTGGGCGGGAAGATCCCGAAAGGGGTCCTGCTGGTCGGCGTCCCGGGGACGGGCAAGACCCTGCTGGCGAAGGCCGTGGCGGGAGAGGCCAAGGTGCCGTTCTTCAGCCTGAGCGGCTCGGACTTCGTCGAGATGTTCGTCGGGGTCGGCGCCGCGCGGGTCCGGGATCTGTTTACCCAGGCGGTGCAGCATGCGCCGAGTATTATCTTCATTGACGAACTGGATGCCCTGGGCAAGGCCCGGGGCATGAACCCATTGGGGGGCCACGACGAGCGGGAGCAGACGCTCAACCAGCTCCTCGTGGAAATGGACGGCTTCGACTCCAACAACGGCGTCATCATCATGGCGGCCACGAACCGGCCGGAGATCCTGGACCCGGCCCTGCTCCGGCCCGGCCGGTTCGACCGCCAGGTGCTGGTGGACCGGCCGGACCTGAAGGGGCGCGAGGCCATCCTTCGAGTCCACGCCAAGGGGGTGACGGTGGCCCAGGAGGTGGATCTGGCCACCATCGCCGCCAAGACGTTCGGCTTCGTGGGCGCGGACCTGGCGAACATCGTGAACGAGGCCGCCCTCCTGGCCGCCCGCCAGGGCAAGGAGGCGGTCGGGACGGCCGACTTCGATGAGGCCATTGACCGGGTGGTCGCCGGGCTGAAGAAGACCCGGGTGATGAGCGCGAAGGAGCGGGAGATCGTGGCCACCCACGAGGCCGGGCACGCGGTGGCGGCGGAGTTCCTGCCGGGGGCCGACCCGGTCTCGAAGATCTCGATCGTCTCGCGGGGGATCGCGGCGTTAGGCTATACGCAGCAGCTCCCGACGGAGGACCGCTACCTGATGACCCGCTCGGAGCTGTTCAATCGGCTGTGCGTCCTCCTGGGAGGCCGGACCGCCGAGGAGATCATCTTTGGCGATGTCTCGACCGGCGCCCAGAACGACCTCCAGCGGGCCACCGACCTCGTGCGGCACATGGTGGCCCAGTATGGGATGAGCGAGAAGATCGGCCTGATGACCTTCGACGGAGGCGGACGGACGGGCCTCCTCCCGGGCCTGCCCACGCCGCGCGAGCATAGTGAAGACACGGCGCGCCTCATCGACGCCGAGGCCAGCCGCATCCTGGTGGAGGCGCACGTGAAGGTCAGCGCCCTCCTCACGGAAAAGCGGAGCCTCCTCGAAGAGCTCGCGCGCCGACTGCTGGAGAAGGAGGTGGTGGAGCGGGACGAGTTGCAAGCCCTGCTTGCAGGCGTGAAGCCCTCCTGAGAGGGCGGCCGGGAGCGCGGGGCTTGAAGCAGTCACCAGGATCGATGTGGTGGGTAAGTGCGAGGAAACGTAACGGGTTCCGGACGGAGGTCCGGAGAGGAGAACAGGCCATGGCAAACGGTACTGTGAAGCGGCTGGTCAGAGAGCGGGGTTTCGGGTTCATCCTGGGACAAGATGGCGTCGAGCTCTTCTTTCACAGGTCCGCCCTTCAGGGAGAAGGGTTCGACACACTTGCGGAAGGGCAAGCCGTCGAGTTCGATGTCGAGAGGGGGGAGAAGGGACCGCGGGCCGCGAACATGAAAGTGACTCCTCCCAGCGCCTAATGGTCTCTCCCAGTATTTTCCGTCGGAGGGTGGGATAGAGAGCGACCATGGACGAAGAGAGAACGAGCTACCCGTATCAGCGGTTCACGATCACGACCCTCCGAGACGAGGGCGTGTGGTGGGCCAAGGCGCGCGTGGCGTTGAAGGATGTCGGGGGCGATCGGCCGGTCGTGGGCGGGCCCTGGAGAACCCAGGTGGAAGCGGAAGCCGCCGCGGAAGCGTTCTGCGACAGTCGGAGGGCGGGGTAGTCGCGCGCGCCGGCCACCTGGGCCGAGCGGGACCGCCAGAACGCCCACGCGCTTGCGCGCGAGATCGAGTGCGGGACCACCCTGGCGGCAGCCGCATCCCCCGCTCGTCGCCCCGGGAGGCTGACAGTCACCAAGCTTCCGTAGAGGTCGCGCAGGGGGCTCGAGTCGCCATCCACGTCGCAGAGACTGGCTTCAGGGGTGGCCCGATGCATCCATACCAGCTGCCGAAAGGAGTGACGCACCATGAAGAAGATCAGGCCATTGCAGGACCGAATCCTGGTGAAGCGCCTGGAGGAGAAAGAGGCGAAGAAGGGCGGCATCATCATCCCCGACACCGCGAAGGAAAAGCCCCAGGAGGGGCAGGTGATCGCCGTGGGCCCGGGCAGGCTGGACGAACACGGCAAGCGGATCCCGATGGAGGTCAAGGTGGGAGACAAGATCCTCTTCGGCAAGTACTCCGGGTCCGAGGTGAAGGTGGCCGACGAGGAGCACCTCATCATGCGCGAGGAGGACGTGCTGGGCATCCTGCAGTAACGCCGCCCCGGCTGGGGGCGCACCCCGGCGGGCGCGGGCACGTGCACCGATCATGCGACACCCCGAGAAGGAGACACGCACAATGCCAGCCAAACAGTTGCTCTACGATGAAGAGGCCCGCCGGGCCATCCGGCACGGCGTGGACAAGCTAGCCAACGCCGTGAAGGTGACTTTGGGCCCCAAGGGGCGGAACGTCGTGCTGGACAAGAAGTGGGGCGCGCCCACCATTACCAAGGATGGGGTCACCGTGGCCAAGGAGATCGAACTCGATGACCCCTTCGAGAACATGGGCGCCCAGATGGTGAGGGAAGTGGCGTCCAAGACCTCGGACGTGGCCGGCGATGGGACCACCACGGCCACGGTGCTGGCCCAGGCCATCTTCCGCGAGGGGATAAAGAACGTGACCGCCGGGGCCAACCCCATGGCCCTGAAGGGTCGGCAAGGACGGGGTCATCACGGTGGAGGAGGCCAAGGGGGTCGAGACCACCCTGGAGGTGGTCGAGGGGATGCAGTTCGACCGGGGCTACATCTCGCCGTATTTCGTCACCGATCCAGCCCGCATGGAGACGGTCATCGAGGACCCCTACATCCTGCTGCACGAGAAGAAGATCAGCAGCCTGAAAGACCTCTTGCCCCTCCTGGAGCAAGTGGCGAAGCTGGGCCGGCCTCTGCTCATCATCGCGGAAGAGGTGGAGGGCGAGGCCCTGGCCACCCTGGTGGTCAACAAGCTGCGGGGGACCCTGAATACCTGCGCCGTCAAGGCCCCGGGCTTTGGCGACCGGCGCAAGGAGATGCTGCAGGACATCGCCACCCTGACCGGGGGCGAGCTCCTCTCCGAAGAGTTGGGCATCAAGCTGGAGAATATCAAGCTGGAGGACCTCGGGAGGGCGAAGAAGGTCCTCGTGGACAAGGAGAAGACCACCCTCATCGAGGGCGCCGGTAAGGCCAAGGAGATCGAAGGCCGGATCAAGCAGATCCGGAGCCAGATCGAGGAGACCACGTCCGACTACGACAAGGAGAAGCTCCAGGAGCGCCTGGCCAAGCTGGCCGGCGGCGTGGCCGTCATCAAGGTCGGGGCCCCCACCGAGGTGGCCATGAAGGAGAAGAAGGCCCGGGTCGAGGATGCCCTGAACGCCACTCGGGCGGCGGTGGAGGAAGGGATCGTGCCGGGGGGTGGGGTGGTGTTCCTCCGCGCCATGTCGGCCGTGGACACGCTCAGGCTGTCGGGGGACGAGAAGACCGGCGCCGGGATCATCCGGCGCGCCCTGGAGGAACCGATCCGCCAGATCGCCGAGAACGCCGGCGCCGAGGGCTCTATCGTGGTGCAGAGGGTCCGCGATGGCAACGGGGCCTTCGGCTTCAACGCCGAGACGGAGACCTACGAGGACCTGATGACCGCCGGGATCATCGACCCCACTAAAGTCACCCGGGTCGCGTTGCAGAACGCAGCCAGCATCGCCGGACTCATGGTGACGACGGAATGCATGGACCCCATCCATGCCACCAGGCGGTGGGGGCATGGGGGACATGTACTAGCCCCAATCCGAAATTATCAACCGCCACGGACACCCGGCGCAGGCGCTGGGTACCCGGAACGCCAAGACCGGAATGGCTCATTGGGGGCAAACGAACGAAACTTCTGAAGGCCCCAGGAACGTGTTTTCGCGTTCTTCGGTGGAGCGCCTGGAACATCGTATCCTTGGCGACCTTGGGCCAACCTTCCTGCCCCGCCCAGCATCTCTTGGCCCCCCTTTGCCGTTGACACGCCGAAGCCCCTTCGGTCGGCTCCCGTGCCAATCGGTGCGATGCAAGAGGACCCAATGAACATTCAGGAATGGCTCACCCAACTCCTCTCCCGCCCCACAGCGGACCCGCTCGACTGGGAGAGCTACTGCGTCACCATGGACGACTCGACGTGGAAGGCCCTCTGGCGAGACATTGACAACACGCAAGCCTATGAGGACGGCCTGGAGGCGGGATTTCGCCTGCTTCACGCCACGCAGCAGCACCGCGTGCAGCTCGGTGGACGGGGGTACCAGTCCAACCAGGTCCTGCTCTACCGCAGCATCCTCGCGATGCTCGACAAGGCCGACCGCTGGGATGCGTACCTGGCGGCGTGGGAGACCATCTGGGCACAAACGAGTCACTGTCTTCCCGTACGGGGAGACGCCCTGATGGGCGGCGATCCACGGCTTGCCCCGTTCGTGCGGCGGGCCGATGGCGGGTTCGGCGTCCCGCCGCTCCCGTATGGCGTGCAGCCTCCGAAGACCATCGCCGTGCATTTCCTCTACCCCCAACTCCGTCGCAAGACGCTGATCGAAAGGAAGCTAGCGCAGGAGCGGGCAGGGAAGCTGGTCTCGAAGCGTCGGCCCTTGGGACCGGATGCCCTGACAGCCGAGGAGATCCAGTCGCGCTTCACCCGGATACAGGAATCCGCTCAGAGAAGAGATGAGGTGGAGCGGCTGTGACAGCCGCTCAGCGGGCCGACCGGACAGCGGATCCCGATGGAGGTCAAGGAGGTACGCACGTTGCCAGCCAAACAGTTGCTCTACATGAAGAGGCCCGCCAGGGCGTCCAGCGCGGCGTGAGCAGGCTGGCCAACGCCGAGAAGACCGCCCTGGACCCCAAGGAGGGGGACGTCGCGCTGGACAAGAAGTTCGGCGCGCCCTCCGTCCCCAAGGGCGGCGGGACGGTGCGAAAGAGGCCGACGGGACCACCACGGCATTGGCCGAGTCCCTCGTCCACGAAGAAAGGAAGACCGTGACCGCCGGGGGCACCCCGATGGCCCGAAAGCGGGGCATCGACAAGGCGGCCGAGGCCGTGATCACGGAGATCAAGAAGCTCTCCAAGCCCACCAAGGGCCGGAAGGAGATCGCCCAGGTCGCCAGCATCTCTGCCAACAATGACAAGACCATCGGGGTCCTCATCGCCGACGCCATGGAGAAGGTGGGCAAGGACGGCGTCATCACCGTGATGCTCTATTCGGTCCTGGCCCCGAGGGCAACCCCCAGAGCGCGTCGGTAGACCCAGGGAAGGAGAGTCGTCCCATGAGGCTCCGTGGTTTCCTGTTGCTGATCCTCGTCATCGGCGCCATCGCCCTCCTGAACACGGCCGGCCAGATCCTCGCCCTCTACATCGACTGGCTCTGGTTCCGCGAGGTGCAGTTCACATCGGTCTTCCTCACCGTGCTCCGGACGGAGGTCCTCCTCGGGGCGGTCACGGGCGCGGCGTTCTTCCTGATCCTCTACATCAACGTGCTGCTGGGCCGGCGGCTCACTCCGCGCGATGCCATCGTGGTGGCGGACGACGCCCTCGGGCTGCCCAGCCCAGAGGTCCTGGAGCCCTACATTCGCCGTCTGGCCTTGCCCGTGAGCGCGGCCCTGGCCCTCCTCGTCGGCTGGGCGGGAACGGGCCGATGGGAGCTGGTCTTGCAGGCCTTGAATCCCACGCCGTTCGGCATCCGGGACCCGCTCTTCGACCGGGATGTGGCTTTCTACGTGTTCCAGCTCCCGCTCTGGAACTCCCTCTATGGCTGGCTGATGAGGGCCCTGGTCTTCTCGGGCCTGGCCGCCATCGCCGTGTACCTCTGCACCGGGGGGATTCGGGTCTCCCCCAGGGGCCTCGCGATCGCCCGACGGGCCCGGGGTCACCTCCTGGTTCTGGCGGCGGGCCTGCTCCTGCTGAAAGCCGCCGGGTACCGGCTGGCCATGTTCGACCTCCTCTTCTCCCAGCGGGGCGTGGCCTTCGGCGCTGGATATACCGATGTCAACGCCCAGCTCCCCATCCTGAAGGCTCTGATGGTCTTGGCTGGCGTGAGTGCTGCCCTGTGCCTGGTCACGATCCGCCTCCGGAGCTGGCGCCCTCTCCTGGGGGGCGTCGCCGCGCTGGTGGGCGTGGCGATCCTGGGCGGGGTCGTGTACCCTGGTGTGATCCAGCGGTACCAGGTATCCCCGAACGAGATCGTGAAGGAGAAGCTGTACATCGACTTCAACATCCGCTACACGCGCCTTGCCTACGGCCTGGACAACATCGAGGAGCGGGAGTTCCCGGCGGACCAGGCGCTGACCCTGCAGGATCTGCGCAAGAACGACGCGACCATCAAGAATATCCGGTTGTGGGACACCCGGCCCTTGCTCGCCACGTACAGCCAGCTCCAAGAGATCCGGACCTACTACAAGTTTACGGACATCGATATTGATCGGTATATCATCAATGGGGAGTACCGGCAGGTGACCCTGTCGGCCCGGGAGCTCTCCTCGAAGGATCTGCCGAGCCGGATCTGGATCAACGAGCGGTTGACGTATACGCACGGCTACGGCGCCGTCGTGAGCCCGGTGAACCGGGTGACGCGCGAGGGGCTCCCCGAGTTCTGGGTCAAGGATATCCCCCCCGTGGCCTCCAGCGATCTCCGGATCTCCCGCCCGGAGCTGTACTTCAGCGAACTGGCCAATGACTATGTCTTCGCGAAATCCCGGGCCAAGGAATTCGACTACCCGGCGGGGGACCAGAACGTCTACACCACCTACGAAGGACAGGGCGGCATCCCGCTGAGCTCCTTCGGGCGCAAGGTGCTGTTCGCGGCGCACCTGGGGGACATCAAGCTCCTCCTCTCCAACGACCTGACCCCCGACAGCCGGGTGCTGATCTACCGGAACATCCGGGAGCGGGTCCAGCGGATCGCCCCGTTCTTCCGCTACGACGACGATCCCTACATGGTGATCTCGGCCGCGGGGCGCATCGTCTGGCTCCTGGACGGCTACACCATCTCCGACCGGTTCCCGTACTCGGCGCCGACGCGCGGGCTGGGCAACTACGTGCGCAACGCCGTCAAAGTGACCGTGGACGCCTACGACGGGACGGTGCGCTTCTACGTCGCGGATCCGGCGGATCCCCTGATCCGCACGATCGCCCGGATCTTCCCCGGCCTGCTCCAGCCTCTCGACGCCATGCCGGCCGACCTCCGCGCCCACATCCGCTACCCCGAGGGGCTGTTCCGGATCCAGGCAGCGATGTACGCCGTCTACCACATGCGCGATACGCAAGTCTTCTACAACAAGGAGGACCTCTGGAGCCTGCCGATCCGCCCCGTGGATGGGCGGGAGCGGGCCATGGAGCCCTACTACCTCATCTTGCGCCTGCCCGGCGAGCCGAAGGAGGAGTTCGTCCTCCTCATCCCCTTCACGCCCAGCAAGAAGGACAACCTGGCCGCGTGGTTGGCCGCTCGGAGCGACCCGCCCAACTATGGGAAGCTCGTGGTCTACAACTTCCCCAAGCAGAAACTGATCTACGGCCCCCGCCAGATCGAGGCCCGGATCGACCAGGACTCGTTCATCTCCCAGCAGCTCTCCCTCTGGAGCCAGCGGGGCTCCCAGGTGATCCGGGGGAACCTCCTGGTCATCCCCATCGAGCGCTCCCTCGTGTATGTGGAGCCGCTCTACATCGCCGCCGAGAAGGGGCAGCTCCCGGAGCTCAAGCGCGTGATCGTCGGCTTCGGAGACCGGATCGCCATGGAGGAGACGCTGGAGGGCGCGATGGCGCGGGTGTTCGGCGGGCAGTCCCTGCCCGCGGCGGCCGCGGCGGCACCGGGTCCCCCGGCGGGGGCCGAGGTCTCGGTGAAGGCCCTGCTGGATTCCGCGGCCGCCGCCTACGCGCGCGCGAGCGAAGAACTGCGCCGCCTGGGTGAGCTGTTGCAGCAGCTCCGGGGTGCGGGCAAGCGCTAAGGTTGGAAGGCGGGGATGGGAGGCGAGCCAGGAATGAACGATCTCCTTGGATCAACCACAACCCCCAATGCTGTTTCCGGTCGAAACAAGTGACTCACGGAGGAGGAGGAGAACAATGGAACAAGATAGGGGAGATAGAGGCGTGGAGCAAAAGCGGAAGGTGGGTTTTCGACAACGGTGGGATGAAGCCCGACCGACGAAAACGGCTGTCTTCTGGTCGTGGGTGGGCTCTGTTGTTCTAACAATGATTATCGGCTTCGCGTGGGGGGGATGGGTTACGGGGGGAACCGCCCGGAGCATGGCGGAGAAAATGGCGGAAGATGCTGTTGTCAAGCGCCTGGCACCGATTTGTGTCGTCCAGTTTAAGCAGGCTCCGGGGAAAGCCCAGAAGCCCAAAGAATTGGAAAAAATAGATTCGTGGCAGAGAAGTGAGTACGTAGAAAAACAGGGGTGGGCGACGATGCCCGGTGAGGAGAAACCCGATAGCAAGGTTGCCTCTGAGTGCACCAGGCTGCTTATGCTGATCAGCAAGTAGAAACCAAGGCAGGCCGATTGTTGACCCCTTGCGCAAGCGGCCGGATGCCTGGGTTGATTTCATGATGCGATTTGAGTTGGGGCTTGAGAATCCAGATCCGAAACGAGCGCTGCTCAGTGCTTTGACGATCGCTGGTGCGTACATCGCTGGCGGGTTCATTCCTCTTGGGCCGTCCATCTTCTTGCGAAAGGTGACAATGGCGCTCGTAGCGTCAGTTGCTATCACGTTGCTTTTCCTCGCCATATTTGGATACACGAAACGGCATTTCACGGGAGCGCCCCCGGTACGTAGCTCCTTTCAGACGGCGCTCATCGGCGGCGTCGCAGCTGGAGTGGCCTGCCTGATCGCCCGAGCGATCTCGTGATTCGAGTGCGCCTAACCCGCTGTTCGACGACCGCGCGGCGGATACGGTGCGCGTGCACCTCTATCCTCACCGGGTCGGCCTGGGGGCGGTGGCCACGGGCCTCGCCACCGGTGTCCTCGCCGTCACCAAGTTCACCCACGGGGCCTGGCTCGTGGCGCTCCTGATCCCGGCCCTCATCCTCTGGTTCCGGACGGTTCACGGCCACTATGGGGCCGCGGGAGATCAGCTCTCGTTGGCGCGCTACCACCGACCGCTCGCGCCCAAACACATCACGGTCATCGTGCCCATCAGTCATGTGAACCGGGCGGTGATCCCGGTCCTGGACTACGCCCGGAGCTTCGGGTCGGACATTCGGGGGGTGTTCGTCGATCTCGAGCCGGAGGAAGCGACACAGATGAAAGCCCAGTGGGGGGTCTGGGCGGCGGGGTCCCCCTCGAGATCCTGCCCTCGCCCTATCGCTCCTTCCTGGTCCCCTGCCTGGCCTACATCGGGAAGATTCGGGAGAAGGACCCCGACGGGTGGGTCACGGTACTCCTGCCCGAGGTCATCCCTGCCCACTGGTGGCAAACCCTCCTCCACAACCAGCGGGCGCTGATTATCCGGGCGGCACTCCTCTTCACGCCCGGCGTGATCGTCACGGCCGTGCCGTATCACCCGGAGCGATAGGGGGAATTCACGATCTGGTTGGGCTCAGGTTCGTTGAGACTTCGTTTCTAAAAAAGGAGACCTCACACTTGAAGGTGAGCAGCAAGACCCTTCGCGAGACTTTGCTCCATTTGACGGCGCGCCTCCGCGGAGACGGCTTGGCACAACAGTACGCCGGCGACGAGCCACCGCTGCGATCGGAACTCTTCAGCAGCGACCAGATGGAGCAGCATGGCAAGACCCTGGCGGGCTCGCACACGTTGGGTCTGGGACGTGCTCCGGACCAGCTTCTGACTCGGCTAGCCGAGAATGAAGGTGTCCTCATTGGCGTCCGCAACCTGCTGACGGAGGCGATCAAGGCGGACCGCCGGATTGCGCCGGCCGGGGAATGGCTGCTCGACAACTTCTATCTGATCGAAGAGCAGATTCGCACGGCCAGGCGACACTTGCCAAAGGGGTACAGCCGGGAACTGCCTCGCTTGCTGAAGGGCCCATCGGCTGGGCTTCCGCGCGTGTATGACATCGCGCTGGAGACGATCTCGCACGGCGATGGACGGGTGGACCCGGAAAGTCTCAGCAGTTTCGTCGCAGCCTACCAGACGGTGACCGTCCTGAAGTTGGGCGAATTGTGGGCAATCCCTATCATGCTGCGCCTGGCACTGATCGAGAATCTCCGACGCGTTGGAGCCCGGATCGCCGCCGACAGGACCGACCGAAACCGCGCCGACTATTGGGCGGACCGGATGACGGAGATCGCGGAGAAAGACCCGAAGAGCCTGATTCTCGTGATCGCGGACATGGCACGGTCGAGCCCGCCGATGGTCAGCTCCTTTGTCGCGGAATTTGCGCGCCGGTTGCAGGGACAGGGCCCCGCTTTGGCGCTGCCGCTCACCTGGATTGAGCAGCGACTTTCCGAGTCC
>JACPAT010000225.1 GCA_016180655.1 Candidatus Methylomirabilota bacterium | reverse complement strand
GCTCGATTCCGTCCCCGGCGCCGACCTCGCCCTCTTGCAAGACAGCCACGTAGAATCCGGTCCGGCCACTCTGGAGGAAGCGCTTGACGATGTCCTCCCGCCCGAATTTCACCCCAAGCTTGTAGCACGGGAGCCGTGGCTCGGTCACCATCACCTCGGCGGACCCGACCCGGAACCGGTCGCCGATGTTCACCAGATCTTCGAGCAGTCCTTCCGTGGTGAAGTTCTCCCCGAACATCCCCCAGGGGAGATCCATCCCCGGCAGCTCCTGGCGCCAGTAGCCATAATGCTCGCTCGGGTACGCATAGACGGCCTTGCTCGGCCCGCCGTGCACTGAGAGGTCGGCTTGTCTGTCACCATCCAGGTTCAGCCGGTGCACCTGGACGCGTCCCGGCACCGGCTCCTTGAAGATGCCGGTCTTGACCGTCTTCCCCTTGTAGACGACTTCGCGCGGCAGGCCGACATTGACCGAGATGAGTTTCATCTCTGGATTACCTGCATCACTTTGCCATCGGGGTCACGTGCCAGGAAGCCTTTTCCGAATCCCGGTCTTCCATCTGGTGTGGCGACGACGCCAGGGGCCTCGAAGGCCGACCGTCTGGCCCGAATCTCCCGCGCCGGAACAGATGGCGCCGGGGCCGGACCGGCTGGCGCTAACACGTAGGTCCGACATGGGGGCCTCCACGAGTAGGCTAAGCCGGGCGTTGCGCAGGTCGTCCCTCGCTCCCCTAGGAGGACGCAGGCGTGATATCCTTCGGCGCCACCGCCACCCCTGCCTCCACCAGCCCCTGGAATCCCCCTCGGACCACGGCGACGTGCCTGTACCCCGCCTGCATCATTTGCAGCGCCACCCGGGCGCTGGTCGCCTCGTCGGGTCAGTCACAGTAGACGATTACTTCGCCGCTCGGCGCGACCTCCACCTGCAGCGCCTGGGGGGTCGATCTCTCAATGTCGTAACGGAGGGCCCCAGCGGCCTGGACAGGGCTCCCCTCGAACTTCACACCAGTCCGCGCATCCACCAGGGTCACCACCGATCCTCCATCCAGCCGGCTACGGACCTCGTTCGAGGATATGCGCTGGACGCCTCCCCGCGTGCGCCAGGACCTGCTCTTGCCGGCGCGCCATGCGGCCACGGCGAGCAGGGCCAGCGCCAGGCCGCCCCCTAAGCCGACCCACACTGTGAGGCCGCGCCCCCAGAATCCCGATTGGCCCTCCCCCCGCATCCCGGCGTCGATGCGGAGCCGCATGAGGTCGGCGAACCCCGGCATGATCCGCTCCGCCTCCTCCACGGTCCGGGCTGCTCCGGCGTAATCCCCTTGGAAGTAACTGGCGACAGCCTGCTCCCATTTCTGCGTGAAGGGACTGTCCGCGGTCGGCACCAGGGAGATCCCGCGCGCGTATGCATGGACCGTCTCCACGGGAATGAGAAAGTTGAATCCCTGGATGGCTTGGTCGCCCTCCAGCGTCGTGGAGATGAAGGTGGCCGCGCCGATGACCTCGCCCCGCAGGTTGAAGGCCGGTCCCCCGCTGTTCCCCCAGGAGATGGCGGCGTCCGTCTGGATCACCCGACGGTCGGTGATGTCAATCTTGAATCCGGAGACCCGGCCAACCGTCACCGAGGCCTCCAGGGCGGACTTCCGGCTGAGGAAGTCGTGGTTCAGGACCACCCCCGGATACCCCAGAATGAAAAGCTGTTCGCCCAACTGGAGGCCCGTGCTGTTCGCCGCCAACCGAACCGTGGGGAGATTCGTCTCCGCGATCTTGAGGATGGCGATGTCCTTCCCGGATGTGTCCATCGGCCCCATGTCGCCACCGGCACCCATCGCGCCCGTCCGCGGGGCGTCCGGATTGATGGCGGGACTATAGGCCAGGACCTGGGCGGCGTAGATCTTCCCCGTGGACAGGTGGACTTGGAGCTTCTTGGTCAAGCGGATTCGCATACGATTCCCGGGGTCGGCCATGATGGCGCGCAGGCGCGCCTTCCGCTGGTCCTCCGGCAGCGCGGCCAGGGCGGGGCCACAGGCCTCGGCCACCGCCGTCTCCAGGAATTCGTCGCCCAGCATCCGCTCGTTCATTTCGTAGGAGCGTGCGACGACGTGCCCATTGGTCGCAACGTATCCGTCCGGGTGGATGATGAAACCGCCACCTCGCTGCTGATCAGGACGACGCCCGGCTTGGCCCGCAGTATGCTGGCCTCCAGGTCCCCTTCGCCCCGGCCTGCCGCAACGGAAGATCCAGGCAGAGCGAGGATGATCCAGAGGGACACGAGGAGGGAAAGGCTCCGTGGGCGCCTGAATGTCACACGAAGCTCGGGGAGTTGTCCTTGAGATCCCATGGGCAAACACCTCCACACTCGCCGAAAAGGCAAGCCGGTCATCTCTCTACCAATTGCATTATGTGACCATCCGGATCCCGTACCAGGAAGCCCTTTCCGAATCCGAGACGACCATCCAGCATGGCGATCGCGCCAGGGGAGACAAACGCCGCCTTGCCGGCACGCAAGTCCTGGCTGGCAGCGGTCGAGTCACCGGTGAGCAGCCTGGTTTGCCAGTGAACGAGGTCGTTGGCCCTGTGATCGACCGGATAGGGGCGACCATCCCGCGGCGTCAGGTATTCGAGAAACCCAATGGCAGGTCCGGCTGTTGCGCGCAAGGTAGTGATGCGCAGCCGGGCGCCGAATACATTGTTCAGGCGTTCCTGTTCCGGGCCATGATTCTCGCTTTCACCGACCACCTTCAACCCCAGGATATCCCGATAGAACTTGAGGCTCGCGTCGCTGTCCGCCACTCGGGCTACTCCACCGGCTTGACGTCATCCATCAGGCTGAAGAAGCCTTCGGTCAGCGTCGGATGGATGTAAACGGCCCCCTTGAGAATCGTGTACGGCGCGCCGGCGAGCATGACGGCGCCTAATGTCTGGATCAGCTCACCGCCTTCGCTTCCCAGAATCGCCGCACCCAGGATCCGGTCGTTCCCGGCGTCCACGATGAGCTTCATGAGACCGGCGGTCTCATCGCGCTCGATGGCCCGGGCGACCCAGGACATGGGGATCTTTCCGATCTTCAGCTTTCGACCCGCCGCCCTTGCATCCTTCTCGGTCATGCCAACGCGGCCCAGTTGCGGATCAGTGAAAACGGAGTAAGGCACAAGGCGATTCTCGGTGGTGAGGTTCTTTCCCTCGAAGAGATTCCCGTAGACGATCTGATAGTCGTCGTACGAGATGTGGGTAAAGGCGGGGCCTCCCTTCACGTCGCCCAGGGCCCAGATCCCGGGCATGTTCGTCTCCAGGCGTCCGTTCACCTTGATATAGCCGCGCTTGTCGGTCTCGATCCCGGCCTTGTCGAGACCCAGGTCATCCGTGTTGGGGCGTCGGCCGGTCGCCATCAGGAGATGAGACCCGGTCACCGCCCGGGACCCGTTTCCGTCATCGAGGGTCAGGGTGATCCGTCCGTTCTTCTTCGCCACACGGGTCGTGCGGGCGTTCATGAGGAACTGCATCCCTCCGGCCTCCAGGACCTTTTGTAGCTCCCCGGCGATATCCGGATCCTCGCGTGTCAGGATCTCGCTCCCCCGGTGGATCACGGTCACGCGGCTGCCGAAGCGCAGGAACATCTGCCCGAACTCCAGGCCGATGTATCCGGCGCCGAGGACCAGCAGGTGCTTGGGGAGCTTGGTCAGTTCCATCAGGGTGGCGTTGGTCAGGTAAGCGCCTTTCTCGAGACCCTCGATCGCAGGAATGTCCGGCCGGGTGCCGGTGTTGATGAAGATCCGCTCGCTCTCCAGGACGTGCTTTCCGACGGCGACCTGGCGGGGACCCAGGAAGCGGGCCTTTCCACGATGCAGGTGCAGGTTCTCGCGGCTGTTCACCTTGCGCTGGTGCCCACTGCGGAACCGGCGGACGATGGCGTCCTTGCGGGCGACGATCTTGGGCAGGTTCACCCGGACCTTGCCCGTGTGGACGCCCCAGCGGGCGGCGTTTCGCGCATAGTACGCCACCTGGGCCGAGGCGACCATCGTCTTGGTCGGGGTGCAGCCGGTATTGATGCAGGTTCCGCCCAGATGCGCCTTCTCGATCAAGGCCACCGTCCAGCCCTGGTCGGTCAGGCTCTCCGAGAGAGGATTGCCCGCCTGCCCGGAGCCGATGATGATCGCATCGTACTGCATGGGCTGCCCTCCTCTTTAGCCTAGCCGCTCCAGCAAGTGATCGCCCACTCGGAGAGCGTTGGCCATGATGGTCAGGGCTGGATTGATCGCGCTGCTCGACGGGAAGAAGCTGCCATCAGGGACCCGTCACCGCCCGTCACCCCGGGAGGCGCAAGAGCCGTGCCGCCGCACGATCCACCAGCCAGAGCAGGCTCCCGAGCGTGGGGCGGATGAGCTGGGCCGGAAACTGGTCGGGCTGATACGCTCCCTCCAGCACTGTCCGCAGCGCCTCTGCCTTCTCCTCCCCACTGACGAGGACCAGGATGCAGGCGGCGTTGTTCAACACCGGCGGTGCCAGGGTGATCCGGTAGGCATGGAACTTCTCCACCCAGGGGGCGGCGACGAATCGTGTCTGTTCGTGGATCGCGTCCGTCCCCGGGAAGAGTGACGCAGTGTGCCCATCCGGACCCAGCCCCAGCAGGACGAGATCAAATCGCGGAAGGGCCTCGACCGTCATGCGCCGGGGAAAGAAAAATGTGCGAAGCTGCTGGTCGTAGTCCGCCGCGGCGTTCCTGGCATCGGGGTCTTCTGCCTTGATGCGATGGACGTTCTCCGCCGGAATGGGCACCCGGGACAGCATCGCCTCGTGCGCCGTACGGTAATTGCTGTCGAGATGGTCGGGCGGCACGTGGCGCTCGTCGCCCCAGAAGAAATGGATCTTCCCCCAGGGCACGCGGCCGCGAAGCAATGGCTCATCGTCGTTGGCGAGCAGGCGGTACATCGCCTTGGACGTGGAGCCTCCGGACAGCGCAACGGTGAAGAGCCCGCGCGTCCGCACCGCCTCCTCGGCCTGGCGAACGAATTCCTCCGCGGCCGCGCGGCTCAATTCCCCGGCGTCCGCCAGGATCCTGATGTCGCGATTCCCCATGCGTATTGGCCTTCGAGCCGGCTCCTTGGGCGGTCCCGGTCAGGGACGTTCGGTCGGACACTGCGTCTTCGGGGATGCGTGGCCTGCCGTGGCAGACAGGCTCGCGCGGCGCGCGGCGCCGAGGACCGCGGTCTTGTCGTTCAGGATGACCCGGACCGGCATGCCTTCCAGCAATGGCCGCATGCGGCCCTTAGCCGTGAAGGCAGCCATGAATGTCGAATCCTTGAGTTTCTGGATGATCTTGGGGGCGATCCCTCCGCCGACGAACACGCCGCCGGTGGCCATGACCTTCAGGGCCAGGTTGCCGGCCTCCGCGCCGTACAGCGAGACGAAGAGGTCCAGGGCCTGCACGCAAAGGGGACTCGTGCCCTCGAGCGCCGCGTGGGCGATGGCGGCCGAGGGATCACGCTGGCTCAGCGTATCGGCGAGCCACGCCGGTTCCTCGGCGCGACCCGTGTCCCGGAGGAACCGATAGATGTTGAGCAGGCCCGGCCCCGAGACGACACGCTCGTAGCTGACGTGCTCGAACTCCCTGAGCAGGTAGCGCAGCAGGTCCATCTCCAGCGGGGTGCGGGGCGCGAAGGTGGCATGCCCTCCTTCGGTGGCGAAGGGCCGATGGTGCCTGCCATTCCAGGAGAGCCCGGCCTCGCCCAGCCCGGTCCCTGCGGCAATGATGGCCGCATTGCCCTCGGCATCCGGCGCACCGGCATTCAGGACGACGAAATCCTTGAGCTCGAGCGCGGCGATTCCATACGCATTGGCCTCGAGATCATTGATGAGGCCCACGGTTTCCAGGCCGAGCGCCCGCGCCAGTTGCCGCGCATCCACGACCCACGCCAGGTTGGTCGCGTCGCAGCGACCGTGCCTGACGGGTCCCGCGACGCCGAAGCAGGCCTGCTCGACGGGGAGGCGGTGCGACGACATGAATTTCCGCAGGACTGCCTCGAGGTCGGCATGGTCCCGGCTGGGGACGACCTCCTCCACGATGAGGGTCAGGCGGCCGCCAGTCGCCTCGACGAACGCCAGCCGCGTGTTGGTCCCGCCGACGTCGCCCGCCAGGATCACTTGTCGCTCCTCCGCCACTGCCGCCCGTCGCGCTCCAGCAACTCGTCCGCTTCCCTCGGCCCCCAGGTCCCGGCGGCGTAATTGGGGAAGCTCCGTGGCGGCAGCGCCTTCCACACGTCCAGGATCGGCGCCACCACGCTCCAGCCGGCCTCGACCATGTCGGCGCGCTGGAACAGCGTCGCGTCCCCCGTCATGCAGTCGTAGAGCAGCCGCTCGTACCCGGTGCTCGGCTTGCTCCCGAAGTAGTCCTTGTACTGGAAGGCCATGTCCACCGAGCCCAGGCGCACCACGGGTCCGGGCACCTTGGCGCCGAAGCGCAGCGAGATGCCCTCGTCGGGCTGGATGTGGAGGACCAGGCGGTTCGGCGTCAGCCGATCCACCGGGGTCTTGCGGAACAGGATGAGGGGGGCGCGCTTGAACTGGATGGCGATCTCCGTAACCCGGCTCGGCAGGCGCTTGCCGGTCCGCAGGTAGAACGGCACGTCGGCCCAGCGCCAGTTGTCAATGGACAGCTTGAGGGCCACGAAGGTTTCGGTGGTGGAATCCGGCGCGACCTTGGGCTCGGCGCGGTAGGCGGGCGCCCGCCCGCCCTCCAGCATCCCTTCACCGTACTGCCCACGCACCGCGCGGACCAGGACCTCTTCCGGGGTCAGGGGTTGAACGGCGCGCAGGATCTTGGCCTGCTCGTCCCGCACCGCGTTGGCCTCGAAGGAGATGGGGGGCTCCATGGCCGTGAGGCTGATCAACTGGGAGATGTGGTTCGGTACCATGTCGCGGAGCGTGCCCGCCTCCTCGTAGTAGCCACCGCGCCGCTCCACCCCGACGGTCTCGGCCACGGTGATCTGGACGTGGTCAACGTAGCGGCGGTTCCAGATGGGCTCGAAGATCCCGTTGGCGAACCGGAAGACCAAGATGTTCTGTACCGTCTCCTTGCCGAGATAGTGATCGATCCGGTAGAGCTGGCTCTCGGAGAGGATCTGGCTGATCTCCCGATTGAGCGCGCGGGCCGAGTCGAGGTCTCGCCCGAAGGGTTTCTCGATGATGACCCGTCGCCATCGCCCGTGCTCCTCCCGGGCGAGCCCCGTCTCCCCCAGGTGCTGGACGATCTCGGCGAAGTAGCCGGGGCTGGTGGCCAGGTAATAGAAATAGTTGCCGCGGGTCCCGTGGTCCGTGTCCACCTTGTCCAGCAGGGTCCGGAGATCCCGGTAGGCTGCGGGATCGCTGAAATTGCCCGGCAGATAGTAGAGCCGCTGCGCCAGCCACTCCCAGAGCCCGGGATCCATCTGCTCGGTCGCGAACTCCTGCATGTCCTGGCCCAGCTTTCGCCGGAACTCCTCGGTCGTCATTCCCGCGCGGGCAACCCCCACCACGGCAAACTCTTTGGAGAGGAGATTGCCCTTGGCCAGGTTGTACAGCGCGGGGATCAGCTTGCGCTTCGTCAGATCCCCGGCCGCGCCGAAGATCACCATGACACACGGGTCGCCCGGTTGCCCGGGGTGTTCCTCCGCCGCGCCCATTGTCTCTTCTGCCATCATGACTATTCCCCGGTTGATTAGAAGCGTTCGACTGTTCGACCGTTCGACGGTTCGGCCGTTCCCGACCTGCCGAACAGCCGAACACCCGAACTGCCGAACGCTCTTGCCGTTTAGCCGCCGGCCGGGCCCTCGACGTGCCCGCCGAACTTCTGCCGCATGGCCGACAGCAGCTTTTCGGCAAAGGTGTGCATCTGCCGGGACCGGAAGCGGGTGGAGAGCGACGCCGAGAGCACGTCGGCCGGAACCGCCTCCTCGATTGCGGCCATGATGGTCCAGCGCCCCTCTCCGGAATCTTGCACGAACCCCGTGTAGTTCGACAGGGCCGGATCCTCCACCAGCGCCATGGCCGTCAGATCCAGCAGCCAGGAGCCGACGACGCTCCCGCGCCGCCAGAGTTCGGCGATGTCGGCCACGTTGAAGTCGTACCGGTGGCCCTCCGGCAGCTCCGCCGAATTGGCGTTCCGCAGGATGTCGAAGCCTTCGGCATAGGCCTGCATCAGCCCATACTCGATGCCGTTGTGGATCATCTTGACGAAGTGCCCGGCCCCGGGGGGCCCGCAGTGGAGGTGCCCCCCTTCGGCAGTGCCGGGGATCTTCTCACGTCCCGGGGTGCGCGGTATCCCGCCGCGGCCGGGCGCCAGCGTCTTGAAGATGGGCTCCAGGCGGGAGACCACCTCCGTCTCCCCGCCGATCATCAGGCAGTACCCCCGCTCCACCCCCCAGACGCCGCCGCTGGTTCCCACGTCCACGTAGTGAATGCCATGCTCCTTCAACAGGGTAGCGCGGCGCACGCCGTCCTTGTAGTAGGAGTTGCCGCCGTCGATGATGACGTCGCCCGGCGCCATCCGCTCTGCCAGGACCTGGACGGTCTGTTCGGTGGCCTCGCCGGCCGGGACCATCACCCAAGCCGCCCGTGGTGTGCTCAGCCTCTTCACGAAGTCGTCCAGCGTCTCCGTGCCGATGGCGCCTTCGGCCGCCAATCTGTCCACGCTCTCGGGATTCTGGTCGTACACGACGCACGCATGCCCGCCTTTCACCAGGCGCCGAACCATGTTGGCGCCCATGCGGCCCAGCCCTACCATGCCCAGTTGCATGTCACGGACTCCTTCTCAGCGACCCGCCCCTCTGCCCCTCCGCTCCTCGGCCCCCCTGCAGTTCATTCGCCGCTCTGCTGGAGCAGCTTGGCCACCAGGCCGGTCCAGCCGGTCTGATGGCTGGCCCCGATCCCCGCCCCGTTGTCGCCGTGGAAGTACTCGTGGAACAGGATCAGATCCCGCCAGTGGGGGTCGGTCTGGAACTTTGCCGTGCCGCCGTACACCGGCCGGCGCCCGTCGGGGCCGCGGAGGAAGATCCGCGTCAGGCGGCGCGACAGCTCGGCCGCCACGTCCCAGAGTGGGAGCGGCGTGCCGGATCCCGTGGGATACTCCACCTGGAACTGCTTCCCGTAGAAGTGGTCGAACTTCTGGAGCGACTCGATCAGGAGGAAGTTCACCGGGAACCAGATCGGCCCACGCCAGTTG
Source organism: Candidatus Methylomirabilota bacterium (assembly GCA_016180655.1). Lineage (GTDB taxonomy): Bacteria > Methylomirabilota > Methylomirabilia > Methylomirabilales > 2-02-FULL-66-22 > 2-02-FULL-66-22. The sequence goes on along the minus strand of JACPAT010000225.1, from coordinate 6,481 downwards.
GAATTGCCCCCGAAGAGCCCGGTGGAGGACTCGGCCGGTTCGTAGTCCACCATGTGGACGTGCCCGTTGACCGTGAGGGTGTACGGGTGCTCTCGGTGGTGGCGGGACAGGGCCCGGATCCCGTGAGGGGAGAGGAACTCGTTCTCGTCCAGCAGGTAGCGGAGGACGCTGGCGAGCCGGTCCCCGTTGACCAGGGAGAGCAGCCGGCGGGCCTTCCCCTCGGAGGTGTCCTGGCGCACGACGTGATCCGCCAGGCGAGGCCGGTTCTTCAGGAACCACATCATCCGGCGCCAGAACTTCGGCAGGTAGGATTCGATCTCTGGCTCCACGGTCTCGACAGCGAAGAGCGGAATGAGCCCGACCATGGATCGGACCTTCAGGGGGTGGGCCGTGCCGTCGGGCAGGTGCAGGACGTCGTAGAAGAAGCCGTCCTCCTGGTTCCAGAGTTCGATCCCCTCGCCGGCGATGTTGTTGATGGCGTGGGCGATGTAGACGAAGTGCTCGAAGAACTTGGAGGCCACGTCCTCGTACGCGGGGTTCTTGCACGCCAGTTCCAGGGCGATCGCCAGCATGTTGAGGCAGAACATCCCCACCCAGGCGGTGCCGTCGGACTGCTCGATGTGGCCGCCGGTGGGCAAGGGGGCGCTCCGGTCGAAGACCCCGATGTTGTCGAGACCCAGAAAGCCCCCCTGGAACACGTTGAGCCCGTCGGGATCCTTGCGGTTGACCCACCAGGTGAAGTTCAGGAGCAGCTTGTGGAAGACCCGCTCCAGGAACTGGCGGTCGCCTTTGCCGCGGATCCGTTTCTCGATCTTGTACACGCGCCAGGCGGCCCAGGCGTGGAGGGGAGGGTTCACGTCCCCGAAGGCCCATTCGTAGGCGGGGATCTGGCCGTTGGGGTGCATGTACCACTCGCGCAGGAGGAGGATCAACTGCTCCTTGGCGAAGTCCGAATCCACCAGGGCCAGCGCCACGGTGTGGAAGGCCAGGTCCCAGGCGGCATACCACGGGTACTCCCACTTGTCGGGCATGGAGATGACGTCTTCGTTGTACAGGTGCATCCACTCGCGGTTCCGGCCGTGAAGGCGTTCTGGGGGCGGTGGGGGCTGGGTGGGGTCGCCTTTCAACCAGCGCTGGACGTCATAGTGGTACCACTGCTTGGACCAGAGCAAGCCTGCCAGCGCCTGCCGCATGACGCGCTTCCCGTCGTCGCTCACAGTGGCGGGGATCACGGTGGCGTAGAACGCGTCCGCCTCCCGCTGGCGCTCGGCGAAGAGGCGGTCGAAGGCTTCGCCGAAGGGACCCTCTGCGGCCTCGCCGTCGCGAAGCCGCAGCCGCACCACCACGCTCCGGCCGGGGGCCACCTGCAGGGAATAGTGGGCCGCCACCTTCGTTCCTGCCGGAGCGGGGTTCACCGCGGCCGTGCGGTCGTGCACCAGGTATTCGTGGAAGGCGTCCTTGGCGAAGGCGGGGCCGTTTTGGCTGCCGAAGAGACGCTGGACGTTGGTCTCGTTGTCGGTGAACAGGAGGTCCGGCTGTCCCTCGCAGTAGAGCCGGTAGGTTCGCCCCAGTCCGGGATGCTCCGCCAGGACGACGGCCCCGCCGTCGGCCGAGACCCCCCGGCTCAGCTTGGCGCGCTCGGCCTCGGAATCCCATGACCACGTGTTCCGGAACCAGAGGGTGGGCAGGAGGTGGAGGGGGGCCGGGTCCGGGCCGCGATTCCACACCGTGATGCGGATGAGGATGTCGTCGGTGGTCGCCTTGGCGTACTCGATGAAGACGTCGAAGTAGCGGCTCTCGTCGAAGACGCCCGTGTCCAGGAGCTCGAATTCCGGATCGCCCCGGCCGCGCCGGGTGTTCTCCTCCACCAGGCGGGCGTACGGGAATTCGGCCTGGGGGTACTTGTACAGACCCTTCATGTAGGAGTGGGTCGGCGTCGAGTCGAGGTAGAAGTAGTATTCCTTCACATCCTCGCCGTGGTTCCCCTGGGAGCCGGTCAGGCCGAAGAGGCGCTCCTTCAGGATCGGATCCTTCTCGTTCCAGAGGGCCAGGGCGAAGCAGAGGCGCTGATGATTGTCGGAAATCCCCAGCAGGCCATCCTCTCCCCAGCGGTACGCCTGGGAGCGTGCGTGATCGTGGGGGAAGTAGTCCCAGGCGGTCCCGGAGGGGGAGTAGTCCTCGCGGACCGTCCCCCACTGGCGCTCTGCCAGGTATGGCCCCCAGCGCTTCCAGTGGGTGGTCCGCGTCCGGGCCTCCTCCAGTCGCCTCGCCTCAGCGCTCATTCACACACCTCCCCGATTTCCGGCAGCGAAATCCGATCCCGCCGCAGGCGGGACTGTCGGATATCCCTGTCGCCTTTCCCCGACCCCCAGCCCCCGACCCCCGTTCTCAGCCTCCGCGCGCCAACGCAGGATACAGCGTCATGCCCCCGTCAACGAAAATGGTCTGCCCGTGGATGTAGTCGGAATCATCGGAGGCGAGCCACACGGCAGCCTTCCCGATGTCCTCGGGAAGGCCGATGCGGCCGTACGGAATGAGCATCAACAGGGCGTTCAGCGCCTCCGGCGTCTCCCAGGCGGCCCGGTTGATGGGGGTCTGGATGGCGCCCGGGGCGATGGAGTTGACGCGAATGCGATGGGGCGCCAGCTCCTGGGCCAGGGATTGCATGAGGAGCTTCACGCCTCCCTTGGAGGCCGCGTAGTTGACGTGCCCCGCCCACGGGATCTTCTCGTGCACGGACGAGACGCAAAGGATCTTCCCCGCCGCCCGGGAGACCGCGGGCCGGATACCCCGGCGGATCATCTCGCGGGCGGCTTCGCGGGCGCAGAGGAACATCCCGGTCAGGTTCACGCCCAGGACGGTGTTCCACTGTTCCAGCGTCATGTCCGGGAAGGGCGCATCGCGCTGGAGGCCGGCGTTGTTGACCAGGATGTCAATGGTGCCCCAGGCCTGGAACATCTCCTGGAACATGGCCCGGACCTCCTCCTCTTTGGAGACGTCCGCCCGGATGGCCAAGGCGTCCCCGCCGCCCGCCTTGATCGTGTCCACCATCTGCTGGGCCGCCTCGGGTTTGGCGACATAGTTGACCACCACGGAGGCGCCGGCCGCGCCCAGGGCCAGCGCCACGCCCTCTCCGATCCCCGAGTTGGCGCCGGTCACCAGGGCCTTCTGCCCTATCAATGGCTGGTGGGACATGACCACCCCTCCCCTTTGCCCTCGCTCTGAGGCGTCATTGGTAGGTGGCAGTAGGGAAGATGCCGGCTGGCCCGCAGATGATTCAGCCCCCTCCCGGAACGGGGACCGGGATCGGGACGGGACGTCAGGCGGGGCCGGTTACTCCAGCAGGAACTTCCGCAGGTGGGCCGTCCTCTGTTCCGGCATGGCCACGGGCGAGGTCTGGCCCGCCCGCTTGATCTCCAGGGTCCAGCAGGCCGGCCGGCGCCGAAACCGGATCGCGGGAAGCAGGAACAGGGCTACCTCCCCCCCTGGCGCTGTCGTAGCTTTCGAATCGCCTCGGCCCGCATCTGCTGCATGGCGCGGGTCTCCTGGCCCGAGTAGCGTTCCTCCTGCCACGGGTCGGCATGCATGTGGTAGCCGTTCTCCTCCCAGAAGCCGGGCGGGTTGAGGTCCAGGAACTCGAACCCCCGCACCCACTTGGCGCTCTTCCAGAAGTAGAGCTTGGGGACCACCAGCCGACAGGGGCCGCCGTGATCGGGTTCGAGGTCCCGGCCGTTGTGCTTCAGCGCCAGCAGCGCGTCGGCATCCACCAGCTCCTCGAGGGCGAGGTTGGTGGTGTAATCCGGGTCGGCGTGGACCATGACCGCGATCGCCTCGGGCCTGACCCGCACGTGCTTCAGGATCTCCCGGATGTGGACGCCCTCCCAGCGATTGTCCAGCAGGGACCAGTGAGTGACGCAGTGGACGTCCGAGGTGATCTCCACCCGGGGCAGCTTCAGGAACTCCTCCCAGGTCCAGGCGACCTCTTTCTCCACCAGGCCGAAACAGCGGAAGGACCATTTCCTGGGGTCAAAACGTGGAGTTGCCCCGTAGGTCAATACCGGCCACTTCTCGGTGAGCCGCTGCCCCGGCGGAATCCGATGTGCGAGTTCCCCTTCCCGTTCTCGCATCCTGAGCGCCTCCATCCAACGGAGAGGATACAGGATCAACGCCCGACCCGGCAATGGAATCTGGAGAACCGGGTTGGCCCAGCCCGCCAGGACCCGGCCCTCAGCGGGCCGCCGGCCCTTCGATATCCCGGGCGATGCCCCCAGGCGCCGGCAAGGCGGCCCTTCGGATGTCCGCACCTTCGATGCCCTTGGGTGGCAACTTGGGCGGGTCCACCGTGGCCACGGAGCACCGGGAGGTTCTGAAGCCTCCACCTCCTTAGTGCTCTGGGTCGTAATTACGGTGACGTATTCTCCTGTGCTCAAGCAGCGAGAGGAAGCCGACGTTGCTGGTCCTCCAGCCGGTCCAGGAGCGCGAGCAGATCGTACCGGGTGAACCGCCACTCAAACGGCTGGGCCAGCGCCTCGTAGTGCTCCTGGAAGCGCAGCAGGCGGTCCTCGACCTCGGCGAGGGACCCGAAGTCGTTGGGCGTCAGCACCTTGCGCTGGACGATGGAGAAGTAGATCTCGATCTGGTTAAGCCAGCTCGCGTGGATGGGGGTATGGACCAGGACCAAGGTGAGCCAGGTGGCCTGCAGCCGGGCGATGGCGCGTGCCCCCCGATGCGAGGAGCCGTTGTCCACGATGCAGAAGACGCGCGTGGCGGAGCGGTACGGCTCTTTGGCCATGACCTGGGCCACGAGCCGGTCGAAGGGCAGGATGCCGGTGGTCGGCTCGCACCGCCCGAAGAGCTTGGCCCGGTGGACGTCCCACGCCGCGTGGTAGGCCAGGGCGCCGCCCCGGATGTACTCGTGCTCAACCCGCATCGGCGTCCCAGGCCGAGGCGGCTGGGTCGGGTGGCACCGGCCGCGGGCCTGGATGCTCGTCTTCTCGTCCGCCGACAGCACGTACTCCGTCGGGCCGAGCGGCACCCCCTCCCAGCGCCGCTCGTAGAGGTCGAGGATGCGCCCGGCCTTGGGGGCGAAGGCGGGGTCCCGGGGGAAGATCCAGCTCCGGACCCGCCACGGGCGGATGGCATCGGCCGAGAGCCAGCGCCAGATAGTAATCCCGCTGATTTCGGCGATCAGCCCCTGCGCGAGCACCTCGCGGCGCAGTTCCGTCCGGGACCAGCGCGACAGCGGCACGCCGGAGCGGGCCGGGAGTTCACAGGCCAGCGCCTTGACCGCGACGACCACGCCGGGGGGAAAAGACGAGCGGGCGGCCGCCCCGGGGCTGCTCCTCGAGCCCCGGGAGGCGGAAGAGGCAGAACCGCTTCCGCCACTTGCTGACGATCTGGCGGGGGGTATCCAGGCGGGACGCGATGGCATCATTCCCCAGCCCCTCGGCCGCCAGGAGGATGATCTTGGCCCGGATGACGTCTCGATACGATGACGTATACTTGCGGGCCTGACTCTCAAGGATACTGCGCTCATGCTCGGTCAACTCGACGTGAAAGGGGCTCCTCCGTGGCATACTCGCGCCCTCCTCGGACCCCGAGTATGCCACAGACGGGTCGGACATTCAACGTAACATACGTCATCGTATTTATGTCCACAATGACTTAGACGCCGGACGTGCCTGGGACGGATCGGGATGGACCCGGTCCATCAAGCGGGCGACCTTGCGCCAGGAGCCTAGACTGACACCGGACGACCGGTCTCGATCCGGGTGTTCGATTCGGGGGGGAAACGCTCCTGGGTGCCCGGTTATCGGAAGAGGCTGCGGTGGATAGGGGACTCGGCGGCGGGGGGGGGAATCTACGACATTTCCTTGGTCAGTTGCTCCCGCAGGAACTTCCGCAGGATGGTTTTCATCTCCGCGGGCATTTCGGCCGGGACGGTCTGGCCGACCAGCTCACGCGTCCGCTTATAGGTGTTCAGGTAGGCCAGACAGGGGGGACAACTGGCCAGGTGGTGTTCCAGCTCCGCCACGACCTCCGGGCTGAGGGTGGCGTCCAGGTAGTCCGCTAGAAAATCGAGGATGAATTCCTTGCAGGTGATCATCTCCGGGTCCTTACTCGGCCATCCCTCTTACGATGCACCAGGACAGCGGAGGGATTCGCCGCTCTCAACGGGCCAGTGCCTGGCGCGGCCCGAGGTGCCGGGTCAGCTCCTCGCGAAGCACGAGGCGCGCCCGGTGCACGCGAGACTTCACGGCCGCCACCGAGTCGCCCACCGCCTCGGCCACCTCCTCGTTGGAGAGGCCCTCCACGTCCCGCAGGACCAGGACCGCCCGGTACTGCAGTGGAACAGGCGACATGGAACAGGGGACGGAACAGGGACGGAACAGGGAACACAGGGAACAGGGGACGGAACAGGGGACGTTGCGTGCGCCGGGCGAAGTCGGCGCTTCCCAGTGGGTGACTTGCTCTCTGAGAG
>JACPAT010000224.1 GCA_016180655.1 Candidatus Methylomirabilota bacterium | reverse complement strand
GGTTGCTCGGGCGGAATTGGATCTCGCCAGTTATGATCGTTTCTTCCCTAACCAGGATTTTCTCCCGAAGGGCGGCTTTGGAAACCTGATTGCACTGCCGCTCCAGAAGAAGTGTCGAGCGCTGGGCAACACGGAATTCCTCGACCCCGACCTTCGTCCCTGGCCAGACCAATGGGCCTTTCTCAGCCAAATGAAGCGCCTCGCTCCGTCGCAAGTTGAAGCTTTCCTTGTCGGGGTCTCGGACGCGGGCGTAGCCGTCGGCCCCGGCTCAGTTGGGCTTGCGCCGAGCCCGCAACGGGAGGAGCGCCGCCCACCTCCCCGCGTGGCGTGCATCTTGGATGCGGGGATCAGATTTGAGAAGTCCGGCCTGCCGCCATCACTTCTCTCCACAGTCAAGCACCTCGCATCCCTGCACAATCCTGTGTTCTATGAAAGGCAGAAGCTTCGGCTTTCGACCCATCGCATACCGCGTTTCATCAGGTGTTATGAAGAGGATGCGACCCACATTCATCTGCCTCGGGGCGTCCTGGCTGATCTTGCGGAGGCGGTCGGAAAGGCGGGAAGCAAGCTGGCCATCGTAGATCAGCGGATTTCCCCGAAGCGGGTACATATGGAGTTCAGGGGGACGCTCACTCCTCTCCAAGAGCAGGCCGCGAGGGACCTGTTGCATCACGAACAGGGGGTGCTGGTTGCTCCGCCAGGCACCGGGAAGACCGTCATCGGCTGCTACGTGATTGCCGCCAGAAAAGTGCCTGCATTGATCTTGCTGCACAGGAAGCCCCTGCTAGAACAATGGCGGCTACAGCTCATAAGTCTGCTTGGACTCTCATCACGGGACATCGGTCAAGTCGGGTCCGGCAGGCGTAAGAGGACGGCGATGATTGACCTCGCAATGATCCAAAGCCTGAGGGAAATGGAGGATGCGGGGAAATTCTTCGGGGACTACGGCCTGATCGTGGTGGACGAGTGCCACCATTTACCTGCGTTTTCCTTCGAGGCGGTGGTCAAACGCGCCCCGGTTCGACACTTCCTGGGGCTTACCGCGACGCCGTACCGCAGGGACGGGCTCCAGGACATCATGACCATGCAATGTGGTCCCATTCGGCATACCATGACGATCCGTCAGGCGGGCGCGATGAGCGGACTTGCCCTTGAGCTTGTGGTTCGGGAGACAGCGTTTGCATTTCAAAGTACCGAGGAGGTGTCCATCCAGGAGGTTTTTCGCGCCTTGATTAAGGATGAGCAGCGGAGCAGCGCGATCTGCAGGGACATTCTTGAGGCCCTGGCGTCCGGCAGGCGGTGTCTGATCCTGAGCGAGAGGAAAGAGCATTGCCGAGCCTTCGCGGAGCGGCTGACGGCTGACGGCCATACCCCAATTCTTCTGGAGGGGGGACTATCCAAGAGCACACGCGAGGAGCTGATGGAGGGCGTCAGGGCCGGAGCTGCTGGTGAATCTGTAGGTCCGGACGGGAAAGTGCAGGCGGGAGCGCCCTTGGTTGTGATCGCCACCGGACAGTACCTTGGCGAAGGCTTCGACTGTCCCCAGATTGACACGCTATTTCTGACCTTCCCAATTTCCTTTAAGGGAAAGCTGATCCAATACGTGGGACGCGCAATGCGAACCGCCGAAGGGAAGACCGGCGTGCGGGTTTTCGATTACGCCGACATGGACGTGCCCGTGCTTAGGAAGATGCACGAAAGGAGGTTCAAGACCTACCAGCGGCTTGGATTTGTTCGGATGGAAGATCGTGTGCTATTCATCGGCGGGTAGACAAAGGGTTACGGCAGGAGGGTAGTATTCAGAGGAGCTTCTTGAAATCCTCGATGTGGATGCCGGCCTTCCCCAGGGCGCGAACGGCATCCAGGTGATTAACGCCCGGCAGCTTCCCCACGCCTAAACGGCCACCTCGACCTCTCGAACCTCCCCTCCGCGCACCTGCTCCGCAACAACGGATAGGTACTCTTGAATGGCATCGCGTACGTTTTCAAGAGCTTCCTGCTCCGTGGCCCCCTGTGACCAGCACCCCGGCAGGCCAGGAACCGAGACGCTGAATCCCTCTTCCGACTGCCGAAGCACAACTTTATAGGTCATCGGTCTTCCCCCTGGATGAAATATGCAACCTAGCGATAGGTGTCTTCGCGGCGGAGGCCGCAGTACTGAAGCACGACCTCGTTGCCGTAGATGTCGTAGCGAAAACGGAACCGGCCAAGGGAAAGATGCTACTGGCCTTCGCCGGGTGGCACACCCACGAGCTTCTTGATGTGGTATTGCCCGGTGTGGTTGGTGGGGTCCGTCTCGAGAATCTCACGTGTGCGACCCTCGAGGACGTCGAAGTCGGGGTGATGTCTGGTGAGCCGCCTGCCCAGGCGCTCGTAGTGGGGGGTGGTGCGGACAGAAAACAGCGGCGTCATGCGCTGCGACGCCGCTGGGTCTTCCCTTGCTTATGCCTTCGGCGCTCGGCCCGGAATTCCTCCAGGGGCCGGCTCTTGCCCGCGAGGTACTCCTCGTTGCTCTTGCGGATATGCTCGCGGATCTCGGGGTCCTGCAGTTCTAGGTAGTCCTCGAACTCGTCAATGTCCATGAGCCCGGCAACGGGGATGCCGTCCTTTTCCAGGATGAAGTACTCCTTATTAAGGTGAGCCCGCTTGACCACGGCGCCAAGGTTCTCCTTTCGTCGTTGAGGAACGTTGATTAACTTAAGTATGAAGGCTCGTGGCCAGGGTGTCAAGAGTGCAGCTTCGGAACGGAGGCATGCGGAATTGCACGCAAGCGCGCGTTCAGGCTCGACGCCAGGGCCTTCTGGGGACAGACGGCGGCCGTCTTGGGCCTTGGGCGCAGTGCCGGGCGGGGGGCCAGACCGGGTCCGGCCAGGGGATGTCGTCGAAGACCAGTCCGGAGGTCAGGTCGCTGCAAGGGACAGAGTCAGGACGGGGTCAGGCCTTTAGAACTTTATTCGTGGCCCGACCCCATCCGATATCGCGTCCCGCCATCGCTATCGCGTGCCTGCCTTCAACTCCTCCAGCAGCTTCAGGGACGCCTCGTGGACGCCGGCGCCGGTTTCCTCGGCTTCGAACCGCTCGAATTCCTCCCCCAGGTGCGCCTGGAGCTGGGGGCTGAGCACCTGATCGGCCATGGGGAACAGGACGGTGTTCTCCTTGTCTATGTGGGCCCGCAGGAGCTGGATGTAGCCCCGCCCGTTCTGGATGATCTGCTGCGCCGCGGCCGGATACCGCCCGATCCCGGCCGCCCCCTCGGCGAGACCGCGGATGAATCCGCGGCCGGTGTCGTGCTCTGAGAGCATGACCGCGATGGGTCCACCTTGCAGCGGGAAGCCCTGGTCCACCATGGCCTTGAACAGCAAGTTCTCCTCCTTGCCGTGGTGGCACTGGTCGGCGAAGGTCCGGAGGAACTGCACCGCCTTCTCGAAATAGGCCCGATCGGGGGCGGCGCCGGCCTCCAACGCGGCGATCTTTTGCTCCAGGGCATCCAGGGCCTGGAGGATCAGGGCATGCTCGTCCTTGAGGACCTGGGTCGGGGGGCCGGCGTGGGCATGCTGGTGCGCGTGGTGCCCGCAGCAGCCCAGCGCCTCGGCGGGCGCCTGCCCCCGCTCATGCGGGGCGACCCGGCGGATCTCCACCTTCCACACCTCGGGACCGTTCTCCAGATAGCGCCATTCGAACTGCCCGGTCCGCTCTGCGGCGAACTGGTAGTAGAGCGGCTTGGGGTCGTGGTCGTTGACCAGGAGCATGGAGTCCCCGACCGCCAGGCCCTCGAAGGTCCGGAAGATGGTCGGGTGCTTCTGCGGGATCGGCAAGACACGGGCGTCCACGGTGGCTGCGTAGCTGGCTGGCATGGTGGCTTCCTCCTCAGAGAGACACAGGGTTTTTACCGGATCTCCTTCACCACGCCGAGGGCCTGCTTCCCCTCGGGGGAGATCATGTCGGGGTTCCAGCGGGGCTCCCACACGACCTCGGCGGTTGCCGCGGTGACGCCGGCCAGCTGGCGGATGGCGCGCTCGACCGCCTGGACGAAGCTGCCGTGCAGCGGGCAGCCGCGCGTGGTGAGGGTCATGCGGATGGCGACCTCACCGCCCTGGATATGCACGTCGTAGATGAGGCCCAGGTCCACGATGTTGATTCCCAGCTCCGGGTCAATGATCTGCCGGAGCGCGTTGTAGATCCGCTCCTCGGTGACTGGGGGTGCTCCTGTTTGCGTCATGGTGTCTCCTTCCGCTGTGTCGTCGCGCCCGGAGCCCCCCGCACCTCATGGAGGGGGGTTTCAAGCTGCGCGGTTGATTCTCCCCGCGGAATGAATCGCGGGGTCTCACGGTCTCACCGCCTGGACCTCGGGAAGCGGGGTCAGGCGGGGGACCAGGTGGCGGTAGATCCGGGACAGGGCCACGGCGAAGGCCAGGCCGGCCAGCGCCAGCACGATGGTGCCCACCTGGACGAGCAGGCCGGAGGCGACGATCAGCCCGACCACGGTCGTCTGGATGCCCGTGTGGAGCAGCCAGAACTCGACCCGGGGCACCGATTCGCCCAGGAACTGGGTGGCGGGTGGCACGGGCCGCAGGCCCACGAAGTCGCTGTAGCGGTGGTGCCAGACCAGGAAGGGAATGATCTTGTACATCATGCCGATGATCATGACGGACACCCAGCTCAGGAGCGCCATGACGCCATAGCCGAAGGCCAGGCGGGCACCGAATTCCTCGCTTGGGACCCAGCCCGTGGTAAGCCACAATCCCAGCACCGTCACGATGGGCAGGGACGCGATCGCGCTCAGGGCGTGGCGCAGCCCCCAGTCCAGCCGGGGGCGCCGGCGCGCCCGCAGGACTTCGCGCATCTTCCAGAGGAAGAGGCCGACGGCCCCGGCGATCAATAGAGCGAAGAGCGAGGCCCACCCGCTCCGCAGCAAGAGCGTCCCGAACAGGCCCACGATGCCGACATTCAGCAGCCAGAACTGCCAGCGCGCCAGGCGCTCCTCGCGAAGCTCGCCCAGGCTGAACATGGGGATCAGCTTGTAGCTGGCCCCGAAGATCATCATGGTGACCCAGCCGATCCCGGCCAGGTGGGCGTGCGCGTGGATCGTGCGCAGGACCTGGCCGCCCAGGAAGTCGAAGATCTTGTCCAGGGCCATCAGGTTCCCCATGACCGTGGTGGCGGCCAGGTAGAAGAGGGCGGCCGCCACGTGCTGCGCCACGATGTCCCAGCGCGGGAGCTGCCACAGGGTGCGCCCCATGTTGATCACGTGAAGGATGACGGCGACCAGGACCAGGCCGGCGCCGAAGGCCATGCCCGGGTGGCGGCCGATCCAGAAGTGCCCCACCATCGCCGTCACGCCGAAAAGCATGACCCAGAACTGCCAGCGGGCCAGGCGCTCGCTGTAGAGCGTGGTCTCCAGGGCGACCGGGACCAACTGGAACGATGCGCCCATGATCGTCATGGTGATCCAGCCCAGGGTGAGCAGGTGGGTGAGGGCCAGGTCATGCCCCTGGTAGTAGAAGTCCAGGAGATCGCTCACCTGAAATGGCGCCCAGAGCAGGGTCGCCAGGAAGGCCCCCTGGGCCGCCATGAAATACCGCAGCGGCACCCAGAGGGACGGCTGCCGGGCCGGGACGCTATTTCCAGATCCGAGTTTCGAACCAGCCATGAGCCATTTCCTCGGTGGAGTAGGCGAAGCCCCGCTCCTCGAGCTTCGGGTACAAGAGCATCGGCCGCCGGTCGGTGAGGGCCAGGATCTGGCCGCCCCCGGCGATCCGGGGGAGCGTCTCCAGGATCTTCGCCATGGGCTGCGGCGGCTCCAGCCCACGGGCGTCAACGACGAGGGGGCTCGGGGAGGGGGCCTGGGGGCTGGACGCGGCGGAAGGCGCCGAAGACCTCTCGGCCGGGGTGGCCGCCGGATAGAATGTAATCCACCATTCCTGCGGGCCGCGCCGTTCGGTCCAGTGGGCGAAGCCCCGCTGCGCCAGGACGTCGTACAGCGGCACCGGCTCGAAGATGTTGCAGAGCTGGAGCACCTGGTCGGCCCGGAGGGAGGCGACGGTCTTCATGATCCAGTGATAGGGTTCTTCTCCTGCCCGCACCTGTTCGCGGACATCCAGAATCACCCGGCGTTCCTCCGGCAAGCGCCGGAGTTCCTCGGGCATCGGCGTGCCCGCCGATTGGGGGGCGGGGCTCGACCCCCCCAGGTCCGGCGGCAACGGTTCGCCGATGGATCGGTAGATCTCCGCAAGCATCTCGTTGGGATCCACCTGCGCAGTCCGGGCGGCCTTCTCGATGGTGACCAGCGGGGTCATCAGCTTCCGCAAGGTCGGACGCCGCAGGAGCTCGAAGTGTTTGTTGTAGCGGGCCAGGACCTCGATCATGTCCGGATAGGCCCTGAGCAGCTCGGAGATCTTCGTCTCGCGCGTCGGCCTCAAGGGCCCTCCAGGGCCGGCCGTCTTGTTGGCCATCATGGTGGCTCGCTCCCCTTTCCCCCGCGGTCTGGCTCGGGAATCTGCCGGGATCGCGCAGTCCCTGCTCACCCGGCGACGACGACCTCGAACGGACACGCGATCGCGAGGACCGGACACACCGCTTCGCAATCGGTGCAGTAGTCGCAGTCGGCCGCCCTCGCGATGGCCGCCCTGAACTCCTGGATGGCCAGGGCGCCCACGTGGCAAACGTCCACGCAGTCCCCGCATCCGTCGCAGGCGTCGCGGTCAATCCTGGGGAGAACCAACGCCGCATCCATGGCTGTTCGCTCCGGGCTCGGGTTCCCTGGTCAGTGTCGGTCGCAGGATATGGCAGAAGACTCGGGGGGTCTGCGACCTAAGTCTCGCCGCGGACCGGGAAAAATCTCCTCGGAGAAGCTAGAATCAGCAATAAGATATATCCAATAATATCAATAGGTTATCCATCATTCAGAAGAAACTGGTCAAGCTATTATGGAAGCTGGAAGAGTGGCCGGAATGGCAGGATCGGGTCAGCGGAACAGGCAGGGCAGGATCTGGCGAGGCCTCAAGAAATTGAGTGGAGTGTCGACGACGAGACGGGCCAGCGTGCGATTTTCCCGTCCTTCCGGTCATAGCATCCGGGCGAGGGCGGCCCGGCTCACGATGACGACCCGGTGGCGATCGAGCCTGATGGCGCCCTCCTTTTCCAGCGCCTTGAAGGCTCGGCCGATCATCTCGCGAGCCGTTCCCACGACGGACGCCATCTCCTGCTGCGTGAACTGCTGCTTCAGGCGGAGCCCCCCCTTGCCATCGTCCTCCGCCATCTCCAGGAGGAGCTTGGCCACTCGGCTGGTCACGCTGCGGAAGGACAGGTCCTCGACCTTGCGGGTAAAGTAGCGGAGCTTCCCCGCAAACGCCTTGAGGAAGCCGATGGCGATGGCCGGGTGCTCCTCGACCAGGCGCCGCATGTCGGCGCGCCGGATACCCCAGAGGGCCGCCGCCTCTACGGTCTGGGCATTCGCGGGGTTCGGTCCCTCGTCGAAGATCGGGACCTCGTTGAAACAGTCGCCGGGCCCCGCGATCCGCAGGACCTGCTCGCGCCCGTCGGGGGACAGCTTGAAGATCTTCACCTGGCCGGATCGAACCACGTACATCGCCTGGGCCGGCTCGCCCTCCGTGAACAGGACCTGCCCCTTCTGCAACCGCACTTCGAAGACGCGGGTCCGGATGCGGTCCAGCACCCGCGCATCGAGGTCCTGAAAATACGCGATGGACTTCAACTGCTCCGGAAGCATGGCTATCCTGGGATGGCGATGTAGAGGATACCGCGAACGGCGGTATTGTACGAGGATGGGCGGGTCAGGTCAATCGTTCCCCTGGTGGGGTAAGGTGATAGGAGAAGGTGCCGGGGGGTCGGACTGGGCGGTCGCTGGAGGAAGGACAACAACAGGGCGCGCGCGGAGCGTCCCGCCCGATTGACGGGATCGGGCGATCGGGCTATGCTGCCGATCGCCTCGCCGCGGCCGGCCAGTGCAGGTAGAAAGGATAGAGTTCCAGTTTCGTCCCGTCGGTCTTCTTGTTGTATTCTTCCACCAGGGCCTCCGCCTGGCGGAGATAGGTCGGGTCCCACAGTTCCAGGCGGAAGCCGATGTTATCGGAGAACTCGCCGACGGTTTTCCACCCGATCCGGAGACCCAGGAGCTTCTGTGGGGTCGCAACGCGGCGGGGGAGCGTCGAGGGGATGTATTTTCCCCTGGCAAAGCTCCAGGCGATCTTGGAGGTGAACTCCGGCCCGAAGTGTTGTTTCACCAGCTCCTCGACGAGTTCGACCTTGACCCCGACGGCTTTCCGTAGCTCGGCCATCGCACTCCTCTTTGTCCTGGATCACACCGGGTGGACAGGTGCTCCCGCCTCCGGGGAAAAACCAGGCGACGGCTTGCCCCGGCGGCGGCCGGGCGGAGAACCGTCCAACTTCTTACCGTAAACGGCTCGAATCTGCAAGGGGCTGTTTGGGATTGTCCGTACGGAGGGTCCGCGGGCACGTGGTTCCTGCCCGCCGGACAGGGGGCGGTGGTTCCGAGCGATTATTATCCCCTTGCCACGGCGATCTGGCCCCAATCCGAAATTTCCAAACCGCCAAGGACACCCAGCGCTATCGCTGGGTGCCCGGAACGCCATTGCCGATATGGCCCATTGGGGGAAACGAAAGGCACTCCTGACGGCCCCATGAACCCGATGTCGCGTTCTTCGATGTAGAGATCGGAAGATCGTATCCCTGGCAACCTTGGCGTCATGGCGGTTCAAGGTTTTTCTCGGATCAGGGTTGGTTGGGGTGACAGATGCAGGTCGTGATCATCACGCAGGCCAACGTCGGGCGAGTCAGCCGCTGGCGGGGGGAACGGAGCGGGACCCACACCTATCTGCAAGCGCTGATGGACGGGGAGTGGTGCCAGGTCGTCGTAACGCGGAGCGACCCCGCGTGTCTTCCCCCGCGAAGTCTCCGATTGAAAGCCGGGGAGTACGTGTGGCATCCCCCACGACAGCGATAGCCGGGGACCTGGCCGACCGGGAACGCCAGACCCTGTCGGCCGGGTGCCCACTGGGTGGCGACGGCGATCAGAGATCCTCCCTCGATTCCTCGATTGCCGTTCGCTGTCCCTGTCGCTATCGCTGTCGGCTTTCCCTGTCGGACATCCCTGTCACTGTCGGCAATTCCCGACAGCGAGATCCGATAGCGACAGCGAGAGAAAGACTCTAGGAGGGTTCGCTGTCGGATCTCCCTGTCGCTGTCGGGCAGGTCGTACTGGTCAGGGATGCCTGACATCCAGTCGCCTCGCGTTGACCTGCTGAGATCCCGCGGCATATACTCTCCCCCGGTCTGTAACCGGTCCCGCCGACTCCAGCCCGTTCGCCCCTTACGGGACCGCATTCGACGGATGCACGACCCCAACGCTTCGGGAGGCACTCTGCCATGAAAGCCCTGGTACACACCGCCCCATTGCAGTTCGACCTGCGGGACGTCCCTCAGCCCCAGCCGGGCGATGACGAACTCCTCGTGCGCGTGAGAGCTTGCGGTATTTGTGGCTCGGACGTGCATGGCTATACCGGCTCGACCGGACGCCGCATCCCGCCCATCATCATGGGACACGAGGCGGCGGGGGTCGTCGAGGCGGTGGGGCGAAACGTCCGGAATCTCGCCGGGGGCGATCGGATCACCTTCGATTCTACCGTGTACTGCAACCAGTGCCCCGCCTGCCGTCAGGGCCGCATGAACCTGTGCCAGAACCGGAAGGTCCTGGGCGTCTCCACGCCGGCCTTTCGCAGGGACGGGGCCATGGCGGAGTATGTCGTGGTGCCCTGGTGGATCACGTACCGGTTGCCGGATGCCGTCTCGTTCGAAGAGGCGGCGCTGATCGAGCCGGCCTCGGTGAGCCTGCACGCGGCCCGGATCACGCCGATCGAGGTGAACGACGTGGTGGCGGTGGTGGGCGCCGGGCAGATCGGCCTCTTCGCCATGCAGGCTGCCCGGGTCAAGGGGGCCGGAATCGTCATCGCCCTGGACGTGAAGGAGGAACGACTGAAGTTGGCGCGCCAGCTCGGCGCCGATGTCACGATCAATCCCGCTGGTGGCGACGTGGCGGCCGAGATGCGACGGGCGGTGGGGCGGCCCGACGCCGATGCGGTGCTGGAGGCCGTCGGCACCGAAGCGACCGTGCGCCTGGCGATGGATCTCACAAAACTGGGAGGGAACCTGACCCTGATCGGCAACGTCACGCCCCGAATCCAGGCGAACCTGCAGGACATCGTCTCGCGCGAGCTGACCATCCGGGGCTCGTGTGCGATCGCGGGGGAATACCGGGCGTGCCTGGAACTCATGGCCGCGGGGCGCATCCAGGCAAAGCCGCTGATCAGCCGCGTTGTGCCCCTGTCGGACGGGCAGGCCGCATTCGATGCGTTGCACCGGGGCGAGCCGGGGTTGATGAAGATTGTCCTACAACCGTAGAGCCGACAGGGACAGCGACAGAGACAGGCAAGGGCGAGGGCCGCGTACTGGATCGCTGTCCCTATCCCTGTCCCTGTCGGATTTTCCTGTCAGGAAAGTGAGGAGGCGGCAATGGCAGGAGAGTTTGACCTGAGCGGGAAGGTGGCTATCGTTACGGGGGCCAGCCGGGGGTTGGGCCAGTACATGTCGCGGGCCCTGGCCCGGGCGGGTGCGGATGTCGTCATCACCAGCCGGACCCTGGAGTCGTTGGATCAGACCCGGGCGGACATCGAGGCGGTGGGGCGGAAGGCCCTGCCTTGCGTGCTTGACGTGCGCAAGCTGGACACGATTCACCCGATGGTGGATCGGGCATTGGCCCAGTTCGGGAAGATCGATATCCTCGTGAATAACGCCGGGTGCAACATCCGGAAGGCCAGCGTGGACGTGACGCCCGAGGACTGGAGCTTTGTGGTGGACACCATCCTCAAGGGAAGCTTCTTCGTGGCCCAGGCAGTGGCCCGCTCGGCCATGCTCCCCCATAAGAAGGGGCGCATCATCAGTGTCGGTTCCGGAACCTCGCTCTTCGGGTTTCCCGGCATCGTTCCCTACTGCGCCAGCCGGGGCGGCATCACCCAGATGACCAAGGCGCTGGCCGCGGAGTGGGCCCCCCATGGAATCACGGTGAACGTCCTGGCGCCGGGCTGGTTCCGGACGGCCCAGAACGATATCCTCTTCCAGGATCCGGAATGGGTGGCCCGGGTCGTCGAGAAGGTCCCCGCGGGACGGACGGGTTCGCCCACGGACCTCGACGGGACTATCGTGTTTCTGGCGTCGGATGCCTCGGCCTATGTCACGGGGCAGCTCCTGTTCGTGGACGGAGGTTTCACCATCGGCGCCATGCCCGCCATGCCGGCGAAGCGCTGAACGGGCCACCAGGCCAAAGAGAACGGCCCGCCCCGATGTCAGGTCGAGGCGGGCCGTTCTTTCTGATGACCGGCCATCCAAGCAGGTGAGCGCCCGGGACAATCTCGTGTGGGCTCGCACGCCCCGCGGGGTGCCCGACCCGGCCTGTCTGCGTGCGACCTGCCTACCGCCCCGCCTGCCTGTGCCGGCACGGCAGACAGGGCGGGGCAGGCAGGCGCACAGGCAGGTGCCGGGGGCGTTCGGGAGATTCGCCTTGACTCCCGGCGGTGATTGCGGCAGGCTCCGATGCGCCAGGGCACAGCCGCGCGGGTTGCGGCGGATCGCGTTGGAGTGGTGGGCCGCCCGATGGCACCGTGAGGGCTGGGCGCGGCAAGCCCGAAAAGCAAATGCTTCTCACCAATCAGCGCATTGGATGGATACGCCGATGTCGAAGACTCGACCATACAGCTTTGCCGCGATATGCAGCGGGTGCCCCAGAGTGAGAACCACGGGTTCATTTCGTTTGACCCTCCCGATCTCCACAGCGTAGCGTGCCGTCGTGGACGTCCTTGCCAGGAGCGCCGAACCCGCGGTGTCCCGAAGGCCGAAGCTCCCCCCCTCGGTGTGGGCGGACTGGGACGACGAGAGGCTGCTCGACCTGCGGCTGTGCGACCTGGACCTGCGGATCGAGGGGAGCGGGCTGGAGGACGGGATCGCGGAGCTCTCCCAGGAGCTGGAGGCCTGCGGTCTCGCCTTTCGGCCCCACTTCTGGCTGTCCGACGAGTGGTTCTGCCCCGACGGCGTGCCGGGGATCGCCATCCCGTTCTACCTGGCCCATCCGCGGCTGGCGCGCCTGGAGCTCGCCCAGATGCTCGAGGTGGAGGGCGGCACCCGCGAGTGGTGCCTCAGGATCCTTCGCCATGAGACGGGCCACGCCATCGAGAACGCGTACCTGCTGCGGCGGCGCCGTCGGCGGCGCGAGCTGTTCGGCCCGACGTCCCTGTCCTATCCCGACTCCTACGCGCCCAAGCCGTACAGCCGCAGCTACGTGATCCACCTCGACGGCTGGTACGCCCAGAGCCATCCCGACGAGGACTTCGCCGAGACCTTCGCCGTGTGGCTCACGGCCGGCTCCGACTGGAGGGCACGCTACGCTGGCTGGCCCGCGCTGCGGAAGCTCGGGTATGTGGACCGCGTGATGCGGGGGATCGCGGGCCGCCCGCCCCTGGTCCGGACGCGGCGGACGCCCGACGCGCTCCCGTCGCTGCGGCGGACGCTGCGGTGGCACTACCAGCGCCGCCGCCAGCACTACCGCGTCGACGAGCGCGACTCCTACGACCGCTACCTGCGCCGGCTGTTCTGCGACGCCTCCGGCGACACCGGCCGCCCCAGCGCCGCCGCCTTCCTCTCGCGCATCCGGCGGGAGGTCCGCCGTCGGGTGCAGCGCTGGACGGGGGAGTACCAGTACCTGATCGACCAGGTGCTGGCGGACCTCATCGAGCGCTGCCGCGAGCTCGACCTGCGCCTGGCCGGGACCCAGGAGGAGGCCAAGCTGGAGTTCACGACGCTGCTCACGGCCCAGACCATGAGCCGCCTCCACCACGGCCGCCACCGGGTGCCGCTGTGAAGGCGCCCCTGCCGAGGAGGCAGCGCATCCTCGCCCTGGTCTACGAGCAGCTGGTCCCGCCCGAGAACGCCGGGGAGGCCGAGGCCGCCACTGCGGAGTGGAAGACCGAGTACGACGTGGTCTCGACGCTGCGGGCCCTGGGGCATGAGGTGCTGCCCCTGGGCGTGGGCGGCGACCTGGGCCCGACCCGGAAGGCGCTCGAGGAGTTCAAGCCCCACATCGTCTTCAACCTGCTCGAGGCCTTCGACCAGGTGCCGAGCTGGGACCACAACGTCGTGGCATTCCTGGAGCTGATGAAGGTGCCTTACACCGGCTGCAACTCCCGCGGCTTGCTCCTGGCGCGGGACAAGGCCCTCGCCAAGAAGCTTCTCTCCTACCACCGGATCCCCGTGACGGACTTCGCGGTCTTCCCCATGAGGCGGCGGGTGCGCAGGCCGCGGCGGCTGGCCTTCCCGCTGATCGTCAAGTCGTTGACCCTCGACTCCTCCATCGGCATCTCCCAGGCCTCGGTGGTGGAGACCGAGGAGAAGCTCGAGGAGCGGGTGCGGTTCATCCACGAGAGTATCGGCACCGACGCCCTGGTCGAGACCTACGTCGAGGGGCGGGAGCTCTACGTGGGGATCCTGGGCAACCAGCGCCTGCAGGTGCTGCCGATCTGGGAGCTGCTGTTCACGAAGATGCCCGAGGAGCAGCGCAAGATCGCCACCGAGCGTCTCAAGTGGACCCTCAGCTACCAGCGCAAGCGCGGGATCGTGAGCGCCGAGGCGGCAGA
This sequence comes from Candidatus Methylomirabilota bacterium, assembly GCA_016180655.1. GTDB lineage: Bacteria > Methylomirabilota > Methylomirabilia > Methylomirabilales > 2-02-FULL-66-22 > 2-02-FULL-66-22. The sequence continues at coordinate 5,616 of JACPAT010000224.1, read as the reverse complement.
TCTCCCCGAGGGCGCGGCGGCGCGGATTCGGGACATCTGCAAGCGCGTCTACCGCAGCCTGATGCTGAGCGGCTGCGCGCGGATCGACCTGCGCCTGAGCGACACGCAGGGGGTGTACGTCATGGAGGCCAAGGCCAAGGCCGCCGGCCTCGAGTACGCCGACCTCCTCCAGCGCATCGTGACCCTCGGCCTGCGCTGGGAGCCGACGCTGCCGGGTTGAACCCGCGGCGACTGGAACTCATCCGCACCACGCAACCCCGATCTTGGCGGTCTGGGCGCGCGTCACGATCCCTGCCGAAACGCCTGCGCCAGTGCCCCAAGCGCATCCGCAATCTTCTTCAATGTCTCTCCACCTGGCAGCGGCAGCTTCAGATAGGCCTGCCCCGTCGTCGGGTCTCGGCCCACGAACGAATCGGCGGACACCCCTCGGCCCTTCCACTCCGCCGCGATCGTCTCGCCCGCACCCAAGGCCTTCCCGAGCGTCTCCAGGAATGAAAGCCCGGCCGTGAGGAGATCAGCCAGATCCGTCGCCGGCTCTCCGGCTTTCGCGACGCGCGCCGCCTTCCGCTGTCCGTCTGACTCGTCTTCCGCCCCGGCCTCCTTCATCCCCGTTGCCGCCTCCGCCTGGGACTCCGCCGTCTCCCGAGGCATGGGGGTGGGGATGGTGCCTGTCGCCTTCTCCACCGATTCTATGAACCGCTTGAGCCGCGTCCCGCCCAGCAAGACCTGGTCTTCCCCGCCGTCCAGCACCCCCGCGAAGAGTGACCGCTTGAAGGATAGGAGGCTGAGCATCCCCTGCTCAATGGTCCCCTGGGCCACGAAGCTCACGACCCGCACCGGGCGGTGCTGCCCCAGACGATGAACCCGGCCGATGCGCTGCTCCAGGACGGCGGGGTTCCAGGGCTGGTCCATGTTGACAACGACCGTGGCGGTCTGCAGGTTCAGTCCCACGCCTCCGGCGTCCGTCGAAAGGAAGAGCCGGCAGCGGGAATCCTCCTTGAATCGCCGGATGAGGTCCCCGCGCTGCCGCCCAGGGATGCCGCCGTGGAAGAGGACGTGCGGCCAGCGCCGGGCCTCCAGCCGGCGCACGATCAGCTCATGCATCCGCAGCCACTGACTGAAGACCACCACCTTCGCGTCCGGACGCTCAAAGATCTCCGCGAGAAGCGTCACCAGCTCGTCGGCCTTGACCCCGTGGTCGGTTGCCCCGTCGAGGAGATAGGTGCTGTTGCAGGCCATCCGCATGTTCTGCAAGGCGATCATCAGGCGCCGCTGATCCGTCTCGGTCAGGAACCCGGAGCGGCGCCATTTGGCGACGATCCGCGCGACGATCTCGCGGTTCTCCTCATGGTGTCGCGCCTGCGCCTCCGTCATCGGCACGAAGAAGATCTTGTCCAAGCGCTCGGGGAGTTGGGGCAGGACCTCCGCTTTCCCCCGCCGGAGGAGGACCGGCCTGAGCGTCTCGGCGATCCGGGTGAGGCGACGGTACCCGACGACCCGGCCGGAGTCGTCGGTGATTTCGTGCTCGGCGAGGAAGCGGAACATCGGCCCCAGGCGGAAGCGGTCCACGAACTCGAGGATGGAGTGAAGCTCATCGAGCCGGTTTTCCAGAGGGGTTCCCGTGAGGACGATCGCGTATTGGGAGGGAAGGCGCTTCACGCTTCGCGCCGTGCGCGTCCGCCAGTTCTTGATCCGCTGGGCCTCGTCGAGGATGACGAGGTCGGGAGCCCATTGCCGGATGTGGTCCAGGTCGCGGTGGATGACGTCGTAGTTGACGATCTTGTAGAAGGTGTCGGAGGCGTAGCGCGCCGCACGGGCAGCGGAAGGACCCTCGACGACCTCCGCCGGCCGATCCGCGCACTTCTCGATCTCCTGCATCCACTGGTGTTTCAGGGAGGTGGGGCAGACCACAAGAACCCGTTCGACGCCGCACGTGCGGGCGAGGATCTCGGCAACGGCGATGGCCTGGATCGTCTTCCCCAAGCCCATCTCGTCGCCCAGCAGGCAGCGGCCGGCTTTCGCCGCGAAGAGCGCTCCCTGCCGTTGATAGGCGTACAGCGGGACCTTCAGCAGCTTCTCGAACGCGGGGCTGCCCGCCCCCTGCGGGAACAGCGCTTCGATCCCCGCGCGCCGGCGGGCGTCGTCTCGGACCTGGGCGCTACACGCCAGGGCGTCCTCGTAGCAGCGCAGTTCGTGCCCGTCCGATCGGGCGTCCTTGAGGAAGGATTCGAAGCGGTCGTAGGCCGAAGGCTTGAGGAGGCCATCCGGACCGAAGTACTGGGATGCGAGGCGACGAATCGCCGGCGGGCAGTGGCGACCGGGGCGGAAAGCGACCTCGCGTTTCGCGCCGTAGCGCAGGAAGACTTCCGAGTAGTCGGGCTGGAAGCCTGCAGCGAGGGCGGCCCGGCCGCCCCGTTGCCTCTCCAACATCGCCAGCGTGAACTCGATGTGCTTGCAGGTGCCAAGGGTGTTGACGGCGAAGTCGGGGCACGAGCAGTAGTTGTCGCCCGGGTTCCGGCCGCGGATCGCAACGCGGTAGGTGCCGTTGGTCTGCGGGTTGGTGACGGAAAACTCGGAGAAGACCGGCTCGCCCCCGATGTTCTTCAGGAGAAACCGTTGGGCGCGGCCGAACTCGCGGCGCAGGGCGGTCTGCCAGGCCTCCAGGGACATCCCCTCCGGCCGTCGCGTGCGGGAAAGGGCGGGAGGACGGAAGGCGGGGGAAGACTTGCCGGTAGTGCCTCGACCTACGCCAACAGGCCTCTTTGCTGCTTTTGTCTCCCGACTCGTTCGATCGGACGTCGCAACTCTCGGGGCCATGAGAACGATGACCTCCTCGCTGTGCAAGAGCGATCAAACGGAACCGAAAGTATGGCAGATCCTGCCGTGGCGGTCGACAGGCTGGAGTTCGCCGAGTGCGTGCGGCGGATTCACCCCTTGACACCTCCAGGTGGCTGCGGCATGCTCCGATGCGTCGCAGGGCAGAGCCGCGCGGCCGCGCCGAGCCTGAAAAGCAAATTTCTATCACGCAAATTTCTATCACCCATCCAGAAGCAAATTCAGCCGTTTCTCCAGGACTTCGTGGATCGGTTCGTCCCTGAGTGGGGCGCCTTGATTGCGCGAGTCCTGTCGCGAACGAGGTGACCATGATCAAGTTCCACAAGATCTGGATTGGGCAGTGCGAGGGGGCGCGCGGGATCAAGGGGGAGTTTGGTACCGAGAAGGCCCTCGGCTATCTGATCGGCGAGAAGCTCGTGAACTTCGTGCGGGCGGCGGAACAGCATCCCGAGTTCGCGCGGGAGCTGCCGAACTTCATCGCAGAGATCAAGCGGATCTTCGAGCCGTGGGAGATCCGGGAGTACCTCAAGAACATTCGCTGCGTGGGCGCCTTCGGCCACGTGTGTACCGACGAGGAGGTCGAGGTGTTCCGCGCGGCAGGTGCGATCGACGAGGACCCCGTGCGCGGCGCGGAGGGCGTGCTCATCGTGGAGCGGATCAAGGAGTTGCTTCTCGTTTGAACGCGGTCACACTTTGGGGCGCTTCCGTGAGGCCGGAGATAGCCGCTGATGACAGGAGCCGCGGTCCCGAGGCCCGTTCGGGAATACCGGTTTGCAGCGAACCTGCGGGGGGACGATCTCGCTGCGTTCCGGGAGGCCTTGGTTGATCTCGCAGGCGGCTTCACGGAGATCGCCGATGACCGAGGTACGCGGTACGTCGTCGGACTCAGGAGGAGAGGCGCAACTCAGCGCATGCTGAGGTTTTTGGCCGAATGGGCGCAGCGAACCCGCGAGAGGAGAATCGACCTTGAAGATCGCTCCACCGCAGAGGACCGAGACGAGATCTATTTCCTCCTGCCGCTCCAGCGGAACCCCGACCCGGCCGGAGGGCCACGCCTTCCCCTGTTCACGAACGAGCAGTTGGCGGTCTTTCGTGACGAGCTGGCTCGGCGGTTCCACTTCCGGCCTGAGACGGTCCGGGTCTACGGGGAGTGGAGAAACGACGCCGGGCAGCTTATCCCCGATGACTCGCTCCTCATCCGGGTGCCGCGGCGCGGTCGTGGGACGGCCCCAGCCCTGCGGAGGTTCATCCGACACGATGTCCTCGCGGTCCAAGGCTGCGACCAGGACTATATTTACCTTTCGAACCGCTGGCGTGGGGAGTTCGTGGCCCGGGCCTGAGTGGCAAGGTGGTTGTGTACGCGAGATTTGAAGTTGCGTTCACACAACCGCGGACGTATACTGTAGGGGGCGCGGCTGAGGGCCTCGCCTCCACATGAGGATCGCCATGGCCAAGGCATACGTGACCCTGACCGGAGAGAGGATCGACCTCTCGGGCCTCACCGCCGAGGAGAAGGTGTTCCTCGGTCGGGTGGTGAAGGCCTACGAAGCGGGGGAGGCGTATCCGAACTTCGTCAACCGGGTCAACGCGCCCGGCTCGCCGGCTCTCGGAGGCGGTCAGTGGGTCACCGAGAAGGTCGCCCGCTCCCCCCTTTACCGGGTCTGCCAAGACCTCGCTGACCGACTGGGTATCACTCAGGGATTCCTGGCCGTGGGAAAGAACAGCTCCACGAAGCGTGCGGGCTTCATCGAGGCTGCCAGCGAACCGGACTTCGTCTCCTGCGAGGAGGCGGCCCAGTGGATCGGCCTGACCGCAGAGGCCATACGGAAGGCGATCCGTGAGAAGCGCCTTCCCGCGCGACAAGTAGGGCGGACCTACCTGCTCGAACGGAAGGCAGTGGATGCGTACGCTGCGAGGTCGGGTCGGGAGGTCAGTATCGCTTCCGGTGCGAACGGGGAGAGCACAACCGGAGCTGGCGCCAAGCCAGCCAAGCGCCGGCGAATGGCCCAAGGGACTCGCTGATCATTTGCGCTGCAAATCGCTGTGGCTCTTTGACATCCCCAGGCACAGGGAGGAGCCTGGCGCCCGACTCGGCCTGTCTGCGTGCGACCTGCCTACCGCCCCGCCTGCCTGTGCCGGCACGGCAGACAGGGCGGGGCAGGCAGGCGCACAGGCAGAGGCCCCGGGGGTTTTCGGAAGAGCTAGATCGAGACGGTTTCGCTACTCGGCTGCGATGATGCGTTGGCCGTGATCAAAGGTGACGGAGAAGCGATCCACTCGACGGTGGATCCATCCGCCAAGGTCTAGCGGCCGACGAAATCAGGGGGGCCGAGCTGAGGCAAGTACCTATCGGGCAGGATTAGAAAGCCGTCAAAGCCGGTATCAACGAAGGCAGGGACAGATTCGTGGATACTGCGGATCTCAAGGGTTACTGGTAGGAAAGGGTACTCGCGGCTCTCAATCACCCCCCTGTCTCCAGCGGCCGAGTGTCCTCTCCCCGATCCTTCGAAAAGCGAAATTCCCGCGGCCAAACTTGGTGAGAGCTTGGTCCAGGAGCGCGATGTCATCTGGACCCACTATGAACTCTCCGGTCTTGCGGATTCTGGTGGGCAGGCCAAAAACCCCACAACAACCGGCTTTTTGCCGCGGGAAACTTGGTCAAGTGCTTGTAGGTTTTCTCTTGTGGGGATAGAGTGCTCGGAAATTGGCGACCTCGTCGGCGGCTTCTCGCCTCTGCGAGGAACAACAGACGAGCAGAGGTTTCCGTCGTGGGAATGGAAC